>DHMR01000060.1:0-6810 GCA_002405875.1 bacterium UBA4637
CAAAGTAAGAGGTGCCCCAACCGTTGATGTTGTAGAGCTCCTTCGAGTCTTCAATGGTCCATTTCTTCATTTTCTGTTCTGGTCTTGCTTATTAGTCTGTGTTATAATTAATATTGTATATCTATATGATATGAGCCAAAGGTGAGTAGTTGTTGTGGCTACTTGCCTTTGGCTTTATGCTTTCCTATACATTGAGCAAGTTTCGTACTTGCTTCACGGTATGGTTTATCTTGTCGAAGTTATCCATCACATTGATGTCGATGATGTGCTTTGCCTTCTCGTAGAAGGGCTCACGCTGCTTGAGCTGTTCTTTGATGAAGACTTGCACTTCTTCGGGTGTTTTGTTGAGCAGCAGCGGTCTTACCCCCTTGCCCATCTTCAGGTGGGCATAGAGTGTTTCTGGCGATGCCTTCAGATAGACGGTCTCTCCCAGTTGGTTCATGTAGTCCATGTTGTCGAAGAAGCAAGGAGTGCCTCCTCCGCAACTTACCACTACGTTCTCAAACTCGGCTACCTCGTGGAGCATGTTGTGCTCTATCTGGCGGAAGCCATCCTCGCCCGATTCGTCGAAGATTTGCTTCACGGTTTTGTGCATACGGCTCTCAATATACCAGTCGAGGTCGTAGAACATCACGCCCAATTCCTTGGCAAGGGCTTTGCCGACAGTGGTCTTGCCGGCTCCCATGTATCCTATGATGATGATTGACTTCATTTTCTTTTATATACTTGTTACTTGATGATTCAAGATGCTTGTCCAACTGCGTTGTGGCTTACTTCTTTCGGCCTCTAGCCTTTGGCTCTGGTGCTTCTTTCACGATGGTCATGCACTCGTCGTAAGTAAGAGCTTCCACATTCTCCTGCTTGTTCTTAGGGATGCGATAGTTCTTTCCGTCGTAAGCTATGTAAGGACCGTAGCGACCGTTCAAAAGTTCCATCTTGCTGTCTTCCTCGAAGGTCTTGATGTGACGCTTCTGCTCTGCTTGACGCTTCTCGTTGATCAACTCTATGGCCTTGTCCAAGGTGATGCTCATCGGGTCTTCGTCCTTCGGGATGGATACATACTTGCGGTTGTGGAGAACGTATGGACCAAATCTTCCGGCACCGATTGTTACAGGAGAGCCCTCATACTCGCCTACCTCGCGTGGCAACTTGAACAGTTCTAGAGCCTCTTCTAGCGTAATGGTCTCGATGCTCTTGTCTGAAGGCATTTGTGCAAACTGAGGCTTGTCCTTGTCTTCGGCCGTACCTATCTGCACGACAGGACCGAAGCGACCTATCTTCACGAATACCGGCTTGCCTGTCTTAGGGTCTTTACCGAGCTCGCGTTCGCCGGCCTTATGCTCGCTGCGAGCGTTCATCACTTCTTTTACCTCAGGTTCGAATCCCTTGTCAAACTGCTTCATCCACTTGATCCAGTCGGTCTTGCCTTCGGCAATGTCATCGAACTTCTGCTCTACGTTGGCAGTGAAGTTATAGTCCATGATGTTTGGGAAATTCTCCATCAAGAAATCGTTTACCACAGTACCGATGTCGGTAGGTAAGAGCTTGCCTTTTTCTGAGCCAGCCATTTCCTTCTTTATTTTCTGGGTAATCTTGATGCCCTTCAGTGAGTCTACGGTGAAAGAGCGCTCTTCGCCGCTCTTGTCGCCTTTGACAACATATTCACGTTGTTGGATGGTGCTGATGGTAGGTGCGTAGGTTGAAGGACGACCGATACCCAAGTCTTCCAGTTTCTTTACGAGGCTGGCCTCGGTGTATCGAGCAGGTGCCTGCGAGAACCTTTCTGTGGCGATGATTTCTCGACGCTGTAATTCGTCACCCTCCTTCATCGCTGGCAGGATATGTGTTGCGTCCTCGTTGTTCTCTTCATCGTCAGTAGACTCGCGGTAAACCTTGATGAAACCATCGAAAGCTACAACTTCTCCGCTGGCAATGAATTTTTCTCCAGTATTGTCGAGGTTGATGGTGATGGTGGTCTTCTCTATCTGTGCGTCGGCCATCTGTGAGGCGATGGTGCGCTTCCAGATGAGTTCATAGAGACGCTTTTCCTGGCTAGTGCCTTCTATCGTGGTAGCACTCATGTATGTAGGACGTATAGCCTCGTGTGCTTCCTGTGCGCCCTTGGAGTGAGTGTGGTAAGCACGAGGGTGGCTATACTCGCTGCCATATACCTTGACGATTTCGTCTTTGCTTGCATTGGTGCAGAGAGAGGAGAGGTTTACACTGTCGGTTCGCATGTAGGTGATACGTCCGCTCTCGTAGAGGCGCTGGGCAATCATCATGGTCTGTACTACCGTGAAACCGAGCTTGCGGGCAGCTTCCTGCTGGAGAGTAGAAGTGGTGAATGGTGGCGCAGGTGTGCGCTTCAAAGGCTTCTTGCTCACAGCCTCTACTGTAAATTTCGCATCCTTGCATTTCTCAAGGAAGGCTTCTACCTCCTCATGGGTCTTGAATCGCTGGTCTAGTTCTGCCTTCACTTCCGACGCATTGCCCTCGTTGCTTATCAAGACGAAGATGGCGGTGATGCGATAGTAGGGTTCACACTCGAACTTTTGGATTTCTCGCTCGCGCTCCACAATCAGCCGAACGGCAACACTCTGTACACGGCCGGCTGAGAGGGCTGGCTTCACCTTGCGCCAAAGCACAGGAGAAAGTTTGAAACCCACCAGACGGTCGAGCACACGACGAGCCTGCTGGGCATTCACTAAGTTCATGTCCAGATGGCGTGGATGCTCTATGGCGTCAAGGATGGCTGGCTTGGTAATCTCATGGAAGACGATGCGGCTTGTCTTCGCCTCATCCAAACCAAGTACTTCGCAAAGGTGCCAGCTAATGGCTTCTCCCTCGCGATCCTCATCGGATGCCAACCAAATCTTCTTGGCTTTCTTCGCTGTTGACTTCAGTTCAGTAACGAGTTTTTTCTTTTCCTCTGGAATCTCGTAATCGGGTTCCATGGTCTTCTCGTTTATACTAAGTTCCTTTTTCTTCAGGTCACGAATATGACCGTAAGAAGACATCACTTTATAGTCTTTACCTAAAAACTCTTCGATTTTCTTAGCCTTTGCAGGGCTCTCGACGATAACTAAATTTTCTTGCATAAGCTTCTACACAATTTCTTTTCGGTTGGCAAAAGTAAATAAACTTTTCGCTTATACCTTATTATATGGTGTTTTTTTTGTCTTTTTTAACAAGAAAACGCCTTACACCGTTATTGATGGATTGTAATCCGAAGTCTTCTGGGTGAAGCTCGGAGAGCGGAATCCAATAGTATTCAGCAGCGTCATCCATGGCTTCGACATGGGATAAGTCTTTGACTTTCACGCGATAGAACATATCTAGGGTGTGAACCAGAAAACCTGAGTAGAGATAGAGATTGGGAATGCTGAACAGATAAGTCACTTCTGTGGCTTCCAAGCCTGTCTCTTCTTTTACTTCTCTGCTGACGCCTTCCTCGCCAGTCTCGTCCATGTCTACAAAACCGCCAGGCAAGTCGAGCGTGCCTTTGGCTGGTTCGTTCTTACGGCGTACTACCAGCAACTCACCTTTCTCGTTTTGGATGAAGGCTACGGTTGCACTGCTGGGGTTGGCATAATAAGTGAACCCGCATGTGGAACACTTCTTACTTTTGAAATTGTTGATTTCAAAGTGATGTGAGCCACATGCGGGACAATACTTGAATTTATCTAATACGTGAGCCATATTATATCTTACCAATTGTCTGTTCTGAATGGGAAGAGGGGCAGACCGCCTGCGTTCGCCATGTTGCCGAGCTGGAAGTTGCGGAAGCAATAGCGCAGTGCCACTGGTTTCTTGACCTCAGGGCTGGTTACGACGATACACTCGTTCCAAGGGTCGCTGCCTGGCTGCCAAAAATGCTTGGCGGTTGCCGGATGGAACACTTTGTCTTCTCCTGCTACCTCGAATCCCTGAATGTCCTCAAAACGGTTGTAGGCTCCGTAAGTGTTGTCGAAGTGAACCTTGACGGTGTCGCCCACAATCTTCATTTCCTTGAAGGTCATGCTCTCTGAGAAGAGTCCTTTCATGCCATAGGTCTTGCTGAGGGCTTGCAAGGCAAGTCGCTCGCCTACAGGCTGCTTTTGGCAAGGGTGGATTTGCTCTTTCTCGTATGGATAAACCAAATCTTCTGTGCAGATGATGCCGCTGTTAGGGATTATCTTAGCTGCATTGAACTGCTGCTCACGGAGCCTTGGACCCCAGTCGCCATTGACATCTCCATTATGGTAAGGTGCTATCTGTACGAAGTAGAAAGGCAGTTCGCCCTGCTTGAAGTCTCTGCGCCATTGTGCCACGAGGTCGGCTAGGCGCTTGGTGTACTGACCTGCTGGGTCGCCAACATTGGAACAGCCTTGGTAGAAGATGATTCCTTTCACGCTATAGTTGAGGATAGGGTGGAAGGTGCCGTTGCCCCAAAGGAGAGGGTAGAGATAATCATATCCAAACTTTGGATTCTTTGACATCTTGGCTGAATCAAGTTCTTCCTTGGTGTTCTTCTTCAGATAGTCACGGTCGAGCCAGCTTTCCACACGGCTTCCGCCCTTGTTTGCCATCACCAGTCCTACTGGCACGTCCAATGCCTTGTTGACTACTTGGGCAAAGAAATATCCTGTGGCTGATGCGTCGCCCACGGTCTCTGGATTGATTACCTTCCATTCGCAGTTGGCATCATCCAAAGGCTTGCTGCTCATCACGCTAGGTATCTTCACATAGTGCACGCCTTTGTAGTTGTTGGCTTCGAGCACCGCCTTGTTGTAACCTTGCACAGGGCAGTTGCCGAATCCCTTCACAGGCATCTCCATGTTGCTCTGTCCGGCGCAAACCCATACCTCTCCAGCCAGAATGTTGTTGAGGGTGGTCTTTTCGCCATCGTCGAACGTGATGGAGAGTGGTGCGTAGCTAGCCTTCGGTGTCTGCACCTTTACGGTCCACTTGCCATCCTTTCCGGTCTTGGCGGAGTACTTTTGGGAAGACCATGAGGTAGATACCTCGACGTTTGTCCCAGGTTTGTCCCATCCCCAGAGGTTGGCTTCTGCGTTTTGTTGGATAATCATGTTGTCACTCAGAATGTGTGGCAACTTCACTTTGGCTTGTGCACCTGTGCAAACAAGTGCCAAGGCAGCCAATGCCCATGATTTCTTGTTCATTTTTTTTAGTGTATTAAGTTTATATTTAGTAATGAGAAATGGGTCATTTCTCATTACTGTTTTGCTTACAATAAGTTTTTAATGGCAGCGTCGATATCCTTGATCTGTGCGTCGCGAGCCTGCAGGGTGTTGCTGCGGTCGATGAGGAAGAAGGTAGGGATACTCTGCACATTGTAGAGCTGGAGACTCTGACCCTGGATGCCGTTCTCATCGCGTACGCAAATCCATGGCAGTGCGGCAGTTGATGTCTTCCAGAAATGCTCGTCAGGGTCTACGGATACTTGGTAGATTTCCAATCCAGCTGCGTGGTATTTGTTGTAGAGCTCGCGCAGCATCATGATGCGCTTGGTGCTCTCGCTGCTGGCGAAGAGGTGGAAATCAAGCAATACGACCTTGCCCTTGAGGTCGGAGAGTCGGCGGGTGATGCCCTTGTTGTCTTGTAGGGCAAGCTCGATGCAGCCGTTCACGCTCACCTTGCTGGCGTCAATCTTCTGCTCGGCCACTTGGTTCTCCATGATGCGGATATCCTTCATGCCCTGGATGGCGATGTTGTGGAGGTTCTTGCCTCGTTCGGCGCCAGGGTAGTAAGTGTCCCAGCTCGTGGCAACGGCGGCAAACACCTTTACGTCTTCCTTGCTGTTGCGAGGGTTGAAGATAAGGCTGTTCATGTTGCCCAACTGGACAGTTTGGAAGAGGGCATAGTAAGAGTATGCCTTCATTGGAGCCTTAAAGATATAGTTGGTCTTGATGTCTTGCTTGTAGGCTTCGAGCATGCGAGCCACGATGACATTGGCAGAGTCTACGCCGATGTTAGGGTTCTTCACGATGCCGTTGATGTTGTTCTGTAGATTCATTTGCTTGAGCGACAGCTCCTTGATTTTGCTACAGTTCTCAGAACCATCCACCTCATATTTGTAGCTCATCTGTGGATAGGCGGCCTTTACGGTGACGGTCTCGGTAGAGTCGATGCTGAGGTTGATGCTTTGGTTGGCGATGCGCAGACGATAGAACTCTGGCGTGATGGAGTCCATGGCGTTCTCGTCGAATACGAAGGCACCGTCCTCGCCCAGTTTCACAGAGTCAATCTTCACCGGTCCGTTCAGGCTGATGTTCTCCAGGTAGAGCATGGAGTCCTTGGCATCGGTGATGTTGCCGTTGATGTGGAATTTCTTGTTGTTGCAAGAAGTGAAAGCCAGCGCAGCTACCATAATCACTGCCACTGAAAAGAATCTAGATATCTTCATGAATTTTAATATTTTGCAAAATTATCGACTGCAAAGGTAGCAATAAAATTGTGAATAATGCATCTTAGATAGATAAATAATTTGAAAATGTTGAAAATTGTTGCCCATTTATTCGTTTATTAATAATTAAAGAAGGTATCTTTGCAGCGTTTTAGATATTAGATGTTAGACAAAACAATAAGTTTTAAAAATTAGATGAACGTAATTACAAAAAGTGTTCAGTTGCCTGATGGAAGAACCATCACAATTGAAACCGGAAAAGTTGCAAAACAGGCTGATGGTGCTGCGGTTCTCCGCATGGGTAACACAGTGCTTCTCGCAACTGTTTGTGCAGCAAAGGATGCAGTTCCGGGTACAGATTTCATGCCTTTGCAAGTAGATTATCGTGAGCAGTACAGTGCTGC
>DHMR01000060.1:6936-7437 GCA_002405875.1 bacterium UBA4637
CTCGTGGACCGTGCATTGCGTCCACTTTTCCCTTCTAACTACCATGCAGAAGTTTACGTACAGGTAATGTTGCTCTCAGCCGATGGTGTTGACCAGCCAGATGCCCTCGCAGGTTTCGCTGCTTCAGCTGCCATGGCTTGTTCAGATATTCCTTTCGAGTACTATATCTCTGAGGTTCGTGTGGCTCGTATCAATGGTGAGTATGTCGTTAACCCTACCTTCCAGCAGATGGAGGAGGCCGACATGGACATCATGGTGGGTGCTACCAAGGACAACATCATGATGGTGGAAGGCGAGATGAAGGAGGTTTCTGAGCAGGATCTCATCGGCGCCCTCAAGGTGGCTGCCGAGGCTATCAAGCCTATGTGCGAGCTCCAGTATGAGTTGGCTAAGGAGAAGGGTACTGACGTGAAGCGTGAGTACGACCACGAGATCAACGACGAGGACCTTCGTGAGCAAATCAAGAAGGAACTCTACCAGCCAGTTTACGACATCAACCAC
>DHMR01000001.1 GCA_002405875.1 bacterium UBA4637
GGTAGCCGCCTCCTTTCAATCAAAAGCCTCAGATTTTGAAAGATTTCTGAGGCTTTTTTTATTTGTTCTACGAACTAAAACGGATTTACGGATTTTATATCTCATCTTGCGTAATTATTATGTCTTTGGGAAGTTTGACCTCTTTTACTTACATCAAGTAGTTTTGTTATAAAGTGTTTAATAATTAAAAATATAGCTGATAATCAATAGATTACTTGCATATCCCGATTTTTTTTTGTATCTTTGCAAACGATAAGAATAAGGATACCAGTATCTTGTGCTTTTTTTGTGTGAGAAGGTATCCGTTAAGGTATCTAACGGGACTGAGATGAGCAGCCTTTCTTTTTCTCACAAGTTGCCATCGCGAAATCTCTGATGTTGTAGTTCAGCTTTTCAGGTTCCATAAAACAAATAATATGAAGAGAATAGCAATGATCTTGGTCGGCATCTTGATGTTGACCGTAAACGTATGTACAGCGTCGGCTGCTACAGATTCAAATGGAAATGGTTCCTCTACTAATAATGAGTTTGATTGGGATCCAGTGATGGAGGCGATAATTCAGGTAGAGAGTCAGGGTAACCCTAAGGCAAAAAGTGGTAACTCTGTAGGAGTAATGCAGATTACTCCAATTTTGGTGACAGAATGTAACAACATCTTGAAGAAGAAGAAAAGCAAGAAGCGTTACACGTTGGCAGATAGATTCAGTATCTCCAAATCGAAGGAGATGTTTCTGCTGATGCAATCAGTTCACAATCCTCTTAATAGTATCGAACAAGCGATACGTTCATGGAATGGTGGTAATCATTATAGTGTGAAACGTACCCAACGCTATTTTGAGAAAGTTATGAAGCTTTTGAAAAAGTAATTCATTTTATAGAGTCCGATTTCTCTTTTATAGAGCAATCGGACTTGTTTTTTACCCAGGATTTTCCCTCTTCTCTACATTTTGTTACTTATATACTTAAAAACCGTTAAATTTAGGCAACTTTTTGACAATATGTTTGGTCCTTAGCAAAAAAAGTAGTACCTTTGCACTCGCAATTCAGAAATGGGTTGGTTACATCGCGGCGTGGAGCAGTTGGTAGCTCGCCAGGCTCATAACCTGGAGGTCGCACGTTCGAGTCCTGCCGCCGCAACTAGTATCGGGTAAGAAGTTGGAATACAACATCTTATCCGTTTTTTTATGTTCTTAATTTGTTTATTTAACATTAAATATTTGCTTATCTCGAATGATTTCACTACTTTTGCACACAAATTATTTAATGTGCAATCAATTAACTAAGGAAGGATTTCGGTATGTCAATATCCAAAACTAGACAGAAACTTGTCGATGTTGCTAGGCAACTTTTCGCAAAGAACGGTATTGCTAATACCACAATGAATGATATCGCTGTGGCATCTGGCAAAGGACGTCGTACGCTTTATACCTATTTCAGTAGGAAGGAGGACGTCTACTATGCAGTCATAGAATCAGAGTTGGATAGACTTTCTGAAAAGTTGGATGAAGTTGCTAGTTGCAAGATGCGTCCTCAAGATAAAATTATAGAGCTTATTTACACTCATTTAAGCATGATTAAGGAAACTGTAGTGCGCAATGGTAATTTGCGTGCAGAGTTCTTCCGCAATATTTGGATGGTTGAAAAAGCACGTAAAAACTTTGATGAGGATGAGATTGAAATCTTTAGAAAAGTTTATGCTGAAGGCAAGGAGAATGGAGAGTTTGATATTGATAACATAGACTTGGTTGCCGATATTACGCATTATTGTATCAAAGGTTTGGAAGTGCCTTTTATCTATGGCCGTTTAGGTCATGGCTTGAACGTTGAGTCTAGTAGGCCTTTGGTGGCCAAGGTAGTATATGGTGCTTTGGGTAAATCGGGTGTTAAATTGTAATTTATTGAAAATTAATTAAATATAAAGAAAATGGGATTATTAACAGGTAAGACTGCCCTTATTACAGGTGCAGCACGCGGCATCGGTAAGGCTGTCGCTATGAAATTTGCTTCTGAGGGTGCTAACATTGCATTCACAGATCTCGTACTCAACGATGATATGGCTGCAGGCTTGGAGGCTACTCGCAAGGAGATTGAGGCTCTTGGCGTAACATGCCGTGCTTATGCTGGTAACGCTGCTGATTTCGAGGAGACTCAGAAAACTGTTAAGCAGATTCAGGCTGATTTTGGTTCTATCGATATCCTCGTTAACAACGCAGGTATCACTAAGGATGGTTTGATGCTCCGCATGAGCGAGGCTCAGTGGGATGCTGTGTTGAACGTAAACTTGAAGTCTGCCTTCAACTTCATCCACGCTTGCTCTGCAGTGATGCTTCGTCAGCGCAGTGGTTCTATTATCAATATGGCTTCTGTAGTAGGTGTTCATGGTAACGCTGGACAGTGCAACTATGCAGCTTCCAAGGCTGGTATGATTGCTCTCGCTAAGTCTATCGCCCAGGAGTTGGGTCCTAAGGGTGTACGTGCCAACGCCGTAGCTCCTGGTTTCATAGAGACAGCTATGACAGCTCAGTTGCCAGAGGAAATCCGCAAGGACTGGATGAAGAAGATTCCTTTGCGTCGTGGTGGTCAGGTAGAAGACATCGCCAACGTATGTCTCTTCCTCGCATCTGACTTGTCTAGCTATGTAAGCGGTCAGGTTATCCAGATCGACGGTGGTATGAACATGTAATCTAGCGCAATCGTTTTTCAAGACAAAAACAAATGCAGGTAGTTTACGAAGACAACCATATAATCATAGTCTCTAAGAGAAGTGGTGAAATCGTGCAAGGCGACAAAACTGGCGACGAACCCCTCTCGGAGACTGTGAAACAGTATATCAAGGAGAAGTATCATAAACCGGGAAATGTTTTCTTGGGCGTGGTACATCGCCTTGATAGACCGGTTTCTGGATTAGTGGTCTTTGCCAAGACCTCCAAGGCCTTGAGCAGACTGAACAATATGTTTCGCGACGGCGAGGTGCATAAAACCTATTGGGCTATCGTGAAAAACATGCCAAGGGATACTGAGGCTACACTCACTCATTGGATTGTGAGAAACGAGAAGCAGAACAAGAGTTACGCTTACGATCATGAGGTGAAGAACTCGAAGAAGGCCATCTTGAAGTATAAGGTGATAGGCCATACCGATCATTATACACTATTGGAAGTGAACTTGATGACGGGTCGACATCACCAGATAAGATGCCAGCTTGCCAAGATGGGATGTCCAATCAAAGGGGATTTGAAATATGGAGCTGCCAGAAGCAATGTTGATGGCAGCATCTCTTTGCTTTCACACAAAGTGGAGTTTGTGCATCCTGTTTCGAAAGAGACCGTAGTAGTAGAAGCTCCGTTGCCAGAAGACAATCTTTGGCGAGCTATTGCCCCGAATGAGTAAAAGGAAACTTTTCTAAAGATAAAGACGTTAAAATCCATGCTTATGAAGAAGTATGTGAAATGGGTGGGAGCCGTAGTGCTTACTCCGGTGGCGCTCATTATATTGCTTACCGTGTTGCTTTATTTGCCTCCAGTGCAGAATTGGGCAGTAAGGCAGGTGACGGCATATGCATCAGAGTCAACGGGCATGGATATTTCTGTGAAGCATGTGGAACTTGTATTTCCTCTCAAGTTAGGGGTGGAGGGAGTTAAAGTGCTTCAACCAGTTGACTCACTCAAAAAATCACCAAATTTGGTACTTAGAACCCGAAAAGATACAGTCGCCGACATCCAAAGGATGGTGGTCGATGTCCAATTGCTCCCTTTGTTTGAAAAGCAAGTGATGGTGGACGAACTCAACTTTACCAAGATGAAGGTGAATACCACTAACTTTATCCATGAGGCAAGAATCAAGGGTGATGTGGGCAATTTACGATTGAAGGCTCATGGCATAGATTTGGGGAAGGAACACGTCAACGTGAACAATGCTCTCTTGTCTGATGCCAAGCTCTCGGTGGAACTGAGCGATACTGTTCCGCCAGACACCACTCCGAGCAGCAATTTTTGGAAAATCAAGATTCAACGACTAAAACTAAAGAATACCGACTTTACTCTACACATGCCTGGAGATACCCTTCAGGTGAATGCTTATTTTGGGGATGCCTTGGCACGCACCGCTTATCTCGATCTCTATAAGGGACTTTATCAGGTAGGGCATCTTGACTGGCAGAATGGACGGGTTAACTACGACCAGAACTTTGTGCGTCCTGTGTCGGGAATGGATTTCAATCACCTGGCACTTGCCAATATGGCATTGAAGGCAGATTCATTCTATTTTTGTGATTCTAAGATAGATGTCAAGATAAGGGAGGCTTGTTTTAGGGAGAAAAGTGGATTGCAAGTCGATCGACTCTATGGACGATTTGTGATGGATTCGCTCAAGCTCCATTTGCCAGACATTTATCTGCGTACCCCTGTGTCTAATCTCCAGGCCTCCGTGGATATGGACTTAAACGCCTTTGCTGACAAAAAACCAGGAAAGGTGATGGCTCAGGTGCATGGTGCTATCGGACGCTCTGATTTATTCCTATTCGTAAGTGATGTCTTGCCCAAACCGATGAAGAGACGTTGGCCATTTTATCCGATGAAGGTGGATGGTTCTTTCCGAGGCAATATGCAACGAGCCAGTTTCTCGGGCTTGCGAGTTAGTTTGCCTTCCGCTTTCGAGCTGAGTGCTGATGGAAGCTTGTGTAATCTCACGGATTTCAATCGCTTCAAGGCTGATGTAGATTTGAAGGCTAGAACATATAATCTCGGTTTCGTTACGGCGATGCTTGATCCTTCGCTGATGCGAGAGATAAGAGTGCCTAGTGGTATAGGTATTCGAGGAAACATCAAGATGGATGGCTCGAAATATGCTACTCGACTAGCTGTTTCCGAGGGACATGGAAGTATGAAGCTAGATGCAAAAGTGGAGATACCTCATAAGCGAAATGGCGATATGGACATGAGTCGTCTGGCTTACCAAGCAAAGATACTGGCACGTAATGTCCAGGCTAAGCATTTCTTGCCAAAGCAAGACTTGTATAGCTTTACGGGAACTCTTGAAGCAAAAGGAAAGGGCACTGATTTCTTGTCGCCACGCACTCGCCTGCAAGCAAAGGCAAGGGTGAACCAAGTGCATTATGGAAAATATAAACTCAACAATATCTTGGCGGTGGCTCACATCGACAATGGGAGAGTACATGCCGATGTAGACAGTCGGAACCATTTGCTTACCGGTCTTATCAGCCTTGATGCGCTTACCAATTCCAAGAATTTGCAGGCTACGCTTACCGCCGATGTAAGAGATGCCAATCTTTATACCTTGGAAATAACCAAGAAACCAGTGAATGCGTCGCTTTGTGGACATGTAGATCTGAAATCGGATTTGAAGGAGAGTCATCAGATATGGGCGTCGATGAGCGACATAACACTGCGAACAGCGGAGAAAAAATATCGTCCGGTAGGTGTGGATGTGGACATCTTCACCCGTCGTGACACAACGCATGCCATAGCCAATTGTGGAGATTTCCATCTAGACATGGATGCCCATGGTGGCTACAAACAGCTCTTGAGCCGATTTGAGGGATTGCAGAAAGAACTAGTTCGCCAACTCAAAAATCGTCGTATCGACCAGGTGAAGATACGCAGCCAGTTCCCATACGGCCATATTTACCTTTCCACAGGCAAGGATAATTTCATCTCTCGTTTCATTTCCTATTGTGGTTATGATTTCAAGCAGGTGGATATGAATCTGACGGCTTCTCCAGTTAATGGCTTGAATGGTTATCTGAATGTCGATTCCCTTGTGGCAAGCGGCATTCAGCTAGATACAATTCGTGCCTTGATCAAAACAGAGGGAGACACGATCCGATATTCTGCCCATGTACAAAATAACAAGAATAATCCTCAGTATGTGTTCCGTGCTTTGGTGGAAGGTGAGCTGCAGGAGCGTGGCTCCAATATCGATGCCCGCATCTATGATGCCAACAACAAGTTGGGTGTAGATGTCGGCCTGTCTGCCTTGTTGCTGGATGATGGGGTGAAGCTGTCGCTCATAGATACTCATCCTATCCTGGGATACAAGAAATTCACCGCCAATGAAGACAACTACTTGATGTTGGGCAACGACGATA
Organism: bacterium UBA4637; assembly: GCA_002405875.1. The sequence goes on from DHMR01000001.1 coordinate 6,107, forward strand.
GGGTTTCGGCAAACCTTGTGCTGAAAGCAGCCGGAGGTATGGGTGTGCGTGTCTATAGCAATGATGAAAACTTAGATGCCTTGCAAGACATTACGGTGAGTATGAGTAATTTCAACCTGGACAAGGTGCTGGGTGTCATTCCATATATGCCAGACATCTCTGGCATCATGGATGGTGACTTCCATGTCATACAGACCAAGGAGGAATTATCGGTTTCTTCTAATTTGCAAATCGACAATCTGGTATATGAGAAATGTCCGATGGGTGATGTCGGAACAGAGTTTGTGTACATGCCAAAGAGCGATGGCTCTCACTATGTAGATGGATATTTGAGCTATGAAGGCGATGAGGTGGCCACTGTCAAGGGTACTTATAAGTCGGTAGGTGATGGATATTTGGATGCGGAAGTAGGCATGGGTAAGTTGCCATTGCACTTTATAAATGGTTTCGTTCCCGATCAAATCGTTGGCTTGAAGGGATATGGAGAGGGAACCTTGTCTTTGAAGGGCGCACTCAATAAGTTGGATGTAGAGGGAGAGGTATATCTTGACTCTGCCTATTTGGTGAGTGTGCCATATGGAGTGAACATGCGATTTGCCAACGACCCAGTGCGCATCGTGGATAGCAAGTTGCTCTTGGAGAATTTCATGATGTACGCCAACAATGAGAGTCCGCTCAATGTTCAGGGCGACCTCGATTTTTCCAATCTTGACCAGATGATGCTCAATGTGCGTATGAGGGCACAAAACTTCCAACTCATTGACGCCAAGGAGAATGCTCGGTCAGAGGCTTTTGGCAAGGCTTATGTCAATTTCTATGGCATGATGAATGGACCATTGAGCAACTTGAAGATGCGAGGCAAACTGGATGTGTTGGGCAATACCGACATGACTTATGTGTTGCGAGAGTCGGAGCTGACGACAGATACACAATTAGACGAACTTGTGAAATTTACCGATTTCAAGAGCGGCAAGCCTGTGGTCGTGGAGCGCCCTTCGCTTGAGGGCTTTGATATGACCATGAGTGTCTCGATAGATGAGTCGGCTCATATTCTTTGTGCCTTGAATGCCGACCAGACCAACTACATCGACCTAATGGGAGGCGGCGACTTGCAGATGCGTTACAATTCGGCAGCCGGCATCACGTTGACGGGTAAGTATACCTTGAACAATGGTCAGATGAAATATTCGCTTCCTATCATTCCTTTGAAGACATTTAATATCCAGGACGGAAGCTTCATCGAGTTCACTGGTGATCCTTTCAACCCGACCTTGAGCATCACGGCTACGGAGAACATCAAGTCGACGGTTAACGAGGGGCAGGGTTCTGGACGTTCGGTAGATTTCGTTTGTGGCGTGAAACTATCGCAGACCTTGAGCAAGCCTGGTATCCAGTTTATTGTATCGGCACCTAACGATGTTACGCTGCAAGATGAACTGAACACGATGTCGGTGGAAGAGCGGGCCAAGATTGCCATCACCATGTTGGCCTCGGGAATGTATCTTGCCAACGGCAATACTAGCTCATTCTCCATGAACAGTGCCTTGTCTTCATTCCTCAATTCCGAGATCAATAATATCGCCGGTACGGCCATGCGCTCTGTGGGGCTTGATGTAGGAATGTCGGTGGATAACTCCACCAATGCGGCTGGAGCCTTGCATACCGATTATAACTTTAAGTTTGCTAAGCGATTCTTCAATAATCGATTGAGTTTCAGCGTCGGTGGTCAAGTATCCACGGGTGCTGAGTTGGAGAACGCTACCAACAACAATGATATGTTCTTCAACAATGTAGAACTGCAATATCGACTCAATGAGGGAGCCAGTCAATACATTCGCGCCTTCTACAACAACAATACCTACGATTGGCTGGAGGGGCAGATAGGCGAGTATGGCGTCGGATTCAAGTGGCAGAGAAAGCTCCAGCGATTCCGCGACATCTTCAGATTGAAGACCGACAAGCAGCAGGTGCCAAACATGGCTCCGGTTCAGAAGAAAGATACGGTGACAAAGACTCAGTTCTTCGATCCATTGAAACAAAACAACAAGAAATAACTAGGGAATATGAAACGGCAGAATAGGTTACACCTTATTATATATATAGTGGCATTGGTAATGGTGTCTGGGCAACTCCTTGTGGGCTGTTCCTCTACCAGCGCGCTGAAGGAAGGGGAACAACTCTTCACGGGGCTCAACCCCATCGACTATCGCAACTATGAGCCTGGTGATTATGCCGACTCAGCCAAGGAGGAGATGGAATACGCTTTGGCATCAGCCCCTAATGGTGCCCTCTTTGGAAGTAGTTATTATCGCACACCTTTTCCTGTGCGCCTTTGGATATGGAACGCTTTCTCCCAGTCTAAGGGTGGCTTGGCCAAATGGATAACCAAGACGTTTGGCTCCAAGCCCAAGCTGATGGCGAATGTCAATCCCCAGTTGCGTGCACAAGTGGCTGAGCATCAACTCGACAAGTATGGCTATTTCAATGGCAAGGTGACTTATGATGTGCTCACAGAGAGTAATCCCAAGAAGGCCAAGGTGGCTTATCATGTCGACTTGGGACATCTCTGGACGTTGGATTCCATGGCTTATCTCAATTTCCCCGTCAAGGGAAAGCAACTCATCGACTCTACCATGAAGAAAGCCATCATCAAGAAGGGGAGTCCCTTCAATGTTTCCAATCTGGAATTGGAGCGTCAGCGCATCACTCGTCTGTTTCGCAATAATGGCTATTATTTCTATCAGAATGGTTATGCCTCTTACCTTGCTGATACCGTGAGTGTGCCTGGCAAGGCTCAGGTGAGACTCACGATGGTGGACAGCATTGAGCCTGAGGCTACTCGCCAATGGTATATCGGCAACATAAATATCAACTTCAAGAAGGATTTTATGGAGGAAATGACCGACTCGTTTGTGCGTCGCTATCTTAGCTTCAGGTACCATGGCAAGAAGATGCCTATTCGCCCCGGCGTCGTACTCCGTAATTTGCGTATACGTCCACGCACCCTTTATAAGGTGAGGACGGAGGAACGAGCCAAGTCTGGACTTCAGGAGATGGGACTGTTCAATTATACAAGTCTTCAGTTTACCCCTCGTTCCACCAAATCGGTGGATAGCTTGGGCAATGTTGTTTACAACGACACTTTGGATGCCAATATCGACTTGGTGTTCGACAAGCCTTACGACTTTTACATCGAAGCCAATGCCCGTGGAAAAACGTCGGGTAGAGTGGGACCAGAATTGGTCGTAGGTCTCACCAAGCGAAATGCGTTCCGTGGTGGTGAGAAGCTGGACATCAACTTGCATGGGTCGCATGAATGGCAGACCGTGAATAGAGTAGGGGGAAAGTCAAGCCGCATCAATTCCTATGAATATGGAGCCGATGCCTCTTTAGAGTTTCCTCGCATCATCACGCCTTGGAATATGTTCCGTTCCATGGCTCAGAACGAGCGTCGTTATCGGGCGGGGCACATGCCTACCAAATATCGAGGAGTGCCTACCACGACCATCAAGGCTTCGATGAACGTGCTCAACCGTGCCAGCTATTTCCGTCGCCATGTTGCTTCGGGTGAACTCACTTACGACTGGGCAACTTCCTACCAGCATCATCATTCTTTCAGTCCGCTTATACTCTCTTATGAGTTTATGAACAGCAAGACGGCGGCTTTCGACAGCATCCTGTCCATACATCCTTATCTGCAGATTTCGATGCGCGACCAGTTTGTGCCAAAGATGAGCTATACTTACACCTATCGTAGTCCACGTAAATATCGTCACCCCATTACTTGGACTACGACGGTGAGCGAGGCAGGCAATGTCTTGTCGCTTGGCTATCTGGCGGCTGGAAGAAAATGGAACGAGCGCGACAAAAAGATGTTCAAAAATCCTTTTGCCCAGTTCCTCAAGTTGGAGACCGACTTTGTGAAGTATTGGCGTCTTACTGACCAAGGCACTTTGGTGGGACATGTGAACGCAGGCATTATCTGGAGCTATGGCAATGCCGAGAATGCGCCTTATTATGAGCAGTTCTATGTGGGAGGAGCCAATAGTATCCGTGCGTTCAATGTGCGCAGCATAGGTCCGGGGAGGTTCCTGCCAAGCAACAGCAAGTACTCGTATATCGACCAAACGGGTGACATCAAGTATCTGATGAACTTGGAGTATCGTCAGAAATTGTTTGGCGACCTTTATGGTGCCATGTTCTTGGATGCGGGCAATGTATGGACCTTGCACGAACATGAGTATAGTCCGTTGGGGAAGTTTGAGGCAAAGAGGTTCTTCCGTCAGATGGCTGTAGGCACAGGAGTGGGCGTTCGTTATGATATGGGCATGTTTGTGATACGTGTCGACTGGGGTGTAGGTCTGCATGTTCCTTATGAGACGGGGAAGAGTGGTTTCTACAACATCAAGAGTTTCAAGAATGCTCAGAGCCTCCATTTGGCAGTGGGCTATCCTTTCTAAGTAGGTGAGGTCTCATATTGTATCAAAAAATGGACATATTGCAACAAATATTGATATAAATCAAAAAAAGATGGGAAAATATGTCGCTACGTGCAAAATTTTTGTTACTTTTGCATCGGAAAGTAGAACATATACTATCAACTATTAAATAAAATACAGACAAAATGAAACCTACATTATTGCTTTTGGCTGCCGGCATGGGTAGCCGTTACGGTGGTTTGAAACAGCTCGATGGTCTGGGCCCTAACGGTGAGACTATCATGGACTACAGCATCTATGATGCTATTCAAGCCGGTTTTGGTAAGATTGTTTTCGTAATCCGCAAAGATTTCGAGGATCAGTTCCGTGAGAAGATTCTTTCTAAATATGAAGGTCATGTACCTGTAGAACTTTGCTTCCAGTCTTTGGACGCACTCCCAGAAGGATTCTCTGTACCAGAAGGTCGTGAGAAGCCATGGGGTACCAACCATGCTGTTTTGATGGCAAAGAATGTCATCAAGGAGCCTTTCTGCGTTATCAACTGCGATGATTTCTACAATCGCGACTGCTTCATGGTTATCGGCAAGTTCCTCTCAGAACTTCCTGAGGGAAGCACCAATCGTTACGCCATGGTTGGTTTCCGCGTAGGCAACACTTTGAGCGACAATGGTACAGTGGCTCGTGGTATCTGCTCTAAGGATGAGAACGAGAACTTGACCACTTGCGTAGAGCGCACAGAGATTATGCGTATCGACGGCAAGGTATCTTACAAGGACGAGGAAGGCAAGTGGGTTGCCGTAGCCGACAACACTCCTGTATCCATGAACGTATGGGGCTTCACTCCAGACTACTTCGCTCACAGCGAGGAGTATTTCAAGGGATTCTTGAGCGATCCTAAGAACATGGAGAACAAGAAGGCTGAGTTCTTCATCCCATTGATGGTCAACAAGCTCATCAACGATGGCACAGCTACAGTCAAGGTGCTCGATACCACCAGCAAGTGGTTTGGTGTAACTTATGCAGCCGACCGTCAGAGTGTGGTTGATAAGATTCAGAAGCTCGTAGATGAGGGCGTATATCCTAACAAGCTCTTCTAGTCGATTTGATGGAAATTAACATAAATAAACTTTCAGATCAGGAAGCCGCTATTCTCCGAGAGACTATAGCGGCTTCTCGTCGTATTGTCATTTGTGCGCATAAGTCGCCAGATGGTGATGCCATTGGTTCCTCCTTGGGATGGGCAGGCTATTTGCGTTCCCTTGGCAAGGAGCCTACGATATGTGTGCCAGATATGATACCCGATGCAATCTCTTGGTTGCCTGGTGCAGCCGACATCTTGCGCTACGACAAGCGTCCTGATGATGTGGAGAAGGCTTTCAATGAGGCCGACCTCGTGTTCTGCCTAGACTTTAGTAGTACTGGCCGTCTCGATGAGATGGATCATTTGTTGGCAGGGTGCAAGGCTCAACGCATTGTGATAGACCATCATTTAGCTCCCAACCTAGATGCCAAGCTGATGATTTCTCAGCCACACTTGAGTAGTGCCAGTGAGTTGGTGTTCCGTGTGATTTGGCAGTTGGGCGGCTTCCCTGCGCTCGACAAGGCATGGGCCACCTGTGTGTATTGCGGCATGATGACAGATACGGGTGGTTTCACCTATAATTCTACCAACCCAGACATTTTCTACATCATTTGCCTGTTGCTCACCAAGGGCATAGACAAAGATAAGATATATCGCAATGTATTCAACAACTCTCGTGTCTCAGCCATTCGTTTACGTGGATATTTGATGAACAAGAAGCTGCAAGTGATAGAATCTCTGCATGCCAGCTATTATGCCGTCACTCGCAAGGAACTGAAACAATATGATTTCATCAAGGGCGATTTGGAAGGACTCGTCAATGAGCCGCTCCGCATCAAGGGCCACAAGCTGTCCATCTCCCTTCGTGAAGACACAGACATAGACAATCAAGTATTGGTGAGCTTGCGCTCTGTGGATGATTTCCCATGCAACAAGATGGCAGAGCAGTTCTTCAATGGCGGCGGTCATCGCAATGCTTCGGGTGGCAAGTTGCATTGCAGCATTCAAGAGGCAGAGCAAGTAGCCCAAAGAGCCATCTTGGCATTCGAAAACTTGCTGAAATAGAACAAACACCCCAGAATGAGGCAATAGGATGATAATAAGTGATAAATAATAATAAAATCACCCTATTCCTCTCGGTGGTGTCTTTTCTTTTTTGTACCTTTGTCCAACAAATCAGATTTATAAAGATAAGTAATGAAGAAATTTTTGTTTGCAATGATAGCTTTTGCGGCCATTTTCTCGTTTGCCGCATGCAGTGACACAGAGACCTACAAGGATCAGCGTGATAGAGAGCTTGATTCCATCAGTTCGTTCCTGAAAAATGAAAACGTAAAGGTTATCTCTGAGGAAGATTTTGAGAACCGTTGGAATAAGGGGCTTACATTGACGGATACCGCCAAGAATGAGTATGTGCTCTTCAAGAGCAACGGTATCTATATGCAGGTCATCGACCAGGGATGTGGCGATTATATCAAGAAAGGTGAAATCGCCGAGGTGTTGGTACGCTTCGATGAATACAATCTTTCCTATTTGGCTCGTATCAGCGACAATTGCCTCACCCTTTCAAACAATGTCCCTGCCTACTCTTATATCGTAGACAAGATGACGGTGACCAATAATTCTGGCACCTTTACTGGTGCCTTCGATACCTCTAGCAGTTTGATGGCAAAGACTTACAACACCACATCCTATGGTGTGAGTGCTACCGTGCCTAGTGGTTGGCTCGTTCCTTTCTCTTGGATAAAGGTGGGTCGCCCTAAGACAGATGAAGACCGCATTGCCCACATCCGCCTCTTGGTGCCACACTCTTATGGTACCACCACCGCATCGGGTAATGTGAATGCTTGTCTCTACGACATGACCATCCAGCGAGGCAAATAAAGGTCGAGGGAGCGAGGCAAGTAAATGTTGATAGAAAGAAATGTAGAATCATTAATCAAGATATACTTATGACACTGATTAAGTCTATTTCTGGAATCCGCGGTACTATCGGCGGTCCAGCGGGCGATACATTGAATCCGCTCGATATTGTAAAGTTTACTTCAGCATACGCTACTTTCATTCGTCGTAGCGGTGCTTCTAAGAGCAATACCATCGTCGTAGGTCGTGATGCACGTATCTCTGGCGAGATGGTGAAGAACGTGGTGTGTGGCACCTTGATGGGCATGGGATATGATGTGCTCAACATCGGGTTGGCTACCACTCCTACCACCGAGTTGGCTGTTACCATGAGTGGTGCTGCCGGTGGCATCATCATCACAGCTTCTCACAACCCACGTCAGTGGAACGCTCTCAAGCTCCTCAACGAGAAGGGAGAGTTCTTGACCAAGGACAATGGCAACGAGGTGTTGGCTATCGCAGACAAGGAGGATTTCGAGTATGCGGACGTTGACCATCTCGGCAAATATACAGAGGATAATTCCTTCAACAAGCGCCACATCGACTCCGTATTGGCATTGAAGCTGGTGGATGTTGAGGCTATCAAGAAGGCTCACTTCAAGGTTTGCGTTGATTCCATCAACTCTGTGGGTGGCATCATCCTCCCTGAGTTGCTCGATGCACTGGGTGTGGAGCACACATTCCTCAATGGTGTGGCTAACGGCGATTTCGCTCACAACCCAGAGCCTTTGGAGAAGAACCTTGGTGGCATCATGGGCGAGTTGAAGAAGGGTGGCTATGACTTGGGTATCGTGGTAGACCCAGATGTAGACCGCTTGGCATTCATCTGCGAGGACGGCAAGATGTTTGGCGAAGAGTATACCTTGGTCAGCGTAGCCGACTATGTGTTGAGCAAGACTCCTGGCAACACCGTGAGCAACCTTTCTTCTACCCGTGCGCTTCGTGACGTAACCGAGAAACATGGTGGCAAGTATACTGCAGCTGCAGTAGGCGAGGTGAATGTTACCACCAAGATGAAGGATGTACACGCCGTAATCGGTGGTGAAGGCAATGGTGGAGTCATCTATCCTGAGAGCCACTATGGTCGTGATGCCCTCGTGGGTATCGCCCTCTTCTTGAGCAGCTTGGCTCACAAGGGCTGCAAGGTAAGCGAGCTTCGTGCCTCTTTCCCTAATTATTTCATCGCCAAGAACCGCATCGACTTGACTCCAACTACTGATGTGGATGCCATCCTCGTGAAGGTAAAGGAGATGTATGGGAAGGAGAAGGACGTGACCGTTACCGACATCGACGGTGTGAAACTCGATTTCCCAGACAAGTGGGTACACCTCCGCAAGAGCAATACCGAGCCTATCATCCGTGTATATAGCGAGGCTTCAACGATGGAGCAAGCCGATGAACTCGGCAAGAAGCTCATGCAGGTAGTGTATGATATGCAATAAATAAGGTAAGATGAGCCTTTTGTTGTGAGGCTATAATATATAAGAACGACTTCTAGCTATTGGTTGCTTGTGGTGCAAGCTATATAGCTGGAAGTCGTTCTTTTATATAGTAGAAGTTGTTCAAACGGCCTAATGAAGTTGTTCTAACAGCCTAATGATGTTGTTCTAACGCCCTAATGATTGGGGCGCACATCAGTTGTTATGCGCTCGCACAACAGCTGATGTGCGACTGCACAACACGTGTTGTGCGCTCGTAGCCCAGCTGTTGTGCGGCTATCATTGTTGTTTATTCCTCAGCCAATTCTTTCATCGTATCATTCAATGTATTGAAGAGTACATTGATGTTTTCCTCTTTGTTTTTGCAAGCCTCCTTGAAGAGGGCTACAGGGTCGAAGGTGCTGGTCTTCGGCAGTGTTTCGTTGAGCATGATGTTCACGTTGTTGAGGAGCATGCCATGTAGGGTAGGCATGTGGAGTTGATGCTGCTCACCCTCCTTGCTGCCGCACTTCATTCCAGCGGCGTATGCCTTTACGATGACACGCACCAAGAGATGGATTGCCATAGGCTCGTCGGCTAGGCTGATGAGGATGCCGTGGGTATAGTCGCGCACGTGCTCTTCTAGGGTCGTGAACTTGCCTTGCAGCAACCAGGTGAAGTTGCGCTTATATTCTGCCTCCATAGCCTTGTAGAGCTGAGGACTCTTGCAGGCGATGTGCAGATAGTCGAGCATCGTAGGCTCGAAGGTTGGGTCGGCTTGCTTCATGCTCTCGAAATTCTTCTTCATGCGCTCGTTCGCCTCCTCGGCGGTCTTGTAGTTCAAGCGTATGAGGGTAGAGAACATGATGTCGAAGAAATATTGGTTTACCTCGCCATAGTGGTCGAGCATCGCCTGCTTGATTTTCTTCGGTTTGTTCTTCTTCTTGAAATCATTGCCACCGATGGTTGCGTCGATGATGCCACGTGTGTATGCCTCGAAGAAACCTCTCACGAAGCTAGCCATTGCCTGATAACTATTGATTCTTTTGCTCATATTTATTCGAATGTCTTAAATTCATAACCTTGTTCCATGAGCCATTCGATGGCTTGTGGAAGGGCGGTTTTCAACTTGTCGATGCTTTTCAGCGAGTCGTGGAAGGTGATGATGCTGCCGTTGCGGGCATATCGCTTCACATTGTTCACCACGTCTTCTGCCGTCAACCATTTGGAATAGTCGCGTGTCACCACGTCCCACATGATGACCTTGTAGGTGCGGTGCAGCCACCAGTACTCGCTTGGTCGCATCCAGCCGTGGGGTGGACGGAAGAGATGGGCATGGATGAGGTCGTTCGCCTTGTTGGTGTTCAACACATAAGAGATGACACGATGTTTGAGTGCCCCAATGTGATTGAACGTATGGTTTCCCACCTGATGCCCCTCTGCTTTGATGGCATTATATAGGTCGTGATGTCTCAATACATTCTCGCCCACCATGAAGAAAGTAGCCTTGATGTTGTACTTCCTCAGGGTTTCGAGAATGAAAGGTGTCGACTCTGGGATTGGTCCGTCATCGAAGGTAAGATACACTGAATGCTCGTGTGAGTTCATTCGCCATATTGCCTTCGGATAAAGCCATCTAAGCCATTTGGCTGGTTGTTCGATAAACATCTTGAGTAATTGGTTTATATCAAAATATAGTAGGGGCAGATAACTTCCGCCCCTACAAACATATCTTACTGATTAGCTTGTGGCATTCTGCCGCCACGTCCATGATACAAGGTGTAGAGAGCATTGAGTTGCTTCTCATATTTCTGCTCCAACTGTGGACTTACCATGCCGGCAACATCACAAGCACTCTGCATAATCATGATCTGACGGATGCAGTCGTTCTGTGCCTGGAGGAAACGGTCGTTAGACAAGCTGAGGTAATAGTTGAGATACTGGTAAGCGTTCTTCCAAACAGCCTCCAAGTATTCCTTGCCCTTCGCCTTCTGACCTGTCATCAACCATCCGCGAGCCATATCCAAACCACCGCTCATATAGTCGAGTGTCACATTGTAAGGAGGCAACTCTACGTCTGCCTTCTTCAAGATGTCGATGGCCTTCTGCTTCTTGCCCTCGGCGATAAGCTGGAGGGCAGTCTGAGCGAGCAAGCGACGGTGGGTGTAGCACATACGCATGGTGGTCTCGTCGATGTAGAGACCCTTCTGGCGCAAGTTGCCAAACTTGAATCGCTTCATGATGTTGTAGTAGGTCTTCTCTGTATCGAAGTTCTTCGCACCAGGCTTGTTGGTGGTGAACGGAGTGATACGGTTGGCAAGACCCTCCTGTACGAAGTTGTCGCCCAAGTTCATGTAGTTTTCCTCGCCCACGGTGAGTGCCACGTAGAGAGGACGGGTCCAGTTACACTGAGCCAACATCTCCAGCATCATCAAGTCGCCCTTGTAGAGAGCGTTCTTGCCCTTCAATGAGATAACCATCTTGTCTGGGATGGTATCCGAAGCCATCATCATGCCGCTCTTCTTCACGGCGTTCTTGTCGATGGTTACATAGAGGGTATCGGTTGGGATGAAGTGCATGTCTGAGTTCTTGCTACGTACCCAGTACTTCAAGATATTTTTCAACTCGAATGGCTCTGCGCCAAACTGCTTCTTGGCGTTCGCAGGGTCGCTCTTGTAGAAGTCGAGAATCTGCTGCTTAGCCTCTGGCTCTACCTGTACATACTCGTTGGTGCCTGAACAGAAGTCGAGGCGTGGCCATGTGATAGGTACGGATGGTGAGTTGTAGGCAGGACGCATCATCTGGTCGATATACCAGTCGGTCTGCAAGTAGCTCAAGTTACATACACGGTCGTTGGTACCCACGCCTTCTACCTCCTGGTTGTACCAGAGTGGGAAGGTATCGTTATCACCGTTGGTGAAGATGATAGGGTTGCCCTTCTCCTGGAGTGACATCAGATAGTTCTGACCGAAGTCACGGCAGGTATAGCGGTTAGAGCGATCGTGGTCGTCCCAAGTCTGGGAAACCATCTGGATAGGTACGAGCAATGCCAATACACCTACGATGGCTGCCACGGCAGTATCGCTCAACTTAGCCTTGCGCTTCAAGAGGTCGATGATGGCGAGCACGCCAAGACCGCACCAGATAGCGTATGCATAGAATGAACCAGCGTAAGCATAGTCACGCTCACGTGGCTGCATTGGAGTCTGGTTCAAGTAGATGACGATGGCAAGACCTGTCATGAAGAACAGGAAGAATACCACCCAGAACTGCTGGATACCGACAGGATGAACCTCCTCTGTCTCCACGCCGTTCTTAACCACTTTGCGCTTGCGTGTGTACCAAGCCTGCCAGAAGAGACCGATGAGACCGAGAATCAAAGGCATGCAGTAGAACACGTTGTGACCCTTGTTGGTCTTCAAGTCGTCTGGCAACTTGCTCTGGTCGCCCAACATCGCATTGTCGATGAATGAGAAACCGGTAATCCAGTTGCCGTGCTCTGGCTCTCCGTTGCCCTGGATGTCGTTCTGACGTCCAGCAAAGTTCCACATGAAATAGCGCCAGTACATGAAGTTGCACTGGTAGGAGAGGAAGAAGCGGATGTTGTCCACCTGTGAAGGCATCTTCACCATGATGTTCTCGCCGCAGCGATCGTAAGGAACCTCGCTTCCTTCTACGCCGCCCATCCAGTCTTCGTATGCCTGGGCATGTGCTGCGTCATACATACGAGGGAAGAGCATGTTTTGTGCGTATACATATTTATTCTTGTGGCTTACTACGAAGTAAGAGTCCTTCTCGTCCTTCGAAGCCTTCTCCTTGCGCTGGTATACTGGAGCGCCTTCCTTCATCACTGGCTTGCACATGTCACCGTCCACTTGGAGGGCAACCTGTGAGGTGTAAGCCTGGCCATAGAACAATGGGCGGTCACCATACTGGTCACGGCTCAAGTAGCTACCGAGGGTAAAAATGTCCTCAGGAGAGTTCTGGTCCATAGGAGGGTTGGCTGATGAGCGGATTACGATGAGCGCATAGCTGGAGTAACCGATCATCAACATCAACATGCAGAGCAAGGCTGTGTTCTTGACACGTGCTGAGATGAGAGGCAAGTGTTGCATCTTTCTCTTCTCGATGCCTGTAGCCTCGTCGATGCCCGTAACCACTTCCTTCTTGCGCTTGTAGCCAAGCACAAACCAAAGTATCACCAATACGATGATACCTGTGATGGCGGCAGTCCAGCCATATCCATAGAATGGAATGCCAAGCATGCCGAAACCAAGGATAAAGGCGATGTTCTGCTTCTTCTGGTTCTTCTCGGAAGCGTTGTAAGTCTCGTAGATACCCCAGATAACTGCGGCAACAAGGCAGATGATATATACAATTTCACCTGTGTTGAATGGGCAACCGAGCACGTTGACGAAGAACAACTCGAACCATCCACCTACGGTGATGATACCAGGTACTACACCGTACAATACGGCTACCACCACCAAGAATGAGATAATCAATGCCAACAAAGAACCTTTCAAGTTGGCATGAGGCACCTTCTTGTAATAGTATACGAGCACGATGGCAGGGATACAGAGCAAGTTGAGCAAGTGTACGCCGATACTCAAACCTGTCATATAGGCGATGAGCACGAGCCATCGGTCGCTATGAGGTTCGTCGGCATGGTCTTCCCACTTCAATATCAGCCAGAATACCACGGCTGTGAAGGCAGACGAGAACGCATACACCTCACCCTCCACGGCAGAGAACCAGAAGGTATCGCTCCATGTGTAGATGAGTGCGCCCACCATACCAGATGCCTCGATGGCTATCATCTTGGCGGTGGTCATCTCTTTCCAGTCGCTGATGATGAGCTTGCGAGCCAAGTGGGTGATGGTCCAGAAGAGGAACATGATACAAACGGCACTCAGCAGAGCACTCATCGTGTTCACCATCTTAGCCACCTGTGTGGTGTCGCTAGCGAAATGTGTGAAGAAGTTGCCCATAAGCATGAAGAAAGGTGCCCCAGGTGGGTGACCTATCTCTTGCTTGTAAGCAGTAGTGATAAACTCCGGACAGTCCCAAAAGCTGGCTGTCGGTTCAATCGTGGAGCAATAAGTGAAAGCCGCAATGATGAATGCGACCCATCCGAAGATATTGTCCACTAATCTGTACTGTTTCATTATTGTTTAAACTTTAATGTATTATATTCTTACTCATTGCTGCCGCTAGGGCATGAATCGCTTGCAAAGATAATAAAAAGAAAAGAGATAGGTGGAGAAACCTCATGTTTTTTAGGTTATATTATATATTAATAGGTATTTATCCTCCATATATCCTGACGATATGAAGAATTATCTCAATTGTCCTGAAGATTTTCTTTCTATCGTGTAGTTGTTTCAGATAAATGTTGTACTTTTGTAGCCAGATATTTATGAATAGGTTAAGTTAGAAAGATGAACATATTATTTCTCATACAGTTTACCTGGTGCGTCGTTACCGTGATGTTAGCGATGATGCTCGTGGCTTCTCGGTTCCAGATGCGTTGGCCCAACCATCGCTACGAGGTGTCTCGCCGCCTTCTTGTCGGTGCGATGCTCTTGTTGACAGTCCATTTTATCCTACAGATGTCGCAAGGCTATCGTGCCAAGAGCGACGAACTTGGCACCGTGGTCAACCTTCTTTTCTTCACGCCCGTGGTGTTTCTCGTTTCCTATGCCACCTATCATGTGGTGTGTTATCGGGAGGGCAGGCGACAATACATCACGGTGGGAGCTATCAGCTATGCGGCCCTGCTCGCCGCCTTCTTCGTCGGCATTCTCCAGTCGGGTTCGCTCCATCCTGGTCCCATGCTCTATGCGATGTTCTTTTGCTTTGTGATTTGCATGCTCTATTGCATTATTGCCAATATCAGGGAGATACGCCATCATCGCAAGATTATCGAAGAAGAGACGGCGGAGGATATGTTGCCCTACGACCGATATACTTGGGCGAGTTATGTGCTCGTGTGTGCATCCATCATTATGATAGCGGCTTCCATCTTCTTTCGCCTGTTATTGCTCGTCATCGCTCCTGTGATGCTAGTCTCGCTCATCATCTTCACGATGAACTTCATCGGATATGGTTACAACATCATGCCTAGTGAGTTGGTGGAGGAAGAAGAGGAGGCGGAGGATACAGCTTCGTCGCAACCTTTAGAAAATTCATCGGATAAAATAACTAAGGCTTTGGACGACTGGGTGGCGAATGGAGGCTTCCGTGACAGTGCGGTCACCCTGCCGATGTTGAGCAAGAAACTGAAAATATCTCGCTCGCAGCTCACGGCCTATTTCGAGCAACAGCTCAACAGCTCTTTCCGCACTTGGCTGAGTGGCATCCGATACAAGGAAGCCCAGCGCATGCTGCTCGAAAATTCCGATTATAGCAATGATACGATTTCAGCAGAGTGTGGCTTTTCTTCGCGCACTCATCTTTATAGAGTTTTTAAGCTCAACACAGGCTTAACGCCCCTGCAATGGCGTGAAAAGGTGTCGCATTCGTGAGGAATGCGACACCTTTTTGTTACAAATGCGACACCTAACCAAGAAATGCGACACCCTAAATCCAATGAAAAACACTATCTTTGCGCTCAGTAAGAAAATAAAACTGAGCGATTATGAGACACAATCCATTTTCACTTTCCAACCAAGCCGCCGACATGGTGGGCGTGGCGATATTGCTGGTCCTAGCCATCGGACTGGTGAGCGTCATGCTATTCGACTATCGGCGGTTTCTCCGAGAACATACACACCATCGGTCGGGATGCCTTGACTTCTTGAAGCGGGAGCAACTTTACATCTTCCTCTTCTTGATGTTCCTTTTCCTGATAGGTGGTGAGATGCTGTTATATACCAAAATGTAAATACCATTTTAATACCATTATAATCCTTTTATATTTAAGTTTATGTTACAAAGATCGATTAATCAACTCTATATAGCCAAGTGGCTAGTGTTGTGCCTGCTGGGCTTTAGTCTGATGCTGCTCGGCTCCTGTTGCGAGGAGTGTGAGCATCGCAACGACGGCCTGGCGGTGCACCTCACTTGGAATCATGATGTGGAGGAGCAAGATGTGGTCGTAAAGGATGCCAAGCTCTGGATATACAATGCCGATACGGGCGAACTGGTGGAGCAGAAGCATTATGGCAGTAGCGATGAGCTGGCGAGCCAGCGATTCCTCTTGTCCGAGGGAAACTATCGGATATTGGCAACCGCCAATCTCATAGAGCCTTTTTATACCACTACTGAGGCTACAAGAGCCGCATTCGACCCAAGCCAACTGATGTTTGGGTTGTCCAACCCAAGTGTCTCGCCCGACCATGCCTATTATGGGGTCGCTGACATTACCATCGACCAGTCGAATGTCAACTACATCAGCAAGAGCGAGATGTGCCGTATGCTTGCTGAGCTGACCATCATTATTGAGGGGGTACCCGAAAATACAGCAATTTTGGGCAAGGTTCTGAATGTGGCTAAGGGATTCCTTCCCTTGCAAAAGAATGAGGATGGAACATTCGGTACGACAACCTATACCAAGGAAGAATGTGAAATACCTTTGGGATTCGCAGTGCCTGGCGAAACTTTAAAAACGGAAACATTACGCTTGATGCCGACAGCCAACGGCTTTCATACTACTCGCCTGTTTATCCAACTGATTGCTCCTGATGGAATAGTTAGCAACTACGACATCGAAGCCCCCATCATGAAGTCGGGTGGCAAGTATCAGATAAACTTGAAATACGAGGAGATGAAGCCCTATATGTATCTTACGAGTACGAAGATAAATGATTGGACGGAAGGCTGGATATATCGTGGTGAAATCTTGAATCCAGAAGATTAAGCAGCCAAATCATATGATTAGAATGTAAGAATTGAAACATGAATATGAATATAAATATGAAAAGTTAAAGACAATGAGAACAAAGACTTATCTCTTTGCCCTAATGGCAATGGCATTGACATTGGGCAGTTGCTCTGACAACGAGAGCGGTATTGGTGGCGAGGCCTCCAAGTACATTACCGTTTCTACCACCATCGGCAACATGACACGTGTTGCCACGGATGAGAATGGCGGTCAAAAGTTTGTGGAGGGCGACGAAATCAGTGTGTATGCTTGGACTGGCGATGCTATTGTTGCGCCTGAGACAAGCGAACGTGTGGTGAACAACGCCATCAATAAGTTGACAAATGGCTCGTGGGTATCCACTCCACAGATGTTGTGGAAGAACAACCGTGACAAACATTATTTCATCGGCGTATATCCTACCGCAGCCATATCCGACCTGACGGCAGGTGAATATACATTAGACGTGACGAAACAAGAAGCGAGCGACTTGCTGGTGGCTGTCAACACGGATGGAATATCTTATAATGCTGACGAACAGCAAACTGTTCCTCTCACATTCACCCATGTGATGTCGAAGCTGATAGTCAATCTCCAATACCGCAATCAGTTTGGTGGCACGCCTACGGTGAAGAGTCTTGTTATCCAGAATGCCGTATCTGATGCCTCCGTCAATTTCTTGACCAAGACCGTAACCATAGCCACAGATGCAGCTCGTGCCGACCAATCTCTCCTTGCCACCAAGGCGAATGAAAAATATGAGTCTATCGTGATTCCACAAAATGGTATTAGCAAGATAGTAATCACCATCGGTGACAAGCAATACATCTACACCCATCCTTCCGACATCAAACTGGAGAGTGGCAAATACACAGTAGTCAACCTCATCGTGGGTCGTGACGAGATAATCCTTGGCGATGTAAGCATTGATGAATGGGGAGAAGGTGACAATATTTCTGGTGGTGAAGCGCAAGTAGATTAATGTATAACTCTTAAAACAAGACGATATGAAAACAAAGAATATATTGATGATGGCAGCGGTGATGGTGGTAGGCTTCGCTAGCTGTTCGAGTGAAGATGAGTTGGCACAGAGCAATTATCCTGCGGATAATGTGGTGCGAATCAATTCTAACGTAAATGATATGAAGACTCGTGCATCTTATACTACGGAGACGCTTGATGCCTTTAGCTTCTATATCAAGAATGAAGCTAATGAGAACTATAATTATTTTAATAAAAAGGTTGAGAATAAAAGTGGTGTGTGGAATCCTGAATCCATGATGCTGTGGCAGGGTGCTAAACAGAGTGTGAGCATTATAGCTGTTGCGCCATATAATAAATATGCTAATGGAGATGTTAGTCGAGCACGTGATTATACGGTGTCAGTGGAAACAACACAAACTGAAAGCTCTTGTAAATCAGACTTCCTCGTTTATAAGAATATGAATTTTGTACCTGAGGAGGATTTGAATTCAAATGGCGCTGTGGATGTAACATTTACTCATGTGTTTAGCTTGTTGAATATACATATAGAGATAGGTAATCAGTTTAATGGTTCTGATGGTCTGGCTAGTAATATTATCAAGAATGTAAAGATTGGAGGTACAATCACCTCTTGTGATGTGGATTTTACAACCACTCCTGTTAGTGTGATAGTTGATTATACCAAGTCGCCGACTTTGGTTGCACCAGAGGAAGGTGATTTTGAAAAGGCCACGACAGAACAGGTACGAGCAGCTGCCAATTATTCTGCTATTTTGATTCCCCAAACTATTAACGAAGGCTTTAGGATAGAGTTTGATATTGAAAGTGAAAGCAATGGTCAAACTGCAACTACAACTTATGTATGGACTTCACCAGAAAGTGTAACGTTGGAAAGTGGTAAAAGCCATTTGCTAAAACTTACAGTAGGAAAGGACCTTATGTTGATTGGCAACATGGAGACCACTCCATGGACAGAAGGGACAGGTGGTGATTTGGAAACAGAATAAACGAATAATTAAAAAATAAGAATATGAAAATCTTAAGATATATAGGGACATTTGCATTGCTGGCAACGCTTGCAGCTTGCTCTATGGAGGAAGAGCAAGTGAATGTTGCTGGAAATGAAGTAATCGTCAAAGCTACGATTGGTGGTGAGAGCATTTTTACCAGAAGTTATCCCGCAGGGGATGCTGAAGGGCAGAAACAATTTGCTGATTATTCACAAATAGGTATTTGCCAAAATGGCGGTGATGCTCGAAAATTTGAACTAAAAAATAGTGTTTGGGAAATCAAAGACTCTAAGGGGCCTATGAAATGGGAAACGGATGCTCCTGTTTTTAAGGCTTTTTATCCATATACTAGTTACTCTTCGGGTGTTAATAGTTACGATAAAGGGTATATAGACCAAAACCAAACTAAAGAAGATTTTTTGGCACGTTCGGATTATATGACTGCAACTAAAACATATACAACAATTCCAGAGAACCGTCAACTTGATTTGACATTTGAACGTAAGACGGCGCGTGTTGTTGTCAATATAACTGCGTCTTCTTTTACCAATGAGTTTACTAATCTTAATCTTAATGATGTTTACGTTTTTTCTCAGACAAATATACCTGCGACTCCAGTAGGTGATGTTAAAGAAATTACAGCATATCATGATGGTTATGGGGTCAATGGAAAACCATGGATAGCCTTAGTTGCGCCTAATGCTGCTGATGCAGACAAAAACTTTATCGGTGTAAAGGTTTATAGCGATGAATATGGAGAATACGGTAAAATGCTCTATGTTAAAGGTATACCAAATCTAGAAGCAGGAAAGAGTTATACATATAACCTGAAAATTGGCAAGGAAAGGGCTACGATAGA
The DNA here is from genome assembly GCA_002405875.1 of bacterium UBA4637. The sequence goes on from DHMR01000001.1 coordinate 25,664, forward strand.
AAATGTAGAAGTGGCAGACTGGACAACAGGCTCAACAATACATGGTGGCGAGGCTTCTGCTATAACGGTAGAGGGTATTAAAGAATCTGTCACTACGCAATTGAAAAGGGGCAATGATGTAGTGTTGACCTTGAATTCCAATGCGTCTTCGGATATTTTCGATGCCATCAAAACTGCAATTAAAGACAAAAGTGTTGCAGACGGAAGTGTCAATTTAACTCTGAAGGGTGTGGAAACAATTTCAGAAGAAAGCTTTAAAGAGGTGACTTGGCTTAATAAGGTTACTTTGCCAGATGCTGTCACTATAGGCAAGTATGCCTTCAGTGGAAGTAGTTTGAAGGGTATAGAAGCCCCTAACGTAAGCACCGTAAAAATGCAAGCATTTGATCAATGTAAGTCTCTTGAAAATGTTAATTTGCCTAAAGTGTCGGAAATAGGTATTAAAGCATTCTGTTCTTGCAGTAATTTGAAAACTGTTTTGTTGGGTTCACTCACCAAAGTTGGGACTGGAAGTGAAGATAATGAAGATGGGATATTTGAGAGTGTTATAACACAAGATGTTTCTCTTATATTATCTTCAAGCCAAAGTATGCTAACCTTAGATATAAGTGCTGAAGGAAATTTCTTTTGGATACCCATAAATCTGCCTTATAAAGGTTCTTCCCAGCATCTTGATGAGAAGAAATTTCTGGGTTATGAATTCAAATCTATAAAATGTGGAGATAAAATATCCCCAGAATAATTTGAAAAATAATGATATTAGATAAACTCCTAAGCTGGGCGGGAGTATAAGGTACTCAGCAACTTTTATGAACAAAGTAGGGGCTGCAAGCGGTTGTTATAGCCGGCTTGCAGCCCTTATTGTGCTAACGCAATCGGTAATCGTTTGTAGCTTGCTACTGCAAATACCAAACGATTATGAAGGGACAGAAATTGTTATCAACATCAGTTTTAGTTGAGGCTGTAAGCGTAGCTTTGAAGTCGCTCGAAGAAAATGAAGAGGAAAGAGCGAATGTTATAGAAAAACTACAATCTAGTATTGATTATGTGCAAAACCATCCCAAACCCATTGCATTCCTAAAAGAAAAGGTAAAGATGAAGGTTTAGTATCGTTGAGGACTTGAAGAATATAGCCTTTCCTAGGCATTTTTTTGCCCTCTATGAGAGCAATATTTTGACTAGGGAAGGCAATATTCTAATTATCGCGACGTAGCTTTTCCCAAAATGCCCATAAATACTGGGAGTATGAGAGATTTGGTGAGGTGTGGGGTAAATTTCTCCCCCAAACATTTGGTGATTACAAATTAAAGTCTTATTTTTGCCAATGAAATTCTTTTTAAAATTCTTTGTCGGGAGCCTTGTTTTTACACATTCAGAAAGTGCTCTTCTAGCTTTTCCCTCGGCATGTCGGCGGTGTCGTGATAGTGCAGGTGATGGTTTACGCAGGCGATGTGCTTCACGTTGTTGAGCACCTCGGCGATGTCGTGGCTTACGATGATGATGGCGCAGTCCTTGTTGATTTGCTCCAGCATCTCGTACATCTGCTTCTGGAATCGGCGGTCGATGTAGGTGTTGGGTTCGTCTAGGATTACCACGTCGGGCTTCGATACGATGGCGCGGGCTAGGAGGACACGCTGGAGCTGGCCGCCGCTCAAGGCTCCGATGTGACGGTCTTTGAGGTCGACGAGCTGCATGCGCTCCAGAGTGTCGAGCACCTGCTGGTGATGCGCCTTGGTGTAGCGAGCGAAAAGACCTTTCGTTTTGCTGAGGCCGGAGAGCACCACTTCGTATACGGAGATGGGGAATTGGTGGTCGAGGTCGTTGTACTGAGGGAGATAGCCCATGGTAATCTCCTTTACCTCCCTCGGCTCGTTGTTACCTTCAGTAGAAGTGGCTGGTTGATAGAATTTTATGCTTCCTGCTGAAGGTTTTTTCAAACCGAGAATTATTTTCATGAGCGTGGTCTTGCCACCACCGTTTGGACCGATGATGCCAAGGTAATCGTCTTGATAGACGGTTAGATTTACGTCTTGGAGCACTTCCTTTTGGTCGTAGCTCGCACAGAGATGCTCGATTTTTATGATTGGATTCATTTATTCTAATGCTTTTGCCCTTTCAGGGCGATTTTCTACTGATATTTATACCCAGGGCGTTGCCCTGGGCTAGGGGCTTTTGGGCTTTCAGCCCGTATTGTTGCCCTGGGCTAGGTGCTTTTGGGCTTTTAGCCCGATTATTTTCCTGCAACTACTAGTTCTTTGCCTTGCAGAGCCCTAGTCACTTCTTTCATAGCCTCTACCCAGTCGCCTTGCAGGGGATTGATTTTGAAGGGCTTGGTGTGGCTCTCCTGGATGAATGTCGTTGTGTTGCGGTTGGCAAACTCGGCTTGGATGAGGCAATATTTGATGTGCTCTTTCTTGGCTCTTTCGATGAGGCTCTTGATTTGCGCAGCACTTGGCTCCCTGCCTTCCTCCTCGATGGCTAGCTGCTCTAGCTTGTAGTCTCGGGCGAAGTAGGTGAGGATAGGGTGGTAAATCACGAATTTATGCTCGAATTTTGGATTGTTCTTCACCTCTTGCGTGATGGCACTATCCCTTTGGTCGATGACGTGGAGCAGCTTTTGGTAGTTTTTCTCGAAGAATGCCTTGTCCTCAGGCAGCAGCTCGCAGAGCGACTGGAGGATGTTTCTTGAGATGATGCGAGCGTTCTTGCAACTCATCCATACATGCGGGTCGGTGTTGCCGCCTGGCGTCTTGGCAGGAGTGATGCCTACGGAGGTGTCGATGACCTTCATGTCGGGAGCGTTTTGCCGGAGCTTTTTCATCCATGTTTGTTCAAAGCCGATGTTACCCACCTTGAAGTAGAGGTCGCTATTGGAGAGCTCCACCATTTGCTGGGCGTATGGCTCGTAGGTCTCAGGGTTGTTGCCATTCGACACCATCACGTTCACATCCACCTTGTCGCCAGCAATCTGGTTGACAAAGTACTGATAGGGAGGAATGGTTACTGTTACCACTGGCTTGTCGTCGTCATTTGATTTCTTGGTTGCTTGCTTGCAACTCACAAATATGACGCATAGTATAATAAGGTATAATAGTCTTCTCATAAAATAGTCAAATTAAGTATTTCGTTCATTACTCTTTGTTCTTCACTCTAAAACTTTTTGCTTAAAATATAAAACTTAGTCCATACACTAGCAAAACATATCTCAATACCTTTCCAATGGTGATACTCAGTATGGATATAGGGAGATTCGCCCTTGTCAATCCTAATACAATGGTGATGGCACTGCCAAGCAAGGGTAGGAAGGCGAAGAATCCCATCCACGCTCCATGTCCTGCCATGAATCGCTCTGCCTTGTCGAGGCTTTCCTTCTTCACATGCAGATATTTCTCTATCCATTCCAGCTTGCCCATTCTGCCTACTCCATAGTTGAACATAGAGCCGAGCACATTGCCGATGCTGCCATAGACGACGAGGGGAAGGGGATGAAGTCCAGCCGCCTGCAAGCCTGCCATTACCGCCTCACTGCTGAAGGGGAAGAAACTCCCGGCGAGGAAGGCTGCCACCAGCATGCCCCAATAGCCCCAGTTTATTAGAAAATCGATTATCCAACTCATGCTTTTTAAATGTATTTAATTGCCTGATATTTAATGATTTAATATACATGATGTACTGTTTTGGTACATATGGTCTCTTTTTCATAAGTTTGATGCGCTATTTTAGTGCATATGGTCTCTTCTTCATAAGTTTGATGTCCTGTATTGGGACATCAAACCCTTATTTCATGATTGCTTCGTACAATATCGTTTCCGGCACGAATATATTATATAATAGGATGAGAACGATGAGCATCAGCATCGAGATAAACATGGTGTTGGTCAACTTGCCCTTGGTAAACGTGATGAAATGGGCGATGAGCGGTGAGGTGTTCACCAGCAAGATGCCGCCCAACTCATGGATGTGCTGAGGCTGCAAGATGATGAACACGATGCATACTGCCGACATCATGATGAGCGACTCGTATATCATGCGGGTACGTATCTTGTCGGCATAACTGCTTTGGATGAACTGGATGGCACCGGTCACGGTGAGCAATATGATGAAGCCCAGGTTTATCAACTGATGGTCGGTAACCTGCGAGTAGTCGAACATTTCGCTGTAGTTGACAAACTCGGAAAAATGCTGAATCAATCCGGGGAAATTGTCGGTATAGGCGTAATAGCCCGCCCCAAACCAATAGGGTGCGATGACGCCGAGCAGGGAAGCGAAGAAGGTGCGCATGCTCAGAGAGAGGGTGAACACCATCATCATAATCCAGAGGAAAGGAAGGAAATAGCCTATCTGTACGAATACCATCGAGGCAAGTCCGATGCAGCAGAAGGCATAGAATGTCCAGCCAGCCGAACGCTTGTCTTGATAGCAATTCCAAATGATGAGATAAAAGGCGATGAAACACATCGTCACAATACTGCTTTTTAGCTCCATGTGCGGAAGTCCCGCCATGGTTATCAATGCCAAGAAACTGCACGATACCATACGGCTGTAGGTGCGCATCAGGGCATTGCGGTTGTTGAGTTCCACCATCAGCAAGGTAGACATGATGGTGAAGGCAAATTGTACCCAGATATTGGATACCAATAAACCCACTGCAACCCATACCAGAGCGGCAAGGGTTGCAGTAACAGGGAGTGCGTAGCGGCTTGCCGCTACCTTATTCTGAAAAGTTTTCTTTCTTAACATCAAGATTTCTCGTCAATACGTTTTTTCTAGTCAAGAATTAGAGAATTTGAGAATTTCTTTCTTGCAGTTCCCTTTCTAGCATTCTCTTCTTGTCATTCTCGGCTAAATTCTGAATGGAGAAAAAACACAAGCGAACTTGGAAAATTCTTTAATTCTCTAATTCTTGATAAATATGATAATTACAAGTCTTGTCCGATGTCCGAGCGGAAGTATTTGTCGGTGAAGTGAATCTTCTGTGCCTCGGCGAAGCTCTTCTTCAAAGCCTCGTCCTTGTCCTTGCCGTAGCTTACTACGCAGATTACACGTCCGCCGTTGGTTACCAC
>DHMR01000052.1 GCA_002405875.1 bacterium UBA4637
AATGGTAAGAACGAGGCAAACGAACTGAATGTAGCTCGCTACGCCGAGATTATCGGCAAGGCAGAGAAGGCTACCGATGTAATGAATGGCAGATCCGTTCTTATCAACAAGAACGTGAAACTCCGTCCACGCCAGGCGATGATACTTGAATTCTAAAATGCAATAGGCTTCGATAGCTGATGAAAGTACTTACGATGGCTAACGCAAGTACTTACGTTGCCCGATGAAAGTACTTTCATATAAAAGCGTTCCTAGAAATGTAGTTTTACACTTCTAGGAACGCTTTTTCTTTCTAAAAATTCTTTTGTTTCAAATATTCTTCGTATTTTTGCAAGCAGAAGTTTAATAACTTAATAAAAATGATAGAAGAGTTAGGTAAATGGATGCTGGATATATCAAAGTATATCATAACAGCATACGTTTTAGTTAGGATGTTTGGCAAGGAAGATGACTCTGTCTGGACATTGGTTGGCGCAATTTTTTTAGCGGCACTATTGTTCGGTATGGGACTGTATCTTGTAAAACGAGGAAAAGAAGATAATAAAAAGAAAGGAAAATAATTATGGATTACGGATTATTAGGAATGTATATATTTTTAGCTTTAATAGCTATAGGCTCTTTTGTTTACGTCAAATTGGAAGATAGAAAACAGAAACGTAATTAGTAATATGAGTAAGGGATTATTGGGAATGTATATATTTTTAGCTTTGATTACTATTGGTTCTGTAATCTATTCAAAATGGGAAGATAAACATCAACAAGAAGAATAATCATTAGTGATTAGATACATTCTCACCATAATAAGCACATTTCTCATTACCTTGGGCGTTTATGCACAAGGCGGTACCCCTAGTCGCTATAACGTAAGCTACCTCAATATGGCGGCAGGAATGCCTAATAACTTCGCTGACGATATTTTCCAAGACTCCTATGGCTTTGTTTGGATTAGTACCCATGGAGGCGGATTGGTGCGCTACGATGGCTTCAATTTCGTGAGCTTTGGGTTGGGATCCAATGGCATCAGCCTCAGAAGCAACAGTTGTCGCAATGTCTATGAAGACCATTTCAAGCGCCTCTGGATTGCCTTTGAGGAAGGACCGCAGGTACTCGACCTCAATACCATGCAACCTATCGTTCCACCTTGTGAGAACAAACAGGTGGAAGCACAACTCAATAAAGCACTCAAGAACCTTTGCACCCGAATGTATTGCGATGCAAAGGGCAATATATGGATGGTGTCCATCAATATCCTCACTCGTTTCGGGTTCAATGAAAAGGGAGAGGTGAACAGCGTCCTCTCCATCGATTATCCTTTCAATGCCCCTGACCTCGGACTCTGTGATGTCTATCAGCGAGGTACGGTGGTGATGTGTAATGATGGCAAGGTAAGCGAATTCTCGGTCAAGAACAACAAGTTGGTGGCAAAGGACATCAGCAAGATGTTCGCTCCGCTCGACTATCGCTATGCGGGTGCCATCATCTCTTATCATGGCAAGATATGGCTAGCCACCAACCGAGGTTTGTTCAACAGTGCCAAGCAGCAATTCCATTGTACGGCAGACGACCATTCCCTCCAGCACGAGGTGGTGACGAGCCTCGCTGTATCTCCCGACAACAAACTTTTGGTGGGTACTCTTTGTGGTGTCGATATTATCGACGACGCTACAGGCAGCATTGAGCATTGGAATTGTAACAGCATCGTGAACCCATTGAGCAGCAACTTCGTGAACAGCTTGTTCTCGAAAGATGGACAGATATGGGTAGGCACTGAGACGGGTGGTGTCATCAAGTTGGCACCTCGCCTCCTGCAACTCCAGTTCTATCAAAATGATCCTGCCAATTCTGGCAGTTTGGCTCACAATGCAGTGAATGCGATGTATGCAGCGCCTGATGGAGGACTGTGGGTCGGCGTGGTGGAAGGTGGTCTTAACTTCTTACCCCCCCATTCTAAAAGCTTCGTTCATTATACGACAGCCAACTCTAGTTTGCCCCACAACAGTGTATCTACGCTTACTGCCGATAGCCGAGGAAACCTTTGGATAGGAACCTGGGGGGATGGAATCGGTGTGATGAGCTTGAAAGAGCCAGGCAAGATAGTGCCTCTCTCGGTGGATGCCAAGCACCAGCGCTTGCTGATGTTTGTGGGAGCGTTGGCTTACGACCCCGTCAATGATGGTATGTGGCTCGGCACCAACGATGGCCTTTTCTTCTACGATTCAAAGCACCAACAACTCATTGAGCCTTTCGATGGTTGCATGAATGTGCGAGGCTGCATCGGTAGTCTTGTCACCAAGGATGGCAGACTCTTGATGGGCTGTGTGCAGGGTATGGTAGAAATCAACCTCAAGTCGCGCCGTCATCATAGGGGAGCCTTTATGGTGAAATATCATCAGTATAAGTTGGATGACCCGAAGAGCGGCGTCATCGACAAGATATTGTCTTTCTGCCAAGCCAAGGATGGCAAGATATGGTTGGGTAGCAATGGCTACGGTATGTATTGCTACAATTACGACAAGGATGGCAAGCCGCATGTCAAGTCGTTCACCACCAATGACGGACTCGCCAACAATACCGTGTTGGGTATTGTGGAAGACAACAGCGGTATGCTTTGGATAGCCACCGCCAACGGACTCTCCATCTTCAATCCGAAGACGGAGACCTTCAGCAGTTTCTCCAAGGAGGATGGACTCATCAGTTCGCAATTCTATTTCAATGCAGCCATTCGCAATGCCAAGGGCGAGATATTCCTGGGCACAGACCAAGGAATGATGGCTGTTACGGGAGTGAACCGCATGTCTCATACTACGGGCGGATTACGATTCACGGAATTGTTGGTTGACAACGACCCTGTCTTTGCTGGCAGCGACTATCTTGACGAGGATGTGAGCATCGCCAAGAAGATACGCATCCATGAGAGCGACAAGTCGTTCACCCTCTATTTCTCCGCCCTCAACTATGGCAGCGAGACCCAAGGTGTGTATCTCTATCGCATGAAAGGATATGAGAACGACTGGGTGCAGCTCAAGCCGGGTCAGCACAGCGTGAGATATTCCACCTTGCCAGCCGGCAACTATGAGTTTGAGGTGAAGTATGCACCTTCCATCGACTCTGACAAGGAGCAGGTCATCTCCATAGCTGTCAGCATCACCCCTTATTTCTGGAAGAGTTGGTGGTTTGTCACCCTTATTATAATAGGTATAGTGGCACTGGTGCAGTATGCCTACATGCACAAGATCAAGGTGATGCGTGAGCGAGAGGTGGAGGCACTCTATCGTCCTATCGAGGCAGCCCTGAAGGAAAGTGATGAGCCAGGCAAGTTGCAGAGCCGCATCCAAAACATCCTAGCCAACCAACAGCGTTATCAAGAGAGTCAGAAGAAGACCCTTGAGGCAGACAAGAAGGAAGTGGAGGAGAATGTCCACCCATTCATGCAGGATGTGATGGACGTGATGGAAAAGAATTTCGACAACTCTGAGTTTGGCGTACAGGAACTAGCCGAGGCGATGCACCTGAACCGCAGCCTCCTGAGTAAGAAGCTGAATGCCGAGACGGGACTTCCTACCGCCCAGTTCATCCGCAACTATCGTCTCGACATCGCCCGTAAGATGATGATGAACAATGTTGCCAACCGCAACATCACCGAGATAGCCTACCGTGTGGGCTTCAATGACCCTAAGTATTTCACCCGTTGCTTCACTAAGCAATATGGGGTCTCACCATCTCAATACAAAGATACCATAGATGATGATTAGCCTTGTTATTTATTTTTGCTACATGTAAGGTTGTCTTCTCTGTGTGGGAGCACAAAAGGTGGATAAGTGCGCATAAGCGCCAAAAATCCACCTTTTATGCAGTTTGTCCACCTTATATTTGTGTTTGTCCACCTACTATTTTGCTATTAATTGTACTTTTGCCACCGAAAAATTGATTGATGTAGGTCAAGTCTCTTGGCTTTCTCAACCTAATTACCATAAACAACGAATTGAATAAACAATAAATATAAACCTAAAAATTAATAAGCAATGAGGAAACAATTATTCTCAATGATGTTAAGCCTGAGTGCTGTTGGCGGTGCTGCATTCGTAGCCCCAATGCCAACTTTGGCCGCTGTAGCACAGGATCAAGTCATCACCGTCAAGGGACAGGTTGTTGACGATCAGGGCGAACCTCTGATTGGCGCCACTGTCAAGACCAAGGATGGTAAGACTGGTGCGGTGACAGACCTTGATGGTAACTTCGAAATCAAGGTGAAAGCTAACTCAACTCTTACTGTAAGCTACCTTGGATTCAAGGAGCGCGAGATTGCAGTGCGTGGACGTGCCATTCTCGACAAGATCGAGATGTCTTCCAATGACCATCTGCTCGACCAAGTAGTCGTGGTAGGTTATGGTACACAGAAGAAGGCTGACTTGACAGGTTCTGTAGCCATCGTGAATGCAGAGGAGATGAAGAAAGTATCCAACTCTAACATCTCAACCATGCTCGAAGGTAAGGTTGCCGGTGTGCAGATTACATCAGATGGTCAGCCTGGTGCCGACCCTAGTGTGAGAATCCGTGGTATCGGTTCATTCGGTAGCACAGCTCCTCTCTATGTCATAGATGGTGTGCCAATGGGTACCACAATCCGTGACTTCTCTCCTAACGACATCGAGACCATCCAAATCTTGAAGGATGCTTCTGCGGGTGCCATCTACGGTTCTCGTGCTGCGAATGGTGTCGTTATCATCACAACTAAGAATGGTAAGAAAGACCAGCCTTTGAAGGTGAACTATTCTGGTTACTTCGGTGCCGATGTCATCCCAAGTGGCGTATACGACGTGATGGATGCCGACCAATATAGCAACTATCTCGGTCAGGCTTGTGCCAACTCAAATTCTCCTTTGGCTGGTGGTTACAGTCTCGGTGAGGATGGCAAGTATCATTTCATGGACAACACCAATACCGATTGGTTCAAGGAAGTGTTCAAGACTGGTATCCGCCAGAACCACAACGTAGCTCTCAGCGGTGGTAGTGCTAACAGTACCTATAATGTATCTCTCGACTATTTCAACCAGAAGGGAACCTTGGAAGGTGCTGGTCCTAACTACGAGCGTTATACAGCTCGTGTGAACAACACCATGGACACCAAGTTCATCAAGTTCCGTACCAGTTTTGTTTACTCTCACTCCAACCAGGACAACATGGGCCTTTCCAATGCATCAGAGTATGTACAGGGTCTTTATGGTTCTGTTACCAACGTGCTTCGTGGTACACTCTTGATGCAGCCTACCATCAAGGCATACGACAACTCTACATGGGTACTCGATGATAAAGTAGGTGCAGCCAATGGTTATCGTTATGATGCTTACGGCTATGGCGTGTATTATGATGGCATCCATGGTGATATTTCTGCATCCAACCCATTGTTGGTGAACAATCTCTTGCAGCGCAACACTTTGGTAGATCGTTTCGTAGGTACAGCTTCTGCCGATGTAGACCTCTTAAAGATGGTAGGCATCAAGAGCAAAAACCACGGTCTCCACTATAATATCAACCTCTCTTATAGCAAGACTGAGGCTAAGGACAAGACTTGGATTCCTTCATGGATTCAGAGCAACCGTGTATACCTCGCCAAGGAGAATGAAACTTTGACCAAGGGGTCTCGCAACTACAGCGATGCCTTGGTTGAGAACACCTTGAAATATAATGGTAGCATCGGCAAGCATAACATCGATTTGCTCGCAGGTATGACATACGAGGAAGAGAACACAAACCTCTTAACTGGATGGGGTGTTAATTTCCCAGAACCATATTTCCTTCAGCTTCAGAATGCAAAAGATACCTATTCTTCTTCATACGAGTATAAGCATGCCTTGGCATCTTACGTAGGACGTTTGAACTACAATTATGATGAGAAGTACTTGGTTTCTGCAGTCGTACGTCGTGATGGTAGCTCTCGTTTGACCAAGAACATCCGTTGGGCAACCTTCCCTTCTGTATCTTTGGGTTGGCGTTTCGATAAGGAAAAGTTCTTCCCAATCAGTCGCGATATCGTTAATATGTTCAAGGTACGTGCCAGCTATGGTGAACTCGGTAACGAGAACATCGGTGAGTATCAGTATATGGCGACAATGGATCGTAACAACATGACTTATAGCTTTGGTAATGATAAGGTTACAGGTTCCAAGATTGCGACATACGTCAACAACAATATCGCTTGGGAAAAGAAGAAGACAACCAACGTGGGTATTGATTTGGCGATGTTCAACAATCGTTTGGAGTTTACTGCCGAGTGGTACAAGAACAAGTCTGAGGACTTGCTTTATGGAGTGCCTGTTCCTGGACAGACGGGTGTGGCTAACACTACCGTTACCATGAACGCAGCCTCTATGGAGAACAGCGGTTTCGAGTTCTCTGCTACATATCGCAATCGTGACCATGCATTCAAGTATGACATCAGTGCCAATTTGAGCACCTTGAAGAACAAGGTAACTTCTCTTGGTTTTGGTACCGATTCTTACATTACAGGTGCTTACGCTACATACGTAGGTCAGGAGGTAGGTCAGTTCTATGGATGGGTTTACGAGGGTATTGCTCGTACTCAGGATCAACTCGACAACCACGCTACCCAGCAGGGCGCCAATGTAGGTGACTGTCTCTACAAGGATATTTCTGGTCCAGATGGCGTGCCTGATGGTGTAATCGATACATACGACCAGACCGTATTGGGCAGTGGCCTTCCAAAGGTGAACTTTGGTTTGAGTGCTCACATGGAGTATAAGAACTTCGACTTGAGCATCTCTACATACGGTGTACTCAACTACCATGTATCAGATGATATTTATAATAGTTTGAACTCTTGCTATGGACCAGGCAACAAGGATGTAGCCATGGGCGATGCCAACCGTTTCGCCGATGATGGCACTTACATCTCAAGCGTGCCACGTACCTACTATGCCAACAATGCAACCTTGGCATGGAATGACCTCTTTAGCTCTCGCAAGATTCAGAATGCAGCTTACTGGAAGATTGCCAACGTAGAGTTGGGCTACAACTTCCCAGACAAGTGGTTTGGTGGCTATGTGAGCGGTGTACGTCTCTATGTATCAGCACAGAACCTCTACACCTTCACAGGTTACAAGGGATATAACGTAGACTATGCTGGTGGTACATTCACCCCAGGTTACAACTTCTGCTCATTCCCAACTCCACGCACATTCATGTGTGGTCTCCATTTCACATTCTAATAGTGAGAATAAGGATTATAAGATTCATTATTATTTAAAGAACATTTGATATGAAACTAAATAAATTATCATTAGCTCTGTTCCTCGGTCTTGGTGCATTGACTATGACTTCGTGCGAAGACAAACTGGAACTGGTAAACCCTAACCAGCAGACCACTGGTACCTTCGGTTTCAATGCCGATGACTTGGAAGAGTGTGTCATTGCTGCTTACCATGATATACGTATGGAGGGTTCTATGGCACGTGTTGGTTATACACTAGATGCTGTACGTGGTGATGAAGTGTGGAACTCTTCACAGGTGTGGTATCTGCCATTCGACGATATGGACGATCCTGCCACAGACGAAATCTCTATGTGGCCATGGCGTGAGTCTTACTATTGCATCAATGTATGTAATTTTATTCTCTCTCGTACAACAGGGGAAGACTCTCAACTCAGTGAGGCTATGAAACGTATCAAGGGACAGGCACTCTTCCTCCGTGCTTTCTCTTATTACAACTTGGTAGGCTATTATAAAGAGGTGCCATTGATTACAGACTATTCTACTTATTCTTCTTTGGATGGTCTGTATGGAGCTAACAACACCTTTGATGAGGTGCTCGACCAAGTAGAGACAGACTTGAAAGAGGCTATGACATTGCTTCCTAATCGCCAAGCTGGTGGTGAGTGGGCCAAGGGACGAGCTACTTGCGGTGCTGCTGCTGGATACTATGCACGTACCTTGATGTTGCGCCACAAGTATAGCGAAGCTTTGGAGGTTCTCAAAGACATCATAGGTGGACAGAAATATGGTCAGTATAAGCTAATGGCAAACTATGGAGACAATTTCCGTGAGGGCTCTCAGTATGAAAACAATGATGAGAGTCTCTTCGAGGTTCAGTTCTTGGATTATGGTTCTCAGGGAACCGTGGATGAGTGGACTCCTGTCAATGTGAGCCCTAACGCTTCTCAGGGACATGCTGTCGAGTCTAACTATTGCCCTGGTCGTTACGGCGGTTGGGCAGACCTGTCTGCTTCACCTTGGCTTTATCAGCTGTTTAAACAAGAGCGTACTACGGGCGGCAAGCTTGATCCACGTCTCTACTGGACAATTGGTACATACGAGACAGATTGGGAAGGCTTTGAGAATGGTAACGTAGCTTATACTACTCAGATGACAGCGACAGATACTGTTCCTACAAACAACGATAATGGCGGTCTGCCTATTGCCAAGTGGACTAATATGCGTACCAATCTCTATGATAAGGTGGCAACTGGTCTTAAATGTGGTATCAACCTCCGCATGATGCGTTACTCTGACGTATTACTTCGTGCCGCTGAGTGTGAAAATGAGGTGAATGGTCCTACACAGCAGGCTATCGATTGGATTAATCAGGTACGTGAGCGTGCTAACTTAAAAGATTTACAACTCTCTGATTTCGCAGGAAATAAGGATAAACTCTTTGAACAGATTGCTAATGTGGAGCGTCCAAAGGAGTTTGGTTGTGAGAATGGTCGTGGATTGGACTTGATTCGTTGGGGATTCTTCTATGACAGTGACCGTATGGCTCAGTTGAAGGAGCATGCAACATTCCGTATCTCTCCATATAAGATTAAGGAGCCAGTTAGTTACTCTCAGGTAGGTACTGACCCACAGTTGAAATGCTCTTATGATACATACGTAGCAGGTCATGAATTCTTGCCTATCTATCAGACATTGTTGAATGACAACCCTAACTTGAAAGGTAACTCTGCCAACTACAACACCGACAACTCAACCGATTTCTTCGGGAGAGGTTGGACTGTTCACCCAGTTGTGAACTTGAGCAAGTAATCGTATTCCTTATCCCATGGAGCTGGTCTCCAACTCCATGGGATAACCTAAGAACATTACACATATTTAATAAATATTGGAAATAATATGAAACACCTAAATAAATTAGCATCAGTCTTCTGTGTGGCAGCCATGGCGTTGACAGCGATGACAGGATGTGAGGGAAGTGACTTGTTTAGCGTCAACTCTCCTGATTGGCTCTCTGAAAAGATTGACTCAATCGAAAAGTCTAAGAATACAGGCGAGGAAGTGCTCGTGGGTATGAACGAGGATGTTTATACCATCGGTAGTACTGACTTTAGCTCAGGCTTTTGGACAGCATTCTCAAAGTATTATCAAGTGGATGACAACCAGAAGTGGAATGCAGTGTTCAACTTGAACATCAATCCAAACGACAATACTTATTATAAAAACTTTGGCGTATGTATTACAAACGATGCAGATCGTGGAAGTACTGACTACAAGGAGTATGGTGTGATTCGTTTCGATTGCACAGGTGACTCAACCTCTTTTAACTCTCAGTGGAGTACAAAGACAGGTGATAATTTTAATTACTATCTTCCATTCAAGTTCTCGGAGAGTAATCAGATTATGAGCCCTGTTGATAACAAAGATGCAGGCTTGCAGAAACTTGGTGGTAAAGTGACATTGACTGTAGATCGTTCCAAGGTAGATACATTCTTGGTTAAGATAACCAATGGTACAGTTACCAAGACCTATACTCAGCCATATAAGATTGGCAACCTCAATGCGGATGCCAGCGATACCAAGATTCGTTGTTTCTTGGTTCCTGAGGGTTCTTACATCGACTTCCTCCAGAGCAACATCGAGCCTATTGGTGGATATACTTCTGCCAAGGATAAGGCACCTGTATCTATGGTATTGAACAATGTGCCAGAGGAGGTAGACAAGGGTACTAAACTTGAGGATGCTATGGCTGGCGTTTCGGCTACCGTAACTTATGAGGAGGGCGTAACCAAGGTTATCCCAGCAGACCAGCTCTATTTCTCTGCCATCAATGATATGAACGAGGTTGGCGAGAAGACACTCACTGTCATCTACAATAAGACGTTCAAGGGTGAGAATGCTTCTACTCCTATCGTAGCTTATGGTAAGTTCAAGGTGGTATCTGGCATCAAGAGCATCAAGGTTACTCAGGCACCTACACGTACAACTTACTACTATTACAATTCAGCAGCATTGGATGGCGTAGACCATACTTTGGCTTTCGATCCAACTGGTATGGTTGTTACCGCAACATATACCGAAGGTGAGCCTTCTGTTGTTGACAACTCTAAGTTGACATTCTCTAAGGTTCCTGCAACTCCAGGTAAACATGAGGTTACCATCACAACCGAGAATGGTCGCAAGACTACTGTTGAGGTGAATGTGGCAGAGTCTTCTGTCAAGGCTGTAACTCCTAGCCCAGCTTCTCTTGGTGCCGAGGATTGCTCTACCGCTTGGTGGTCTGTATTCACTGAGAATATGAAGGTTCCTGCTGGTGAGACTTACGAGTTTAATTTCACCAACTACTCTAGCTTGGCAGGTAACTGGAACAACTACGTGGTTATCCTTCGCAAGGCTGACGCAGCAGAATATGCTGTAGTTCGTTCAGACAACTATGGCTGGGGTGCTGGCTATGCAGCTTGTACTCCTGTCGGAACACAGCTTGTTGCTTATAGCGACTGGGCTTCATGGCTTGCTGCTATGAACGGTGCCAAGGTAAAACTCTATGTAACCAACTGCAACAATGGAACAGCCGACATCCAGGCTATCGTAACAGGTACAGACGGCACTGTAACGAACCAGAGCTATCTCGGTATCAACACAGTGGATCCAAGCGACTTGAATGTAGCGTTCACCGTTGATGCTTCTCACTTGAAGTTTGGTGCATCTTCTGCCCGCAAGCACTACACACGTGCTCACCGCAGATAATCCCGAAGAGAAATCTTTGACTAAACTATAATTTTAAAGGCAGGTCTTTATGTGAACAGGCTTCCATAGACCTGCCTTTTTTAGAAAGAAACTAACAAGGTATATAAAAACTAACTAAACGAAGAGAAACAATGAAGAAACTTCATACTTTAGCATTCTTGCTGGCTTGCACTCTGGCTGTAGGTTGCAGTAGTAGCAGCGACGATCCTGATGATCCAACCACTCCTACCACACCAACGACACCTACGAATCCTGATACACCATCCAGCAATCCTACTGATGCCGACCTGGCAAACTACAAGTGCCCAACATATGCAGATGATTATGCGTCCATATCTGCTTGGACACAGCGTAGCAAATGGAATCTTGCCAATGTGCACGACCCTTCGGTTGTGAAAGCGGCTGATGGTTACTATTATATGTATCAGACCGATGCCAGTTATGGTAACGAGCATCAAAAGGACATTCGCAACAGCAACAAGCACGGTCATTTCTTCTGCCGTCGCTCCAAGAACCTTGTAGACTGGGAATTCGTAGGAGCCACGATGGTAGGACTGCCAGACTGGGTGAAAACCAAACTCAATGAGATTCGCAAGGGAATGGGCTTGGCAGAGCGCCCTAATACATATTTCGCCAATGACCTCGACTTCGGTTTCTGGGCACCATGTGTGCGCAAGGTGAACGACAATCTCTATCGTATGTACTATGCCATCACTTGCCCTGGTACCATCAATGGTGATGGAACTTGGAGCGAGCGTGCCTTCATCGGTTTGATGGAAACCAATGATCTTGCCAGCAACAAATGGACAGACAAGGGATACGTCATCACCAATGCATCTGACAAGGGCTTGAACTATAAGGTGAATGCTACAGACTGGAATAACTGCTATTTCAAGTACAATGCCATCGACCCATCTTATATTATTACTCCTCAAGGTCAGCACTGGCTTATCTATGGTTCTTGGCATAGTGGTATCGCTGCTGTCGAGCTAGATGCCAGCACAGGTAAGACCAAGGCAACCTTGCCTAACCCTTGGGGCACAGCAAGCGACATCGCTGCTTATGGCAAGACTATCTTCACACGTACTTTGAATAATCGTTGGCAAGCAGCTGAGGCTCCAGAAGTGGTTTACCACGATGGATATTACTATCTCTTCTTAGCTTACGATGCATTGGACGTTCCTTATAATACTCGTGTACTTCGCTCCAAGAACGTGGATGGTCCTTACGAGACGATGAACAGCAGGGTGACCGATGCTGCCAAGGGCGCAGGTGACAACCCTACCGTCTTGACTCATCCTTATAAGTTCAGCCAGGGGTATGGATGGGTAGGTATTAGCCACTGTGCTGTCTTCGACGATGGCGCTGGCAACTGGTATTATGTTTCTCAGCAGCGTTTACCTGCCAATGTTGGAGGCAATGCTTATAGCAACGCCATCATGATGGGCGGTGTGCGCTCTATCAAGTGGGATAGCAACGGATGGCCTGTTGTAATGCCTGAACGTTATGGCGCCGTGCCACAGGCGGCTATCAAGGCTAGCGAATTGGCTGGTACATGGGAAGGCATCGACCTTGCTTATGAGTATGGCAAGCAGCGCACTAGCACTGAGTTTACGCTCAATGCAGATGGTACGATGACAGGTGGTACGGCTTGGCCTAATGTGAAGGTATGGAGCTTCGATGCTTCCAGCAACACCCTTACCATCGGTACCACCAAGCTTAAGGTGCAGCGAGAGGTGGATTGGGAGGCAAATCCTCGCAAGGTAACCATCGTATATTCTGGTGCCAGCGGCAGCAAGAGCTTCTGGGGCAAGAAGAAATAAGAGAATTTAGTTAGTTTTAAGGTATAAAAGAATCTAAGTAGAATGTTGAGGGGAGTTACGCTGTGAAGCCATAACTCCCCTTTTTGTTAAATCGATATACAAATGAAACAAACTATGATGAAATATTTAGGCGTTGTGGCAATAGCCATGATGCTAGCGCCAGCTGTGTCTCGTGCGCAACAGACTCAGGTGGTGGAGCTGCCTGTTGTGGTGGATACTCCTTTTGTGCACGACCCCGTGATGGCGTATGAGAATGGCAAGTATTATCTTTATTGCACAGGGCATGGCATCACGCAGATGATTTCCAACGACCGCAAGCACTGGACATTATCTGCTGAGGGTGTCTTGAAAAACGAGCAAATACCTGCTTGGACGCACGACAGCGTGCCAGGCTTCACCACCCATATCTGGGCTCCCGATATCATCAAGTATCGGGGTAAATGGTATATGGCTTATTCTTGCTCCACCTTTGGCAAGAATACATCGGCAATCGGATTGCTGAGCAATACCTCCTTATCTAATAAGGATGATTGGAAAGATGAGGGTTGCCTCGTCGCCTCCAAGGGCGGGAGAGATAATTGGAATGCTATCGACCCAAACTTTGTGATAGATGAGAAGGGCAAGCCTTGGATGACTTGGGGCTCCTTTTGGGATGGCATCCAACTCATTCCTCTCGACAAGAAGACGATGCACGTAAAGAAAGGGGCGAAGCCCATGACCATCGCTCGCCGTCATGCCGTGGGCGATACATCGGTAGAGCCGAATCCTACGAGCAAGTTTGCGGGTACCAATGCCATCGAGGCTCCTTTCGTCATGAAGCATGGCGATTATTACTATCTCTTTGTGAGCTGGGATTACTGTTGCCGAGGCATCAAGAGCAACTATCGTGTTGCCGTGGGCAGGAGCAAGAAGGTTGCCGGTCCTTACCTCGACAAGGAGGGCAAGGATATGCGAGAGGGTGGTGGCACCCTGATTCTCGAAGGCGACAAGAAGGAGTTTGAGGCGATGGGGCATTGCTCTGCCTACAGCTTCCCTGATGGCGATTACTTCTTCTGCCATGGCTATAGCATCCCTAAGAATGGAGCCAGCATCCTCGTAGAGAAGAAAATCAACTGGACTAGCGATGGTTGGCTCATGTTGGAGTGATGTTGTCTCTTAGGGGGTAAGGACACTTTTTATGAGCTTTGGTAATATTTTCTTTTATTACATTGAACTTATTTCTAATATATTTTGTACCTTTGCAAGCGAATACATTAATGTATCCTCAAATTGCAATTTTCAGCATAAAATACAATGAATAAGTTAAAAGCATTATTGGGCTTCGACCCTAAGCAGACAACCGTCAAGACGGAGTTGGTCGCTGGTATGACCACCTTCTTGACCATGTGTTACATCTTGGCAGTGAACCCTACCATCCTCTCTACCACGGGCATGGACAAGGGCGCCTTGTTTACGGCTACCGCTATTGCATCAGCCATTGCCACCTTGCTGTTGGCATTCATGGCTAAATTGCCTTTCGCTCAGGCTCCTAGTATGGGACTGAACGCCTTCTTCGCCTTCACGCTCTGTCAGGCGATGGGTTTGACATGGCAGCAGGCTTTGGCGGTATTGCTTGTGGAGGGTATCATCTTCCTCCTCATCACCTTCCTCAATATCCGTGACAAGATATTGGAGTGCATCCCGAAGAACCTTCGATTCGCCATCTCGGCGGGCATCGGTATGTTCATCGCCTTCATCGGACTGAAGAATGCGGGTATCATCACTGCCAACGAGGCTACCTTCGTGCAGCTAGGCAAGTTTACGCCTACCTGTATTCTGGGTTTGATAAGTATCTTGGTGAGTGGAACCTTGATGGCTCGCAGAGTGAAAGGTTCGCTGTTTTTTGCCATCATCATCTCTACCTTGATTGGTATTCCGATGGGTGTTACCCAGATAGGGGAGGGATGGATACCTGTTTCCACTCCTCATAGCATCGCTCCTATCTTCTGCCAGTTCGACTTTACAGGCTTCTTTACGCCTAAGATGGTGATGGTGGTGTTCTCCTTGTTGCTGGTCAACATCTTCGATACCATTGGTACGGTGCTTGGTTTGGTCTCAAAACTTGGCATCAAGGAGAATGAGAAGGGCGATATTCCTGGTGTGAAGGAGGCGATGATGAGTGATGCCATCGGTACTACCGCTGGTGCCTTGTTGGGTAGCTCTACCATTACCACTTATGTGGAGAGTGCTTCGGGTGTTGCCGAGGGTGGAAAGTCGGGTTTGACTTCCTTCTTTGTAGGTATCATGTTCATCTTGAGCATCTTCTTGGCTCCTATCTTCTTGCTGATTCCTAGTGCGGCAACCAGTGGCGCCTTGGTGATGGTGGGTGTGCTGATGATTGACTCGTTTAAGAAGATTGAGTTGGAGGACATCTCTGAGTCGTTCCCAGCTTTCATCACGATGATTACGATGGTGCTTTGCTATAGCATCGCCGATGGTATTTGCTTGGGCATCTTGAGCTATGTATTGATCAAAATGATGGTAGGCAAGTTCAGGGACTTGAACATCACGCTGTATATCTTGGCGATATTGCTTTTGCTCAACTACGCTTTGGGATAATTTTCAGTTATAAGAGCGGAATGAAATCTATTTTTTTAGACTGGTATATATAATGAGGCGGCAATCTGCATCACGCAGGTTGCCGCCTTCTACTTTCTAACTAACTATCTATCAACTATTCAAAAAAGTCTATTTAATGCTTTTGCCCTTTCAGGGCGCATTGATTCACACTGTCGCCCCAGGGCGTTGCCCTGGGCTAGGTGCTTTTGGGCTTACAGCCCGTTTCAAACGTACAGATGGAATGCTTTTGTATCTGTATTTCGCCTAAGGAAAAAACCTAGGCGAAATCTGTTATTTCAATCTGATAATATTCAGTGAGTTGGCTGGAATCTCAACCTCAGCTCCGTTCTTGCTGGTGGTGATGAAACTCTCCACTGGGTAAACGTTGGTTGGGTTGTCGATGGTGTTCTCCTCCAAGCCGTTCTTGGCTGAGAGGCGAATCAACTTGCCGTCCTTGATGTCCTTGCCCTGAAGATTGATCTTCGCAGTAGTGCTCTCAGTGCTGGTGTTGGCAATCTTCAAGATAACCTCGCCAGTCTTCTCGTCGAGGGTAGCTGTAGAGAAGATGCCAGGCTGAGTGTTTGCCTTCAGCTTGGTGGCGAAGATTTCCTTGCCGTCCACCGATGCGAAGATGCTGTCGCCCTGTACCTTCAGCTCAATGTCGTACCACTTGCCAGTCTCTACCTTGCCTGGGCAAGTTGCTACCTGAGCCTTGGCACCATTCACTATCTGCTCGATGCCGTGCTGGGTGTTGTTCCAACCACCGAGGTTCAACCAGCAGTAGTTCTGAGGGTCCACATAGTTGAACACTACGAGGAAGCCCTCGTTGCCGGCATCTTTCTTCGCACGTACCTTATATATATAGCCATCGCTGGTAATCTTGCCAGGGTTCAAGCGGATGCAACTCTCCTCGTTGCTGGTCTGTTTGATTTCGTCGCCCTCAACCTTCCATGAGCCACGGATGTCGGTCTGGGTGAGTTCGAGGGTAGCTGGGAGCGCATTTCCCTTGTCGTCGGTATAGCCCTCATCCTTGAAGGAAACCTGAGTGCCCCATGTTCCCATACCTACCTGGCAAACGGCTGGCTTCACCTTCGCCTGTTCGTACTTGTAAGGAGAGTTCTGCTCTACCTTCAGCACACGGGTACCGATATTGTTCGCCATCACGTTCTGTACGTAGTAAGATGGTGTGCCGAACACTTTGTCAGATGTATATTGAATCATATCCGGTGCCCACATGCGGTTGTTGAGGTTGGCGAAGATAGGAGCGTAAGATGCCATGGTCACGATGTCAGAGTTGTTCTCGATGCCCATCATATAGACAGCCTCACCGAGGGCTGCGTCGAGAGAACCCATATTGCCGAAGCCTTGGGTCACGGCATACTCGCCTACGTAAATCTCACTGCCCTTGCGGTCGTAAGAATCGTACTTGTTGAAGTTCTCGGCAAACCAAGCAGGGTTTCTGTAGTAGTGCTCGTCGAGGAGCTCCACGCTCTCCTTGCTTTCCCACTTAGGGTTGTCGTCGCCCCAAGCTACCACGTTGCCGATGAGGTGCATCTTAGGATATTTTGCCAAGACGGCATCCTTGAACTTCTTGAAGCGCTCGTAGTAGTGGTCGCTCTGTGCGGCAGGGTCTGGCTGGTTGTTCTCGTTGCCAATCTCCAAGTACTCGATGTTGTATGGCTCTGGGTGACCGTTCTTGGCACGCAGCGCACCATACTTGGAGGTAACAGGACCATTGGCATACTCCAAGGCGTTCAAGCACTCGTCTATCCAAGGCTGGATGCTATCCACAGGAGTCAAGCCGCCGTGCCAGAGACCTACGTTCACCACGTAGAGTGGTTTTGCGTGCAAATCCTCGGCAAGCTGCAAGTATTCGTCGAATCCCATACCATCGCTAGTGCGATAACGCCAGTTTACGTTCTTGTGTCCAGGACGCTCTTCGATAGGTCCGATGGTCTTTTCCCAATGGAAAGCATTCTCTGGAGACTCCTGTCCCTCGACGTAGCAACCGCCAGGGAAGCGAACGAACTTAGGGTGGATATTGTAAAGGAGTTGCGCCAAATCAGGGCGCAAACCATTCTCACGATTCTTGAAAGTAGGAGGGAAGAGGCTTACCACGTCGAGCTGGATGGTTCCCTTGCCATCGGCTACCAACTCAAACTGAGCTTTCGCATCGTTGGCATTGGCAATGAATTCGGCAGTGTACTTGGTCCATTTCTTGCCCAACTTGCCGCTTACAGCAGTCTCGGCATATACCTTGTCGCCCTTGGCGTTGGTTAGGCGAGCCTTCAATCCACCCTTGTAGCTACCCTTTGCCCAGAAAGAGAGCTTGTAGGTTCTGCCCTGTACGGCGTTGATGCCCCAGAAGCCCTCGTTGATGAGAGAGGCTGTAGCCTTAGGGGTAGCGGCAATGGTAAGCTGGAGCGCCTTGCCCTGTGCTTTGTTGAGAAGATTCTTGTTGATGAGCTGTGCGTTGATTTTCGCACCAGCCTCGGCGGAAGTCTTCCAAGTAGGAATCTCCTTGTCGCTGTCCTCGAAAGAACGGTTGCTGATAAGCTCGGCATAGATACCGCCATCGGCAGCGTGGTTGATATCCTCGAAGAAGATACCATATAAATTAGGTGAAACCTTGATGCCTGGATTTGAGGCATCCACATTGATAGTTACTTGTGCGTTGGCTGCCATCGCAGAGGCGAGCACAGCGGAAAGCAAAAACTGTCTTTTCTTATTCATTGTCTATTCTTAGGTTTATTATTGATTACTTGTTTGGTGTTGGCGAATGAGTGCCTAAACATGAAACTAACTATTAATACACAGTTGCAAAAGTACACAAAAGGCACAAGAATGGGGTGGACAAAACGAATAATATAGTGTAAAAGGTAGATTTTTTGATGAATATCCACCTTTTTGCTATGTTGTTTGTTTTATAAAACAGCTATTTCATATCTCTTTCTTTAGAAAAAGTCTGCCAGCCATTTCCAAATAGGAATTACTTCGATGGTCTGTCCTCCTTCTTGGATAGTCTCTTCTTCATCGTATGTAATAATCCTGGCTTTTTGAAGAGGATGTTTCTTGTTTAATGCTAACAGTGCATCTACTTCTCTCTTGCGAGTGCCTAGGTCTGTCAAGCTATAAGATGCCTGAATGGCCAGAGACTCTTCTGGAACGAAAAAGTCTACTTCTATATTACGATTATAATAGTATAGCTTTGGCATCTCCGAATCTTTGTTGTATTTCTTGTGTAAGGTGATGGCGCAAAGATTTTCCAACAAAGGTGATTTCGATTCTGTCAAGAAAATGCTCAGCAGACCATTGTCGGTAAAGTAATGCTTCTTAGCAGTTTCCTTCTCCGCAAACTTGGAAGCGTAGTTATCTAAAGTAAACATAAGACATGCCTCCTTGATGTATCGGATGTAATCAATGATGGATACAGAGTTGGTCTTTACTCCTGTGCTCTTCACCATATTGGCTAGGCGATTATAGGCTGTGGGCTGCATGATGTTCTCTGCCAATCGTTTGATGGCAAGACGTAAGGCTTGTTCATTTTTGATACCATTTCTTTGGATGACATCACCCAGTACGATTTTCTCATAGAGACCATTGAGCCAATGACGCTTATTCTTATAAAGAAGTAGTTCTGGGAAACCACCCCATTTGAAATACTCTGCAAAGTTTTGCTGTACGATATCCTTTTGCTTGCCATATTGCCAATTCTTTTCAAGGATGATGCCTTGGGCTTCTAAATATTCTTGAAATGAGTATGGAAATATCTTTTCGTCAAAGTATCGTGCTCCCAATGTTGTAGCAATATCTCTACTTAGCATTTTGGCGTTGGAACCCGTGATGAAGACCATGTATTTCTGGTTGGCTAATCTTCGGGCAAAGTGCTCCCATCCTTCGATGTTTTGTATCTCATCGAAGAATAAAATGGGTTTATAAGAATACATGGCATTGTAAGCCTGTAAAATGAGGTCGAAGTCTTCGACTTGCATGCCATAGAGACGCTCGTCATCAAAGTTTAGATAGACAATTTCCTTGATGTCATGCCCATTTGCAAGGAATTGCTTGGCACGTTGATATAATAAGTATGACTTGCCGGCTTGTCGAATGCCGACAAGGACATACCTTCCTTGCTCCTCAAAGTCGAAAGGTCTTTGATAGAGTTCTATCTCTTGTATTTCGTCTTGTCCCTCTTTGATGAGAGTTTTGAAAACTTCCTTTTGCATGGCTTTTTTGTTTGTTGACCGTGCAAAATTACGATTTTTATTTGTAATATCCAAAAATTAAATCATATTTTTTAATTTGCAATAAATAAATTTGCCGGGATTTCTTAATTGTAAATTTAAAAATATCGGAATTTGCATACTTGCAATAAATAAACTGTTTTTTATTGTTGGTAAACAAAACAGAGATTAATACAGCAGCAACAATCCTGCGAACGCCGAGTAGAGTATCATCCTTATCGGATTAATCTTCATAACCTTCACTCCGATGAAGGTGGCGAAGAAGAGGGCGATGGAGATGTAGAAGTGCCAAGGATTCTCTGGGGTGGAGAAATTTTCTGGGCTCATTAAGAGCAGGGCGGCTGCTCCCACCAAACCGACGATGGCTGGGCGGAGACCGATGAACATGCTCTGCACCATGTTGGTGTGCATATACTTGTACAGCATCTTGCTGATAAGAATCATCAATATCAAGGAAGGGAGAACCAGGGCGAAAGTTGCCACGGCACTGCCCAATATCGCCATCATCCCACCCATGCCGGCGTTATGTACGGCGGTGTAGCCACAATAGGTGGCGGTATTGATGCCGATAGGTCCTGGCGTCATCTGCGAGATGGCGACGAC
>DHMR01000056.1 GCA_002405875.1 bacterium UBA4637
TAAGGGGGGTGGGAAACTTTAGATATTCATTTCATTTCGTTTCATTATTTGATTTATTGATTAAAATAGAAGCAAAAAAGAATGCGCTTAAGCTTTTGATTATCAAGCACTTTCAATTTTTCTTTATTTTTTATAAAATATGAAATAAAGTGAAACTATTTTTATTTGCGAAATGACAAAAACATTAGTAATTTTGCAAAAAAATAACTACTATGAACAGGTATAAAAGAATTATAATTATTGCATTGCTTTGTACAATTCAAGCAAAAGGTTTAGCATATTTCAACATATGCTCTTTTGGGGAAAGCATTCCCATAAATAACAAAGGATATTATCCTAGGACTCCAAAGAATAAGTCAGAGATTATAAATGTCTATCTAAATAATAGAACCATGCATATAAGCAACTTAAGTAAAGCAACTATACATTATTCTATATATAGTAATATTCAAATGCTTTTATCTGAAGATATGCTTGTTTCAGGTATGGAGAGAGACGTTGATTTCAGTAGCTTCGACAAGGGTACTTATTATATTCTCATCGAGACTGAAGAAGGCTTATTACAAGGTGAATTTTCATTATAAACAATTAGAAATATAATATATGAACAAAATCAAATTAACAGCATTTTCCATTGGCCTATGCATTCTATTTGCAAGAGCAAATGCAAGAAGCTTGGAATCATTCTCATCTAGTCAGACTGCTTTATCAAAGACAACATTAGAGCAAACTGTTACCCCAATGAATTCCACATCTAAAGTGGAATCAGTATCGGTCTCCTCAACAACCTATATTCAGAATGAGTCCATCACCGGTCCTAGAACCATCGATTCAGACATTTTGAAGATTGGTTCCAAAGTAACTTCCTCCAAGCAAGAAGGTCCCGTGAAAATTGGTTCAGGAAAGGTCACAATCCAAGCTAGCTCTATTACTTTTGAGAGCGGAGTTACAATCAGTATAGATGCAAATTTAGTTATCAACAATAAATAAAATACGTATGAAAGCAAAAGTTTTAACATTATTAACTGCCATCCTTTTTACTGTAGATATGATGGCACAGATTACCTATTCCAACGGTAACTTGAACATCAACAATGCTCCTAGCAACAAGGTGATAACAGGATTGAACATCAACACCTGGCCTGGTTTTTATTGGACATGTTGTGCCGAGACAAGATTTTTCCAGCTAGATGTTTCACCTTCTAGTCCTCGTATTGCAGGTACTGGCAACAAAATTGTATTTTACAATACCGCAACAAACAAATACAACAGCATTGAAGTCGCTAACGTCTATAACTTATCTGATGCTCGTGCAAAAGAAAACATCAATCCTCTGTCTACAGGATTAAGTACAATACTTCAGCTGAATCCTGTAACCTACAACTGGAAAACAACTACACAACAAGAAGACGAGATATCTACTTTATCTTCGGATTCAACTACTATTGCGAAGGGACCAGATGGAGAAGGTTTACAATATGGTTTTCTTGCACAAGATGTCGAAAAAATCATTCCTTCAGCTGTTCAAACCAACGAAAATGGTCAAAAGCTTATTAATTACACAGCTATCATTCCAATTCTTGTAGAAGCAGTAAAAGAATTACAAACAACAGTTGAAGCACAAGCACAAACCATCCCGAAGCTCAGCAATGCGAGTTCCGCATATAAAAAAGCTAACTCTAAAATAATCTCTTGTTCTCCAAATCCATCCAATGGAATGGTTACTGTTTCCACCCAAATGGAAAATGGAGTAACAAACTGTTACCTAACTATCAGTTCTTTGACTGGAACTACCAAAAAGACTGTAAAATTGTCTCAAGATAGCGAGGCAACCCAAGTAGACGTTACCTCATTGAGCAAAGGAATATATATCGTTTCACTTTTTACCAATGGGCAAATAGCTGACACTAAAAGACTCATAAAGGAATAGAAAGATGCAAAAAAGACATTTGGATCGCACTCTATATTTCAAGGAATTAGCAGAAACTTCTCGCAAATACTACATCCCTTATATTGAAAAGATTAAGTCATTAAATTTCCACAGCCGAATCTTGGAAATCGGTTGTGGTGATGGTGGAAATTTGCTTCCATTTGCAAAACTAGGATGTCATGTAAGGGGTATTGATATAGCTGCTTGCAGAATCCAAGATGCACAAAGATTCTTCCAGCAGTTGAATTATAACGCTTCATTTGAAACTTATGATTTCATGGAAATGGAAGTACCTATTACAGAATGCGATAAATATGATGTCATCTTATTGCATGATGTCATCGAGCATATTCCCATGAAATCGGACTTTCTACAAAAACTCAAAAATTTTCTCAAGGTAGATGGCATATTGTTCGTAGGCTTCCCCGCATGGCAAATGCCATTTGGTGGACATCAGCAAATCTGTCGTGGAAAGGTCTTGTCACATACTCCTTTCATCCACCTACTTCCAAACAAATGTTACAGAAAATTATTATCATTTTTGGGAGAGAAAGAGGATATCATCAAAGAGCTAATGGATATTAAGCATTGCAAAACCAGCATAGAATTCTTTGAAAAAACGATCAAACTATGCGATTACCAAATCGTAAGTCATAAATTATGGTTTATCAATCCTCATTATCAAGAAAAGTTCAACCTAACTCCTCGTCCATTATACCATTGGGTATCCCATCTAAAATATATCAGAAATTTCTTCTCTACCTCCTGCTGGTATTTATTGAAATTGAATACATAAGAATAAAATTCCCTTGTTGAGAAAACATTGTAGCTTCTCTACAAGGGAATTTCTGTACAGAAAGATCTGCCAAAGCACGTCTTTTTGGCGACATAACCAAATATTTTTGCAATTTTCTCCATAAAAAAACTCAAAATAACAAAATATTTTCCTAACTTTGCACCCAAATTAAGAATACGCATGTTACAAATACGTGAAGATGAACCAAAAAGCGTATTAAAAATGCGTGAAATAAAAGTTACAGTAATGAAATTAAGAGTATTAGTTATGACAATGGCACTCGGCATGTTCGTATCGATGACTGCACAAAGTGCTGGCAAAGTGGTCCCTTTTAAGTACGGGAATATGGACCACTGGGTAATCAGAAACATCAAAGAATCAGGAATTATTGGTGGAAACCAAAAGACACTTTACGAGGTGGGGCCTACCATGACGCTCTCCGGCACAACACCTTACACCAACAAGGGCGGATCGCCTTGGGGTACATCCAATGTGATGGCGCATGTATCCGGCATCTACAAGACCAACTGCTCTGTATATCGCGACACACATCCAGGCCATGGCTATTGCGCCAAGCTTGTCACTCACATCGAAAAGGTAAAGGTGCTCGGAATCATCAACATCAAGGTCTTGGCTGCGGGCTCTCTTTTCCTCGGCGATGTACGCGAGCCTATCACTGGCACCAAGGATGGTCCGAAGGCCATCAACTGGGGTATACCTTTCACAGCACGTCCAAAGGCTCTGAAGTATGACTACAAGACACAACTCAGCACGAGTCCTACTCGTATCAAGCAGACAGGCTTCAGCAGTGCTTCCACCGTCGCAGGACACGACTATGCCGTCACACTTCTCTATCTTCAGAAACGTACCGAGGATGCCAAGGGCAATATCACGGCAAGACGTGTGGGCACCGTGGTGATCAAATATGGCAAGAGCACCAATGGATGGGTTGAGGGAGCCACTTACGAAATCCACTATGGCGACATCCGACACATGGCTGGTTACGATGCCTCACTCATGGGACTTCGCAGCACCGACTATGCGCGCAACAGCAAGGGCAAGAGCGTACCCGTCAAGGAAGTAGGATGGGCCTCAGCCAACGAGACACCTACCCATCTCGTGCTACAGTTCTCCTCTTCACATGGTGGTGCCTACATCGGAACGCCGGGCAATACCTTCTGGATTGACAATGTGGGACTTGTCTACTAAGGCGAACCACATTTCCCATATATCAAAACTTAAACAACTTTTTTATCAACATCATGAAGTATCAGCTAACGATTTTGATTGGGCTATTCGCTTTCTTGCCATGCCTAGCCGACAACACGGATGCCAAAGCTCCATTTCTATCTGGTTCCGAGTTGGAAGAGATGGAAGTTGCCATCAGGACCGAACCTGCCCAAGACTTGGATATCCCAGACACAACGGTAATACAAATCAAGAAAAAGTCATGGTTCACACGTTTCCTGGACTACTTCAATGATGCCAACAAGAACAAAAAGCACAAGAAGTTTGACTTCAGTATCATCGGAGGTCCGCACTACAGCACCGACACCAAACTGGGACTCGGACTGGTAGCAGCGGGACTCTATCGTGCGGATGCCAACGACACCATACTTCCACCGTCCAACGTATCACTCTTCGGAGACGTAAGTACCGTAGGATTTTATATGCTAGGCATAAGAGGCACACATATTTTTCCTCAGGACAAGTATCGTGCAGACTACACCGTTTATTTTTATTCCTTCCCTTGCAAGTATTGGGGAATGGGATACGACATGGGCAACGACGACAGCAACAAGAGCGAGATGAAGCGATGGCAAGCCCGCATCAAGGGAAGTTTTCTATTCCATCTAGGCAACAACTTCTATCTCGGTCCGATGGTGAGCTACGACTATGTGATCGGAAGAAACATAGAGCGACCTGAGTTGCTCAATGGCATGGACCGACACACCTGGAACATAGGAGCCGGATTCTCCGCCGTCTTCGATTCCCGCGATGTGCTCACCAATCCTCACCGCGGCTTCTATCTGAACCTCACACAGTGTTTCCGTCCACGCTTCCTGGGCAACGACTATGCTTTCAGCACGACCGAACTGCAAATGGATGCTTATCAACAACTTTGGAAAGGTGGTATCCTGGCAGAGGATTTTCGTACGATGCTCAACTTTGGCAATCCGTCCTGGGGCATGATGGCACTTCTCGGCAACAGCAACTCCATGCGTGGGTATTACGAGGGGCGGTATCGTGACAAGCATAAGATCGAGACCCAGGTGGAATTGCGCCAGCACATCTGGAAGCGAAACAGTCTAACGGCATGGGTAGGAGCTGGAACCGTGTTCCATCGATTCAGCCAGTTGCGTAGTCGCCACATCCTTCCCAACTTCGGCTTGGGATACCGTTGGGAATTCAAAAAGAATGTCAACGTAAGACTCGACTATGGCTTTGGCAAAGCAGGTCAGACTGGTTTTCTCTTCAATATCAATGAAGCTTTCTAGAGAATATCAACGAAACTTTCTAGAATGTCAACGAAGCTTTCAAAAACTCCATGCGAGAAGCCCTCGTCTATCAAATAGAACATACAACATCAAATCATGAACTACAATATCAAATCGCATTTCAACCAAACATTATATATATACGCCATCATCGCCTTGATGTTGCCTAATATCGCCCTTTGCTTCACCGAGAAGCTGTCACTCTGGGCTAGCGCAGCCAACATACTCCTTCCCTTAGGTGTCTACATCTTGCTCATGACACTGACCAAGAAGACAGGAAAGGTGATTTGGTGGAGTTTCCTACTGATTTTCTTCGCTGCCTTCCAGTTGGTTTTGCTCTATCTCTTCGGAGGAGGTGTCATCGCCGTGGACATGTTTCTCAATCTCGTGACAACCAACCCTGGCGAGGCGATGGAGCTGCTCGACAACTTGGTGCCAGCCGTAGCCGGTGTCTTCATCGTATATTTACCCTTGCTTATCCTCGGCATCGTCTCGACTCGAAGCAAGCATTACCCCGTGCTCTCCAACTTCTGGCTCCATCGTGCTCGGTGGTGGGGTTCCGCCTTGGTCGTGGTCGGTTTGCTCTGCATGGGCAATGCTTACTGGCATACTGCCAAGTACAAGATACAAGACCAGCTCTATCCCGTCAATGTGGTCTACAACCTCTGTCTAGCCGTAGAGCGCAACCAGGCATCCGAGAATTACCAGGAGGCGAGCAAGGACTTCCGCTTTGGTGCCCAACCGAGCCATCCTAGCGACTCTTGCGAAGTATATGTGATGGTCATCGGCGAGACAGCCCGAGCCCATGATTTCAGTCTATACGGTTACAAGAGAGATACCAATCCCCTGCTCAGCAAGACAGAAGGTCTGTTGGCTTTCGACCAGGTGACCACCCAGTCGAACACGACACACAAGAGCGTACCGATGCTCTTATCCGCAGCCTCGGCATCCGACTTCGAACGTCTTTTCCACGAAAAAGGCATCCTCGCCGCCTTCAAGGAAGCAGGATTCCACACCGTGTTTCTGAGCAACCAGTTACCGAACCATTCCTTCATCGATTTTCTCGGTGAACAGGCAGACGAATGGTGCTTCCTCAAGACTGGCGAAAATGCAAAAGGCAATATCTACGATGCCGACCTCCTTCCGATGCTGGACCGTATCTTGGCGAAGAAACGCAAGAAGGAGTTTATCGTGCTCCACACCTACGGCTCCCACTTCAACTACGTGGAACGCTATCCACGCAGCATGGCTTATTTCAAGCCAGACACCCAAAGCGACGCCAAGCCTGAGAATCGCCGCGACCTCTTGAACGCCTACGACAACACGATCCGCTACACCGACTTCGTGCTACATAGTGTCATCGAGCGTCTACAGAAACACGGCGGCATGAGCGCCATGCTCTATACGAGCGACCATGGCGAGAACATCTTCGACGACAGTCGCAAACTGTTCTTACATGCCTCTCCACGTGCCTCCCACTACGAGCTGAAGGTACCATTCCTGGTATGGACTTCCCCTAGCTACAACCACCAGGAGCCTCGAACAGAAGCAGCCTTGAAGAAAAACCTGCACCAGGAGATACAGAGCAGCCGTTCCGCATTCCACACGATGTTGGGCATCGGAGGAATCGTCACCCGTTATCGCATCGACCAATATTCCGTGGCAAGCGAGAAATACAAGCCTTCGCCTCTACTCTACCTCAACGACCACGACGAGGCTATTCCGCAATCGGAATGTGGGTTTGACAAATAAAGGAATTTTGGTTTGATAAATAAAGGAATACTGTTTTGACAAATAAATAACAAGATTTTTTCTTTCGTTTCCGAAAAAAGTCGTACCTTTGCCCTTGAAAGTAGTCACAATGACGCTTTCAAGGGCAAATTCGTTATAAAACGACAGCCCCAAGCACGTTTTACCACTTAAACAATAATATTTATAACAATTCATAAGACTATGGAACAAATCAAGAACGACCAGCTCACACTGGAGATTTCACCTCTGGGAGCAGAACTTCAGAGCATCAAGGATGCCAATGGTAACGAATATCTTTGGGACGGCGACGAGAAATACTGGAATCGCCACTCACCTATTCTTTTCCCTATCGTTTGCGGATTGTGGAAAGACACGTATCGCATCGAGGGCAAGGAATATCATCTCTCTCGCCACGGTTTCGCCCGCGACACAGAATTCCAACTCGTAGGCAAGACCGCCGACCGTCTCACCTTCGCCCTCATCGACAGCGAGGAGACACAGAAAAACTATCCATACCACTTCAATCTCGCCATCTCTTATCGCCTGGAAGGCAATGAGATCCATGTCATCTGGCATGTAGAGAACACCGATGACAAGGAAATCATGTTCCAGATTGGTGGTCACCCAGCCTTCCTCGTTCCTGGCTGCAAGAAAGGCGAGGAAATGAAGGCAACCCTGAAACTCGACAACGAAGCTCCAGTCCGTCTCTTCGGAAACGTGGGCGGTTGCATCGACCGTCAGGCGAAGGAAACCGTCAAGACAGACAAGGGCATCTGGGAAGTCAACGAAGAGACATTCGCCGACGACGCCGTCATCTTCGACAAGAGCCAGGTGAAGCAGGTAACGCTTCTCAACGAGCAAGGCGAGCCACACGTCACACTCGAATTCAAGACACCAGCCGTAGGCATCTGGAACCCTACAGGCAAGCACGCTCCTTTCATCTGCATCGAACCATGGTATGGTTTGAGCGACTGGGCAGAGTTCGACGGTGAGTTCAAGGACAAGTATTTGATGAACCGCCTCCAGCCAGGAGCTAGTTTCATGAGTGAATACATCATTCGCATCGAAAAATAAAGAAGCATCTATCAATGGAAAATAACAAAAAAGAAGAAATACAACTCCCCGAGAACGCCTTCCGCGAGCTCAAGGACGGCGAGGAATACAAGCCTATCATGTCGCCTGACAAAGTCTATCCAGAGGTGAACTTCTGGTCTGTGACCTGGGGCATCGTGATGGCAGTCATCTTCTCGGCTGCGGCGGCTTACCTGGGTCTGAAGGTAGGACAGGTGTTCGAGGCAGCCATTCCAATTGCCATCATCGCCGTAGGAGTGAGCACAGCCACCAAGCGCAACAAGGCGCTCGGTGAGAACGTCATCATCCAGAGTATCGGAGCCTGCTCAGGTGCCGTGGTGGCAGGTGCCATCTTTACCTTGCCAGCCATCTACATCCTGCAAGCGAAATATCCGGAGATGACCACTTCCTTCCTGAAGATTTTCATGGCTTCCGCCCTGGGCGGTGTGTTGGGCATTCTCTTCTTGATACCTTTCCGCAAGTACTTCGTGAGCGACATGCACGGCAAGTATCCTTTCCCTGAGGCTACAGCCACTACTCAGGTTTTGGTATCTGGTGCCAAGGGCGGCGACCAAGCCAAGCCTTTGCTCATCGCCGGACTGGTGGGCGGTCTCTACGACTTCATCGTGGCGAGCCTCGGCTGGTGGAACGAGAATTTCACTAGCCGCGTGGTCGGCTGGGGATGCGACCTAGCCGACAAGGCGAAGCTTGTGTTCAAGGTCAACACGGGTGCAGCAGTACTGGGCTTGGGGTACATCATCGGCTTGAAATATGCTTTCTATACTTGTCTCGGTTCGCTCGTGGTATGGTGGTTGATTGTACCGGGCATGAGCGTCATCTTCCATGACTCCGTGCTCAACGCCTGGGATCCTAGCATCACAGCGACCGTGGGTGCCATGAGCCCCGAGGAAATCTTCAAGGCCTACGCCCGCAGCATCGGCATCGGCGGCATCGCCATGGCTGGCATCATCGGCATCATCAAGAGCTGGGGCATCATCAAGGGTGCAGTCGGTCTGGCCTCCAAGGAGTTGAAGGGCAAGAGCGCGATCGACGAGAACGTGAAGCGCACCCAGCGAGACATCTCCTTCAAGATTATCGCCATCGGCTCGCTCGTCACCATCCTCGTCACCTTCCTTTTCTTCTGGTTTGGCGTGATGGACGGCAACTTGCTCTTCGCCATCATCGCCATCCTGCTGGTGGCAGTCATTGCCTTCCTGTTTACGACCGTGGCAGCCAACGCCATCGCCATCGTAGGCAGCAACCCCGTGTCAGGAATGACGCTGATGACGCTGATTTTTGCCTCCGTCGTAATGGTGGCAGTCGGACTGAAAGGTTCCGGCGGTATGCTCGCCGCCTTGATCATGGGTGGCGTGGTATGTACGGCACTCTCCGTGGCAGGCTCCTTCATCACCGACCTCAAGATTGGTTATTGGCTCGGCACGACCCCTAAGAAGCAGGAGGGATGGAAGTTCCTCGGTACCCTCGTCAGCGCAGCGACTGTGGGTGGTGTCATGATGCTCCTGAACGAGACCTATGGATTTGCATCAGGATCCCTTGCCGCTCCTCAGGCAAATGCGATGGCGGCAGTCATCGACCCGCTGATGAACGGAGTGGGTGCGCCATGGGTGCTCTATGCCATCGGAGCCGTGATCGCCATCGTGCTCACCTACTTCAAGATACCGGCTTTGGCATTTGCCCTGGGTATGTTCATCCCATTGGAATT
Source organism: bacterium UBA4637 (assembly GCA_002405875.1). Next base: position 9,771 of record DHMR01000056.1, read on the forward strand.
GAACGTTCCTCTGTTGGTTGGTGGTGCCATCAACTGGTATGTCACTTCCCGTTCGAAGGATGCCAAGGTGAACAGCGAGCGTGGCGAGAAAGGTACGCTCATCGCTAGCGGTTTCATTGCCGGTGGAGCCTTGATGGGTGTCGTCAGCGCCCTGCTCAAGTTCGGTGGTGTCGAGGTTAGCATAGCCGACAGCTGGTGGGCAAATCCGATGTCAGAGGTTTGCTCGCTCATCGCTTACATTCTCTTGATAGGCTTCTTTATCAAAGCAACCAAGAAGTAAGTCTAAAAGTGTCAAAAAACGCTGCATGACAGTTCTTTGCAGCACGCAAAAAGAGAAATTTGAAGAAAATTCAGGTAAAAACGAAAGTTTTTTGCCAAAATATTTGGATTTTACAAATATTCCATTTAACTTTGCATCCCAATCAATTGAGTCTTTTAACGAAAGCTCTTGGTTGGGATGTACCATTAAAATAGATAAACTTAGCGAAATTTATCTTTTCATCGATAAAAATTCGGGGTTGACTGGATTTGACGGCGAGATGAAATGGTACGTAAGCACGCGGAGGCTCGTTGGCTACCTCCTAAATCTTAGTGAACAAAAAATTAATTGGCGAAAATAACTACGCTCTCGCTGCTTAATCGAAGTACAGTAGATTAGCTTTATTCCGGCACTAGGTGCTGGAACGGGACATCGCT
>DHMR01000007.1:0-15930 GCA_002405875.1 bacterium UBA4637
ATCTCTCCTTGGGGATGGACGCAGAATGCTTTGGTGCAGGTGGATGGCAAAACTCGCAAGATGCGCTATACGGCAGAGTATTATGCCTATAAGCACTTTAGTCATTTCATAACGAAAGGCACGGAAATGGTTGCCTACGCAGGTCGTGACTATAGCAAGACTCCTGTTGTTGCCTTCAAGGATAAGACAGGACGATATGTTGTTACAGCTGGTAATTTTACAGATAAGGAAGCAACTCTTGCCGTAAAAGTTGGCAAGAAGTACCTTAACGTCAAGACAAAGGCGCATTCCTTTAATACCTATATAATATAATAAGGTGAAAATAAGACAATACCGCTGTGTACAGATAAGATAACTAAAAAAATAGATGAAATATTTCAAAAATAGATGAGAATGACCAAGATAACGATGTCCTTAGGACTAGGGGTTGCACTGTTATTGGGCAATCCTGCTAATGCCGCTTCTTTGCAGAAAGGCAATCAAGCAAACAGACAAGAACTCAATTTTGATGCTTCTTGGAAATTTTTCTTGGGAGATGATTCCTTGGCTTCTCAAACAATCTATACTGATGCCAAGTGGAGAACCTTGACTCTTCCGCATGACTGGAGCATCGAACAAAATATAGATCGAAATGCCCTAGCAGGTAATGATGGTGGATATTACCCTACAGGTATCGGATGGTATCGCAAAAACTTCAAGCTGCCAGCCTCTTATCGCAAGGGCGACAAGGTGCAGCTCTATTTCGAGGGAGTATATATGAACTCCTCTGTATATGTGAATGGCAAAAGGGTGGGAGGACATCCTTACGGCTATACTTCTTTCTTCTGTGACATTACGGATGCAGTATTGCCTGAAAAGAATAATGTGGTGGCTGTGAGAGTGGATAATGCCCAGCAGAAGAATTGCCGTTGGTATTCTGGCTCAGGTATTTATCGACCTGTCAAGCTGATTTGCACACCTCCTGTGCATATCGCTTATTGGGGGGTAAATGTACAGACTAAGCGAATCGCTTCTTCGGAGGCTACCATCGTGGTTTCTGCAAAAGTAAAGAACGAGACTTCTGTTCCAAAGACCGTTTCTCTCTCCACCTTGTTGGAAAAAGACGAAAAGCATACTTCCGATAAGGTTGTGATTCCTGCAGGCAAGGAGGTGGAGCTCTCGCAAGAGATAAAGGTGATGCAGCCAAAACTTTGGGACTTGGAGCATCCTAACCTTTATCAAGCCTTTGTGAAGGTGATGGATGAAAGCAACAAGGTGCTCGATGGGTCCAAGCAGACTTTTGGTATCCGAGAGTTGAAGTTCTCTACCGATGGTTTCTTCCTTAATGGCAAGAAGGTGCTCATCAATGGTGGATGCGTACATCACGACAATGGCCTTCTGGGTGCTGCTGCTTTCGACAAGGCAGAGAAACGAAAAGTGAGATTGATGAAGGAGGCAGGCTTCAATGCCATTCGTACCTCGCACAATCTTCCTTCAGAAGCTTTCTTGGATGCTTGTGATCGCTTGGGTATGCTCGTGATAGACGAGGCTTTCGATGGATGGCGCGATGCGAAGAACAAGCATGATTATTCGGAACTCTTCGACAAATATTGGCAGCAGGATGTGGATGCCATGGTGTTGAGAGATCGCCGTCATCCTTCCATTATCTCTTGGAGCATCGGCAACGAAGTGATAGAGCGTAAGAAGCTGGAGGTGGTAACTACCGCCCATAAGTTGGCTAGCGAGGTTCATCGCTATGATGCCCGTCCTGTAACTTCGGCTTTGGCTTCTTGGGACAAGGATTGGGAAATCTACGACCCATTGGCTGCACAGCTCGATGTGACGGGCTATAACTATATGATTCATAAGTCGGAGACAGACCATCAGCGTGTGCCTGACCGCATCATGTGGCAGACGGAATCCTATCCAAAAGATGCGTTCCAAAACTGGGCGAAGGTAAACGACCATGACTATATCATCGGAGATTTCGTATGGACAGGTATCGACTATCTCGGTGAATCGGGCATCGGTAGATGGTGGTATGATGGCGATGTGGCTGGCGAGCATTTTCAGCGTCCGCTCTATCCTTGGCACGCTGCCTATTGTGGCGACATCGACTTGACGGGATGGCGCAAGCCTATCTCTCATTATCGTAGCATGCTCTACAATGACAATGAAAAATTGTATCTCGCTGTAAAGGAACCTGATGGCTACAAGGGCAAGATAAGAACGGGGCTTTGGGCTGTATGGCCTACTTGGGAAAGTTGGAACTGGCCTGGGCATGAGGGCAAGGACATCGAGGTGGAGGTTTATTCAAAGTATCCGAAAGTTCGTTTGCTGTTCAATGACAAGGTGATAGCCGAGAAAGAGGTGAATCGACAGACTGAGTTCAAGGCAGTGCTTACGGTGCCTTATCAGCCTGGCACTTTGAAAGCTGAGGCTTTGCAAGATGATAAGGTTGTGGAGACTCGTCTGCTTGCCACTGCTTCCGAACCCGTTGCTATCCGAGCTATTGCCGAGGATAAACTGATGAAAGCCGATGGAGAGGATTTAGCCTTTGTGCAAGTGGAGGCTATCGACAAGGATGGGCGCGTGTGCCCGAATGCGGAAGTTAAGTTGCAACTTCAGGTTACTGGTGCAGGAACTCTTGCTGCGGCTGGCAATGCCGACATCAAGGACTTGAATCCGTTCACCGACAACAAGATGACGACTTGGAAAGGGCGCGGTCTCATTGTGTTGCGCAGTACAGGTAAGAAAGGAATGGCGAAGTTGACTATCAAACCTGATGGGATGAAGCCGGTTGTGGTAAGCATCTCTTGCAAATGATAGAAGCTTATGACTATAGGAGAAAATAAAATGCTAAAAAATATAGAAATATGCCTTTTGGGAGAATTTGCGCCGGGTACTTGATTGAGTTCTTGGCAGATGGTAGCCGATGACCATCAAAGAGGATGGAAGCAATCAGCATACGAAATCATCGTAACAGATGAGAAGGGGAAGATAGTATGGGAATCGGGTGTCGTGAAAAGCGACAAGCTTGGATGTACAATTATTCTTTGGGTATAAGAAGAGATGAGGCGAGTCCAGGTTTCAAGCATTTCATCTTGCAGCCAGAGGTGGATGCTACAGGACATTTGACATCTGCGCAAGGTTATTACGACTCCATGTATGGTAGAATCGAAAGTAAGTGGGTATGCAAAGTCGGAATCATAGAATATGCTTTTATCGTACCTGCCAACACCTCTGCGACTGTCATTTTGCCAGCACAGTCGCTCAAAAAAGTGAAAATAGGTGGCAAGCGAATCAAGAAAAATCAGACGAAAGCAGTGTTTGACAAATTAAAGAAACAGGTGACGATGGAACTTGCATCGGGAAAGTATGAGTTTCAAATCCGCAAGGAATAGCTTCGTGTTTCTATCCAACATTCAAACCAACTGTAAAATAAATAAGAAAGGTATTTATCGCTTTTGAACGATAAATACCTTTCTTATTTATGGGGAATTTGAATACTATTGCTGTTTATTTGCGTTCCAATACTTCTCCAAACGTTTCACTTCCTTATTGGTCAAGTAAGTTACCGCTCCATGCTTCTGCTCGGAGAAATTGGTGCGCTTCATCTTGCAGTCTTTTGCATCGAAATATCCGATAGGATGATAAGTAAAGAAATCCTTGGTCTCCACGAAACCGAAGTTCATCGGCTTTCTGTGATAGTTATCGAACATGACGACATAAGTGTCAGTGCCTAGTCGCTTCCAAACGCTTGGTGCCTCGTGCCCCTGTCGCTCTCCGTCCTTGTAATACTCGTCAAAGGTGTAAGGACCCGTAATGTGTTGGGCTGCCGCATGTTTGGGAGTGGCAGTATGCTCATGGCTTACATAGAAGAGATGATAGGTGTCACCCACCTTGATGATGTCGGAGTCAATGATGTTGTATGTCTGGTTGGGAGCTTCAGCCAAGAGATGAGGTTGATAGGTCAAGGCATTGTAGTCGTTGTTGACGTAGGCATAATAGATGCGGTTTTTGCCCACGCCCTGTCGGGTGGTGAAATGTATCATCAATTGTTGGGTCTCTTCATCGAAGACGGTTTCTGGTGCCCATACGCATCCCACTTCCGACCATTTCATGTCGGGTTGGTCTGGTAATTTGGAGAAGTCGATGTTGGCGCGTGTCCAATGGATGAGGTCTTTCGACTTCATCAAGACAAGACCTCGGTTGTTTCCCCAACCATACAGCTTTCCGTCTCGCTCCCATTCCGTATTGCGCTTTCCCTCTCTTTGGGCATAGATGTGGAGATCGGTCATGGAGAGATAGAAGGCACCGTCTGGACCTCGGAAGATATGAGGGTCGCGGATGCCATGTTGCACGGCGATGGTGTCGCCACTGATGACAGGCTTGTCGTCGTTGAGCGCCGACCAGGTATAGCCATCCTTGCTAATGGCCATGTGCAAGCCATGGTCTTGGTCTTTGTGATAAACCATCAGGTAAGCGGTCAGCTTATCGGTTTTGGCAGGAGTACCTGCCATCGAACTGAGTCCCAGGAGACAGAGACAAATCATACTAGTTAATCTTTTCTTCATAGTTTCTCTTTTATGTTGTTAGGGATAGGCGTTTGCCGCATTTTAGCGGTAAGTACCTATATTTTATTCGTTTATTCCAGTTGCTTCGGATACTTGCTTGGTGGTCATTCCCATCTTGATCAGCAAGTCTGGATGCTTGCCGAAAATCTTCTTGAACGTTAAGTCTGCTTTTGGATCTAAGAACTTCATAAATTTTTGTATTGAAGGGTTGTTTCCGCAATATTGCGATTTTGTGTGCAAAGCTACTATTTTTATTTGATAATTCCAAGTTTTTATCCAAAAATTAGTGATGTCCTCTCTGCTTTTTCTGTTCTTTGTGCCTAAAACTAAAATATGTTTCCAGCCCTTTGGGATTCGTCGGCGGCATGGTTGCTCTATCTCTGCATCATCGGTTATGCGATTTATTATCTGAATGCCTTCTATCTGCGTGCTCGTACCAACCGACTCAAGTTCTTGGAGGAGCAGCGGGAGCATGAGCGGGAAAAGCATACCAAGGATATGAACATGAGCTTCTTTGCCAATATCTCGCACGAATTCCGCAACCCTATCACCATCATCGCTGGTCCGCTGATGGCACTGAATGCCGACAAGCGTTTGCCTGCCTCCGTGCATCAAACGTTGGATAGAGTGTGTATGAGCGTGAACCGAATGTTGAGGCTGATAGACCAGATGCTCGACTTCAATCAGTTGGAGACCGATGCCCTCAGATTGAAGGTGTCGGAGGTGGATGTCGCGCAGGAATTGCGCCAGCAGGTAGCTGCCTTCGAGATGGCAGCTTCCATCGTCAATCAGGCAGTCATCCAGTGCATTGCCATCTACCCTAACAAACTCACCGAACTTCCACAGCACGAGATTGATTTCTTGAAGTCTGTTCCAACCACTTGGGATGAGACCCGATTCGTGGCAGGTTATCCAGGCAAGTATGCCGTTGTGGCTCGTTGAAGGTTGAGATGCAACCTAAGGGTGGAATTATAGGAAAAGAAAAGGAAAAGTTTTTGTTTATGACTCCTTGTTGATAACACTTTCAGCATACTCCTTTACTCCCATACCAAACTCCTTCTTGAAGCATTGGCTGAAGTATCTTGGGGTACTGAAGCCCACCTCGTAGCAGAGTTCGTTGATGCGAATGTTCGGGTTGCTGCGGATGATGCGGCAAGCCTCCTTCATGCGGATGCTGGTGATGAACGAGGTGATGTTCTGACCCGTGATGGAGCGGAGCTTGTTGTAGAGCGTACTGCTGCTGATGCAGAGATCGGCGGCTAGTTGCTCTCTACCATATTCGCTGTCCATCATGTGCTCGTTAACCTTCTCGATGACGCTCTTGATGAAGAGCTCGTCGGGATTGCTGTAGTGCTGTTCCTCCACCTTGAAGTCGGTCTGTGTCTGGAACTTTTGGCGGATGCGCTGACGGTTGGCTATGATGTTGTCGATGCGAAGCTGGAGATCGGCAAGATTGAAAGGCTTGGTGATGTAGGCGTCGGCACCTACGCGGTAAGCCTCGTTGCGGTCGGCATCCTGAGTCTTCGCCGTCAACATCACCACAGGCAACTGAGAGTAATCCTCGTTGCCTTTAATCCATTTGGTCAGCTCGATGCCATCCATCACAGGCATCATCACATCGGTCACCACCACATCGAGCGATGACTTCTGTATCTGTCGCTGTGCCTTTTCGCCATTTACGGCAGTCAATACATTGTATTTCTCGCTCAACAGACTGCTCATCAGGAGCAACAGCTCTTGGTTGTCTTCTACCAAGAGAATGGTGTATTCCTTATTCTTATTCTCAGATTCCGTTTCTTCGGAATCCTTGTCTTTATTTTCAGATTCCGTTTCCTCGGAATTCTTTTCTTCTGTTGTTTTTTTGCTTAAGTCTTCTATGTTGGCATTTGCCAGACTCGAAGCCATCGCTTCCTCGCTCTTCGAAGCGGATGGGAGGATGATGCTCTCTTCTGCTGAGATATTCTTCTCAATCTTTAGCATCTCTTCTTCTGCATAGTTATCCTTGTCGATTGGCAGAGTGATGGTGAAGGTGGTGCCCTTGCCTTCCTCGCTATCGCAATGGATGGTGCCGTGGTGCAGTTTCACTAAGTCGTTGACCAGCGATAAGCCGATGCCCGTGCCGATTGTGTTCATCTGTCGGTAGTCGCCGTCGAGGAAGCGGTTGTAGAGATGTTTCATCTTGTCCTTGGATATGCCGATGCCTGTATCCGATATCACGATGGTGGCTTTCCCCTCGGCGATGCTTACATTAAGCGATACCTTACCTCCTGGCTCGGTATATTTCACGGCGTTGCTGAGTAAGTTGTAAAGCATCTTCTCTACCTTGTCGGTATCAAACCAAGCCGTCTCTCCCATGCAAGTGATGTTGGGCTCGAAGGAGAGATGCTTCGGTAGGAACATCGGCATCAAGTTGCGGCAGATATCGTCGCAGAAATCTCCCAATTTGCTTTCGCTCACTTTGAGCTGTAGCTTTCCAGCTTGTGCCTTTCTCACCTCCAATATCTGTCGGAGCATACGGGTGAGTCGGCTGATGTTGTTGTGGATGATGTCTGTTTGGCTATCTGCGGATGGAGCGATGCGCTTGATGCTGTCTGCCGCAGCCGAGATGACGGTGAGCGGGGTGAGCAACTCGTGGGTGATATTGGTGAATACCACAGCCATCTGCAAGCGGTTCTTAGTGCGCAAGCGTTCACGATACCAGACGATGGCAAGGCGAATGCCCACGATGAGAAGGGCTATATATATAAGGTATGCCCACCATGAGGCGTACCAAGGTGGGAGCACCTTGATATGGATGGTATAAGCCATCTCGTTCCAATGACCATAGCTGTCCGCTGCCTTAACATGGAGCTTGTAGCTGCCCGAAGGCAGGTTTTCGAACGAAGCTTGGCGCAGGGAGGCATCCACGTAGTGCCATTCCTTGTCGTATCCCTCCAGATAGTATGCGTACTTGCACTGGTCGGTATTGGTATAGGTGAGTAGGGCAAACTCCACGGCAAACTTGTTGATACTAGCTGGCAAGGTGAGGGTGCGCAGGTACTGCGGTGTCACATCGCACAGGTCTTCTTGCAAGGTGGAGTCTAGCTCGCTGAATCGCTTGTTGTCGATGAGCAAGTCGGTGATGATGATGTTGGCTGGCTGCTTCTCGTTGCGATGGGCGTTGAGGACGGCAGAATTGAAATGAATCAGATTTCTGCCAGAGCCGAAGTAGAGGTCGTTGCCCACCTTGAAGCAAGAGCGAGGCATAAAGACGAGGTCGCCCAGTCCGTCTTCTCGGGTATATGTTGTATATTGCGCCTCGCCGTTTTCATCTACCTGTAGGCAGATGAGCGCATTGTCTGTGGTGAGCCACAGGCATCCTTGGCTGTCTTCTATGATGGAAAAAATACGGTCTATGTCCCAGTGGAACTCGTCGTTGACGCTTTCGAAGGCATCTTTCTCGGTATTATATCTGAAGAGTCCACCACTATTGGAGGTTGCCCAAAGTTGGTGGTTGTGGTCTTCGAGGCATTGGGTGGCATCATTGACGATGAAGTTTCCTTGTGCGGAATTGTAGTATTTGATGCTGAGTGACTTTGGATTGTAGAAGTTACCTTTGATGCGAAGGATGCCTTGGTTCTCGGTAGCGACCCAAATATTGCCAGCATGGTCTTCGATGATGTTTCTTACATCTACTCCTGACAAGAGATTATAGCTTTTGCCTGAAGGCAAGAGATAGTTGAGGTGTTGTTTTTCGCCAGCCAAGATGATGCCTTGGTGAGTGCGATACAAGGTATTGACGAAGCGGTCTCTGACGAGATGAGTGCTGCGCTCGTCGATGCTCGTAGCCTTGCCATCTTGTAGAGAGGTAATGCCAAAACCATTGTTGGCAAACCACAATGCGCCCTTGCCAGTGCTGATGATGTCAGAATGGTGGGTGTTTATGTTGTTGTAAGGTATGGCAGCAAAGGCAGCGATACCATTGCTGAATAAGGTTTGCTGTGACTTGATGTCATATTGTGCGATGCCGGCAGGAGCCAATGTGAGCCAAAGGTGCTGTCCATCAACCGAGAAGATGGAGCAGATGCGATTGGTGGTCGCATCCATCGGGATGATAGGCAGGATTTGGAACAGGGAAGGGCGGGTGAACAAGTGGTACAAACCATTGTTCATGGTGAGCAACCAAATATTGCCCTTGCCATCGGTCTTGACATCGCTGATATTTTTGACCGTATTTCCTGCAATTTCATTATAATAGGTAAATCCTGCCTTGATGTTGTCGGTGTTGAGGATGCCATAGCCATTGCGTGATGCCACCCAGATGGTGTGCGACACGACATCTTCCACTAAGTTGTAGTGGATGGCGAAGTTCTTGTCGCCTTTGTACAGGTCGATGAGTCCTGGGTTCTGCTGGTTGAGAGGCTGGGTCATACATTTGATGCCATTGCCCCAGGTGCAAATCCATAGTCTGTCGGCATGGTCCATCTTAAGCATATAAGTGTTACCCGATTCGCCATTTCTAGGAATCGTGTAGCGATACATTGAGTTGGATTTCGTGTCGAGTCGGAAGAGGCATTCCGACCAAGTACCGATATAGATGTTGCCTCGTTTGTCTTCTGTGAACGACTTGGCTCTCAGTGGCTCATGGAAGGCATGACGCTTGCTGTTGGCTTCAATGATTGTTGTGTTCTTGGATGAATAAGTAAGAAAAGTCTTCTTTTCTGGCAAGTAGCAAGTTACGCCGCCATCGGTGCCTATCCATATCTTTCCGTCTTTAGCGGTGAAGAGTGAATAGATGATGCGGTTATCTGAGCCTGGTAAGTTGTGAGTTATGAATTTACCTGTCTTTTTATCCATACTCACTAATCCATTGCGAGTGCCAATCCACAGCACATCGTCCTTGCCCTCGGTCATGGAAATGACGGTGTTGCTAGGAAAAATATTAGGAGTGGTGGCATCGCTCTTGTAACTTTTGAATCGATAGCCATCGTATGACTTGATGCCCGCATCGGAGCCTATCCATACCAATCCCTGCTTGTCGATAAGCAGACATCTTTGCTCTTCGGATGCTGATGGATATACGGCATTGAGCAATCTTGGCAAGCTGTTGGCGGCTTGTGTAGGAGAGGTAAGAATCAATCCAATGAGGATGACAAATAACTTAAAAGCATCTTTTGTATGTATAAGATGTAATAGGGTCATGTTATGTTGTTTTAAATTTCGTTACAAAATTACGAAATAAATCCGACAAAAGCAACAAGTAAATGTACAATTTCGTGATTTGATGTGCAAAAATTATGAATCAATACTCGAATAATGATAATTTTACGTCAAATCTTGTTTATTACTCTTTCGTTTTGTACGGAAAGTATAATTTTGCGGCAGAATAAACAATTCGACGAATATAAATGATTCAAAGCCGAATAACGAGTGAAAACAACGAAATGTATAACTACCAATTATAAATATAGTATGAACCAGACATTCCTATTTACAGCATCGCGGAAGGCATTGCTCATGATGATCATGGCAAGCGCTCCAGCCATCCAGGCTGCCGCAGCTACAGAGGTTTCTCCATCTGTTTCTATTCAACAGCAAACAGGTAAGGTGCAAGGCACAGTGGTAGATGGTAACGGTGAGCCTGTTATCGGTGCTACTATTAAGGTAAAGGGCGCAAAGGGTGGTACGATTACCGACCTAGATGGCCATTTCTCTCTTGATGCCTCCAAGGGGGCTACTCTTGAGGTATCTTACATCGGTTATAAAACTCAAGAGGTAAAAGCTACTACTTCAAATCTTCAGATTACTCTAAGAGGATGCCAAACAACTCAACGACGTGGTAGTTGTGGGTTATGGTACGATGCGCAAGAAGGACTTGACGGGTAGTGTCATCCAGATTAAGCCAGACAACTTGCAGAACCAGAATCCTGGTAGTGTGCAGGATATTCTTCGTGGTAACGCTGGTTTGAACATCGGTTTGAGCACATCTGCCAAGGGTGGTGGCTCCATGGAAATTCGTGGTCAGCGTTCCATTTCTTCCATCTCTACCCACGACCCATTGCTCATCGTAGATGGAATGATATTCTATGGTGAACTTTCAGAGATCAATCCTGATGACATTGGTCAGATTGATGTCTTGAAGGATGCTTCAGCTGCCGCCGTCTATGGTGCAAAGGCTGCTAGCGGTGTTATCATCATCACCACCAAGAAGGGTAAGATTGGTAAGCCGACCATCAATGTAAGTGCCAACTTTGGCTTCAACAAGAAGGCTACTTTGGAGAAGCGTCGTAGTGCTGATGGATATGTAAAGATGTATCAAGACTATTTTAAGGAGAAAACCTATGGTTTTGATGCAGATGGTAATTATAAGGCATATGTAGCTACAAAGACGGATAAGAAGGGTAATGTTTCTTTGGTTGCTCAGCCTGCTTACTATGATACTCCTGAAGAGGCTCAGAGCCAGTATGGTATCGATTATGAAACTTGGAAATATGGAACGGAAGGAGATGATTGGAAATCTATCTTGGGTTCTCGACTTGGTTTCAAGGATGCTGTTCTGCAAAACTATATCGATGGCAAGACTTACGACTGGTATAATGGTCAGTTCCGCACAGGCTTTAATCAAGATTACAATGCCAGCATCTCTGGCGCAAGCGAGAAGATGAACTATTATCTTTCTGTGGGTTATGTCAGCAATCAGAGTGCCTATCGTGACGATGACTATAGCGCAGTACGTGCCAACATGAAGCTGAATGGTCAGGTGACAAACTGGTTGGAGATTGGTGCTAATGTGATGTTCCAGGACCGTCGTGAGGACAACTTCAGCGACCTTGGCAATGACATCAATAATAGCCCATACGGAAACCATACCTTGGAAGATGGCTCTTTTGCGCAATATCCTCATGGTGACAAGGAGAAGAAAGGTTCCAACTGGGATTTCGAACAGCAGTATCGTGACAAAGAGGCTGGTGTGACCGTTTTGCGCAGTATCTTCAACGCTAAGGTGAAGCTGCCATTCAATATTACATACGCATTCAATATCGCTCCAAGTTATTCTTGGTATTATAATCGTAGCTTTACATCTGCAGAGCGTCCTGATACCAAGGCTGAGAGTCGTGGTGCAGACCGTAACTGGCATAAATGGTTCAACTGGTCGCTCAATAACACGATCACTTGGGACCAGACATTCGCCAAGAAACATCACGTTATCTTGACATTGGTTCAGGAGGCTGAGGAGCAGCGCTATTGGAGCGATGGCATTTCTGCAAGAAACATTCTGCCTTCAGATGCGCTTGGTTTCCACAATACACAGAATGGTACGAAAGAAAACAGCAGTTTCTCAACCAGTGATACACATCAGACGGCAGACGCTCTCTTGGCTCGTTTGTTCTATTCATACGATGACCGTTATATGGTAACTGCCAGTGTACGCCGTGATGGATACTCTGCGTTTGGTTCTTCTAATCCACACGCCACATTCCCATCAATTGCCTTGGCTTGGAATTTCGCTAACGAGAAGTTCTGGAAGTGGGGCAACATCATGAGTACTGGTAAGTTGCGTGTATCTTGGGGTAAGAATGGTAACCGTTCTTTGAGCGACCCATATATCTCGCTCTCTAACTTGGCTTCAGGTACAGGCTCTTATGCTCAGTATCTTACCAGCAGTGGTAGTCTTTATTACACCAAGTATCTGTCTGTGGATCGTATGGCTAATCCTGGTCTGCGTTGGGAAAAGACAGCTTCAACCAATCTCGGACTTGATTTCGGTTTCTTGAATGATCGTATATCGGGTTCCATTGATGTCTATAAAATGAAGACAGAGGATATGATTATGAACAAGCCTTTGCCAGGCTTTACAGGTTTCGGTAGCATTGCAACCAACATTGGTGAGGTAGATAACACAGGTTTCGAGTTGAATTTGCGCGCAGAGGTTATGAAGTTGAAAGATTTCTCATGGAACGCTTCTGCTTCTCTCGCATACAACAAAAATGAAATCAAGCACCTCTTTGGCACTTATGATGATGTAAAGGATGCCAATGGCAATGTGATAGGTCAGAAGGAGTCTGATTATTCTACCAGTGGTTGGTTCATTGGAAAATCTATCGGTGTCATTTGGGACTACAAGGTGGAAGGTATTTGGCAAGTAAATGAGGCTGAGGAAGCAGCCAAGTATGGACAGCGTCCTGGTGACCCTAAGGTTTGGAACAACCCAGACAATGATGAATATAATGCGGACGGAACTGTCAAGAAAATCGTCTATAACGATGATGATAAGGTGTTCCAGGGTAATAGAAATGCGCCTTGGCGTTGGTCTTTGCGCAATGAGCTGAATTATAAGAACTTCACGTTCTCATTCAATTTCTATTCCATTATGGGCTTCAAGCGTTCATCTACTGCTTACATGAATGCCTATAATAGTGGTTCTGCGCTTGATTTCAACTTCAATAATGCAGACCGTCAGTATTGGACACCTGAGAACCCAAGCAACAAGTATGCTCGTATCGATGCCAAGGGTCCTTTCGGACAGTTCACACCAAACAAATGGTACAACTCTTCGTTTGTTCGTTTGGAGAATATCTCCATTGGCTATACTTTGCCTAAGGCATGGCTTGCCAAGACGGGTATCAGCAATTTGAAGATATACGGTAACATTCGCAATGTATGCCAGTTTGGTAGTGATTGGGAGTATGGAGACCCAGAGACAGGAGGTTATGCAAACCGTGTGTTCTCATTGGGTATCAGTGCTACTCTTTAATTCGTGAAGATAAAGAATAAACAAATTATTAAGATTACAATTATGAAATCAAATACATTCAATCATTTGTCCAAGGGACTTATCGCCTTGGCAAGTACAGCGATGTTGGCAACAAGCTGTTCTGATGATTTCCTGAAGCAAGACCCATTGTCATTCTATGAGCCTTCCAAGACGTTTACCACAGAGTCGGGTGTAGTTGCTGCATTGTCTATGGGCGATCGCCTTCTTCGTGGTGTGACCGTAAACTATAGTGGCGGTTCTGAGAATATCCCTATCACTACTGAGTATTTCTTCTCGGAGATGGCTGTTTATGGTACTACCGACGTTGGTGCCAGCAAGTTTATGGATGATTGGGCTACCAAACTGACTCCAACTTCTTTTATTGGAACAAGTGGAAACGGCGGTGCAAGCAATGCCATCGGCTATTTCTGGGATCAAGGTTATCTTGGAGTAAAGTATGCTAACCAGGTTATTTCTAACATAGATGGAGTTTCTGGTTTGGCTCAGGATAAGAAGAATATGTACAAAGGACAGGCTTATTTCCAGCGTGCTTGGCATTATTCTCACTTGGTGTTCCAGTTTGGCGATATTCCATTGGTAGCTAAAATTTTGGAAGTTCCAAAGCAGAACTATAAGTCAACCAAGAAAGAGGCAATCCTCGATATGTTGGTATCTGATATGGAGAAAGCTGTGCAGTGGGTGCCTAATCAGAGTGGCTTGAGCTATATTGGACAGGTGAACAAGGGTGCTTGTCGCACATTGTTGGCAAAGCTTTATCTAGCTACAGGGCAATGGAAGAAAGCTGAATTGCAGTGTGACACCTTGATCAACAACTTGGATGGCACAGATTATCATTTGATGAAAGAGTGCTTCGGTACAGAGGAAACAACAGGTTCTCCTGCGACAAAGGGTATTACCCGCAATGTGATGTGGGACTTGCATCGCCCTCAGAATAAGTTGTGTGCAGAAAACAAGGAAGTCATCATGGGCATGGTGAATCAAGGCGAAAGTGGAACAGGTGCTGTAGGTGTACAATGGCTTCGCATCTTCTTGCCTTGGTATGATAGAACGCTCCGTGCAACATCAAGTTCTAAGACCAATGACGTTACTAATTATGGTATCAAGGATAATAAAGGTAATGTCGTGAAGGACTATGACGCTAATTTGGACTGGGTGCGCTTTACTGGACGTGGTTTGGGAGTTTGCCGCTTGACATACTTTTCTCAGCATCCTTTGTGGTCTGTAAATGGAGTAGAGGACACCCAAGATTTGCGCCACAACTCAGAGGTGGGCAACTGGATGAGAATGACCGACTTCAAGTATAACAATCCTAAGGCTGGCGATATGTATGGCAAGAATGTTCGTCTTTATGATGATAATGGCAATTGCCTGTGTACAGATACACTCCGTGGTTGGTTTGACTATCCATACTACAAGTTGTTTGTATACGATACAAACAACCATGCTTTGGAATCGGCTTCTAACTTCACAGAGACTCTGGGTAGTTGCAATAACATGTATCTCTATCGTCTTGCTGAGGTTTATTTGCTTCGTGCCGAGGCTCGCTTCTTCCAGGACGACAATCAAGGTGCTACTGATGATGTGAATGAGATTCGTAAACGTGCCAAGGCTTCTCAGTTATATACCAGTGTTACTATTGGTGATATTATGAATGAGCGTGCTCGCGAGTTATATACAGAGGAGTGGCGTAACTGTGAGTTGAAGCGTGTCTCTTATGAGTTGGCTCAAAGTGGAAAACCTGATGAGTGGGGCAATACTTATAGCCTTTCCAACTGGGATAAGCAGGATGGTACAGACGCAGAAGGCGGTAGCTATTGGTATCAGCGTATCATGCATTATTCTTACTATAATAAGGGTGCAATGACTACTGGTGGCAGAACATTCAACTTTACAATGGACAAGCACAATATGTACTGGCCAATTCCTAATAGTGCTATCAAAGCTAATAGCCAAGGACAGCTTCATCAGAACTATGGCTACAATGGCTATGATGCCTCTATTCCAGAGTGGGACAACTGGCAGGATGCCGTTGCCGATGAAGATAAGACAAACTAAGAGAAATAGCAAAAATTAAATAACAAGGTATGCCGAGTATGGTCAGCGAGTCTGCTGACTATGCTCGGCATAATTGTTGATTATAGTCAGTATAACAGCTGAACTTACTTCTGCTAGTTCATAAACCTATGTGTATGAGTGTAAAACTCTCTAAAATATTTTGCACTCTCAGTTATTTGTCTTATCTTTGCAACCAAAATTTATAACTATGGTAAGAGAAAGAAAAAAGCGTATCTATCGCAAGCGCATACCATACGGTATGCAGAACTTTGAGGATGTAATATTGGAGAATTGCTACTATGTAGATAAAACTCCGTTTATTGAGGATATAGAAGAATCAAACAAATATTTCTTCTATATCAGACCTCGCCGCTTTGGCAAGACTCTTACCCTCTCCATGCTCGAAAACTATTACGACATCAACAAGGCTGACAAGTTTGAGCAAATCTTTGGCAAACTTTATATCGGTGCGAATCCTACACCGGAACATAATAAGTATCTCGTCATTCACCTCAACTTTGCAGAAGTAGTTGGTGATCTCGATAATTACAAAAAAGGTCTTGA
>DHMR01000007.1:16062-16480 GCA_002405875.1 bacterium UBA4637
CCAAGGACGGAGCCATCGAACAGCTGGCTTTCCTCTGCGAGAAGTGCAAGGAGGTGGGGCAGAAGATTTATCTCTTCATCGACGAGTACGACAACTTCACCAATACAATACTTGCCAACGAAGACTATATGGATCGTTATCGTGACCAAACACATGGCGAGGGATATCTGCGCAAATTCTTCAATACCATCAAGGGAGCTGCGGGCGGTGCGCTTGGCCGAGTTTTCGTAACGGGTGTTAGTCCTGTCACGATGGATGACTTGACGAGTGGCTTTAATATCGGCACTAACTACTCCTTGGCTCCAGAGTTCAATGAGATGACTGGTTTCACGGAGGAGGAGGTGAGGGAGATGTTGGAGTATTATGCCAGCGTCTTGCCATTCAACCACACACCTGATGAGCTTATCAAGGAAATCAA
>DHMR01000085.1 GCA_002405875.1 bacterium UBA4637
GGCAACATCTTCAACTACAAAGGTACCTACTATTGGTACGGCGAGAGTCGATCGGAGGATGGCAAGCCTTACAGCTCGCTCGGCGTAAGTTGCTTTACATCGAAAGACCTCAAGTCTTGGACCAACCACGGCTTGGTGCTCCCTGTATCCAAGGAAGCAGGTTCTGACATTGAGGGCGGTTGCATCATCGAGCGTCCTAAGGTGCTCTTCAATAAGAAGACACAGACCTTTGTGATGTGGTTCCACCTCGAATTGAAAGGCAAGGGTTATGCTGCCGCTCGCTATGCAGTGGCTACCAGCAAGACTCCATTCGGACCTTTCAAATTCGTTCGCTCGGGCAGAGTGAATCCAGGACTTTATCCTATCGGATTCGCCAAGCCAGACACCACCGACCTCAAGCATCAGCTTCTCTTCCCTGAGATGAAGAAATGGTGGACCCCAGAATGGCGCAAGCAGATAGAGCGAGGCATGTTCTGGATGCGTGACTTCGAGGGAGGACAGATGGCTCGTGATATGACCATCTTCATCGATGACGACGGCAAAGCGTATCATATCTATTCTTCCGAGGACAACTTGACGCTCCAGATAGCTCAACTCACCGATGACTACATGCAGCACAATGGTTCCTATGTTCGTGTGGCGGCAGGAGGACAAAACGAGGCCCCAACAATCTTCAAGCAGGATGGCACTTACTGGATGATAACCAGTGGATGTACGGGATGGGCACCGAATGCGGCACGTATGTTCAAGGCGAAAAACATCTTTGGCCCTTGGGAGGAGTTGCCTAACCCTTGTCGTGGTGAAGGTGCCAACAAAACCTTCGGCGCGCAGGGTACCTATATATATAAGGTGGAGACCGTTGCCCAGAAGAAGATGTTCCATGGAGCCGACTATGTGTTTATGGCGGATATGTGGAATCCGAAGCATTTGAGCGACAGTAGACACCTTTGGATACCGATTTCTTGGGAAAATGGTGCTCCAGTGTTGAAAAAACAATAAAATATACGGTCGTTCTGCTTGTTTCTGACTAATTTTTCATATATTTGCAGTTCGAATGCTGAATTTTATTCAGTGTTTCGCAACTTGCATTCGTATAACTATCAAATAAACATTTTACAAACTCACAACTATCTATGAATTATATATATAAAGGTATCATGATGACCATCCTCTTGGCTCTTATCCCTTTCATGGGAATTAGTGCTGCCAAGAAAAAAGTCGTACAGCAGAGCGACCGCCAATATTGGTGTGCGCTAGCCTACAAAATGGCTCAGCCTGTTTTGGAGAACATGGCGAAGGGTGAACTTCAGAAGAATATGCAGACCGAATTCAGCCCAAGCTTCGACAACCGCAACAAGAAGGTGCTCTATATGGAGTGCTTCGGACGATTGATGGCGGGTGTGGCTCCTTGGCTCACACTCCCAGATGATGAGACCGCCGAGGGCAAACAGCGCAAGCAGCTACGTGAGTGGGCCTTGGCTTCTTACAAGAATGCCGTTGACCCTCAGAGTCCAGACTATCTCTGCTGGGGTATCGGTGGACAGAACTTGGTGGATGCCGCTTACATAGCCGAGAGCTTCCTCCGTGCATACGATACCTTGTGGAAACCATTGGACGAGGTGACCAAGCAGCGTTACTTGACCGAGTTTGCCAAGCTTCGCCACATCGACCCTCCATACACCAACTGGTTGCTCTTCTCTTCTACCATCGAGAGCTTCATGGCAAAGGCGGGAGGCGATTACGACCAGTATCGTGTTAACTCGGCTTGCCGCAAGATGGAGGAGTGGTACGTAGGAGACGGATGGTATTCTGACGGTCCAGTCTTTGCCTTCGACTATTATAGCAGCTATGTGTTCCATCCGATGTACTTGGAGACCCTTCAGGCAATGATAGATGCCAAGGCGAACACTCGTCTCGACTATCAGAAGTATTATGACCGAGAGTTAAAACGTTGTCAGAAGTACAGCATCATTTTGGAAAGATTCATCTCTCCAGAGGGAACCTTCCCTGCATTCGGTCGCAGTATCCCTTATCGTATGGCAACGATGCAGCCACTTGCCTTGTTGGCTTGGTATCAGAAATTGCCTAGCGATTTGAGTAATGGCCAGGTGCGTGCAGCCCTCACCAAGGTGTTGCATCGTATGTTCGACCAGGAGAACAACTTCAATGAGAAGGGCTATCTGAGCATCGGCTTCTGCGGAACCAACCAGAAGAATGTAGCTGATTGGTACACCAACAATGGTTCGCTCTATATGACAACTCTCGCCTTCATGCCTCTTGGCTTGCCAGCCAACCATCCTTTCTGGACGGATGCAGCACAGCCTTGGACACAGGTGAAGGCCTGGAACAACCAACCATTCCCTAAAGATCACCAGTGGAAGGACGAAATCGGAACTTCCGATAAATGGTAACAAAAAGCATTATTTAAAGCAAGAAAAATGAAAAAGATATTTCTTATTCTCGCGGTTGCGATCTTGGCTTTGCCTTTGAGCGCAGAGCAGCCTGCTAAGTCAGCCAAGGCTAAGAAGGAAGTCAAGGTTTCCAAAAAGTGGAATCATGAACAGGTGGTAGAACTGATAACCAAGGTCAACAACTATTGGCAGGCTAACAACAAGCCTGAGGTTCGTGCCTTTTGGGACAATGCCGCTTATCATACTGGCAATATGGAGGTGTATAAACTCCTCAAAGACCCGAAGATGCTCGACTATACCCTTCGTTGGGCAGAGCATAATGACTGGACGGGAGCCACAGAGGCTAATCCAGCTAAATGGAAGTACAAGCCATACGGCGAGGGCAAAGATCATGTTCTCTTCGGCGACTGGCAGATTTGCTTCCAGACTTACATCGACCTCTATAACATCGAGGCAGCCAAGGGCAATGCTGCTGCATCCGAATATATGGTGAAGCGTGCCAAGGAAGTGATGCACTATGAGGCTTACTCCGAGCCTACAGATTACTGGTGGTGGAGCGATGCCCTCTACATGGTGATGCCTGTGATGACCAAGATGTATAAACTGACAGGCGATGTGAAGTATCTTGATAAACTTTACGATAACCTCCAAACCACCGACGAGATCATGCTCGACAAGGAGACCAATCTCTATTTCCGTGATGGCAAGTATGTCTATCCTAAGCATAAGAGTGCCAACGGAAAGAAGGACTTCTGGGCTCGTGGCGATGGATGGGTGCTCGCTGGTTTAGCGAAGGTGTTGCAGGACATGCCTAAGGATTACAAGCACTACCAGTTCTTCGTGGATAAGTTCCAGAAGCTGGCAAAGGCTGTGGCTGAGATTCAGCAGCCTGAGGGATATTGGACTCGTTCGATGATGGATCCAGGCCATGCTCCAGGTCCAGAGACAAGCGGTACAGCCTTCTTCACCTACGGCATGCTTTGGGGAGTAAACAATGGTTATCTCGCCAAGAAAGACTACAAGAAGGTGATAGACCGTGCCTGGACTTATCTCACCAAGACTGCGGTGCAGCCTGATGGCAAGGTGGGCTATGTACAACCTATCGGCGAGCGTGCCATCCCAGGACAAACCGTGGATGCCAACTCGCAGGCAAACTTTGGAGTGGGAGCCATGTTGCTCGCCGCTTGCGAATATGATCGATACTTAGAAGGTAAGTAATTATTTAATTACCTTATTATATAAATACAATCAAAAAAACCAGCCTATAATTATGAGACAAAGATTTTTCATAACATGTGGTATGGCTAGTCTGGCAATGGTAGCTTTCGGTGCACAAAAGCTGAAGGCTACCACTAAGTCGTTGAATAAGGCGACGATTCAGCAGCCTACTTACACAGAGTGGCATGATCTACAAGTGAATGCCGTTAATCGTTTCCCTTTGCACACAAGTTTCTTCACATTTGCTCCTGGCGAAGTGGCAGGCAAAGGCAATGTCGACAAGACAAAAAGCAAGAATTTCCTCTCTCTGGATGGTGAGTGGAAATTTAGTTGGGTAGCTAATGCAGACCAACGCCCCACAGACTTTTATAAAGAAGGACTTGACGATTCGCAATGGAAGAACATCATGATGCCAGGCAACTGGGAGATGAATGGCTATGGCGATCCTGAATACGTGAATGTGGGTTTTGCTTGGCGTGGACATTTCAACGAACAGCCACCAGCTGTTCCTACCAAGGACAATCATGTAGGTTCCTACCGCCGCATCGTAGATATTCCTGCCGACTGGGATGGCAAACAAGTCATCGCTCATTTTGGTAGTGTCACATCCAATATCTATCTCTATGTGAACGGCAAGTTCGCGGGATACGCCGAGGACAGTAAGGTCGCCGCAGAGTTTGACATCACTCCTTATCTGAAGAAAGGCAAGAATCTCATTGCTTTCCAAACTTTTCGTTGGTGCGATGGCTCTTGGTGTGAGGACCAAGACTTCTGGCGCTTGAGCGGTCCGGCTCGTGAAAACTATCTCTTTGCTCGTAATGCCAACTTGCAGTTGGAGGATATTCGAGTGACTCCCGATTTGGTGAACAACTATCAAGATGGTGTGCTCAACATCCAAGCCAAGGTAAAGGGCAATCCTGTTGTCGTTTATCAGTTGCATGATGGCGAGACTGGAAAGGTGGTGTTGCAGAAAATCGTGAAATCGAAAAACGGCAAGGCTGATTGCACTCTGCAACTCTCGAATCCGAAGAAATGGTCGGCCGAGACTCCTAACCTCTATACCCTCCATACCATTCTTGGCAACTCAACAGCCAAGGGCATCCAGGGCGTGAGTGTCACTCCTGTGAAGGTGGGCTTCCGCAAGGTGGAAATCAAGAACAAGCAGTTCTTGGTGAATGGACAGCCTGTGCTTATCAAGGGAGCCGACCGTCACGAGATAGACCCTGATGGAGGTTATGTAGTGAGCCTGGAACGTATGATACAAGATATCAAGATTATGAAACGCTTGAATATCAATGCTGTGCGCACTTGCCACTATCCAGACGACCCTCGCTGGTACGACCTCTGTGATGAATATGGAATCTATCTCGTGGCTGAAGCCAACCAGGAAAGCCATGGCTTTGGCTATGGCAAGGATGCCTGGACGAAGAAACCGATATTTGCCAAGCAGATATTGGAGCGCAATCAGCACAATGTGTCCATGTTCTTCAATCACCCAAGTGTGGTAACTTGGAGTTTGGGCAACGAGACTTCGATGGGCGACAATTTCTTGAATGCTTACAAGTGGATTAAGAGTCAAGACCAGAGCCGTCCTGTGCAGTTCGAGCAGGCTGGTAGGGGAGAAGGAACAGACATCTTCTGCCCAATGTACTATCCTGTGGCAGCTTGCGAGAGCTATGCCAAGGACCCTAATAGCACCAAGCCGCTCATCCAATGCGAGTATAACCATACGATGGGAAATTCTGGCGGTAACCTCAAGGAATACTGGGACTTGATACGCAAGTATCCTATCTTCCAGGGTGGCTTCGACTGGGATTTCGTTGACCAGGGGTTGCACCGCAAGATATTGGCTCCTATGACTATCAGCGACCCTACTCGCTTGAGCAATGAGCAGCTTCGTAAGATAGAGTACACATATGGTGGCGATTATAACAATTACGACCCAAGCGACAACAACTTCAACTGCAATGGTATCGTCGGTCCCGATCGCCAGCTCAATCCTCATGCCTATGAGGTGGCTTATCAGTATCAGAGCATTTGGGCAACCTGGAAAGATGCAGCCAAGAAGGAAGTGAATGTCTATAACGAGAATTTCTTCCGTGACTTGAGCAACTATCTTATGGAATGGCGAGTGCTCAGCAATGGCGAGGTGTTGCAGCAGGGCATCATCAACGATCTTGATGTGGCTCCTCAGCAAACCAAAGCCATCGCCATCCCTTATGATTTGGAGAATGTAGAGGGCAAGGAGGTCTTGCTCAATCTTGATTTCAAGCTCAAAAAGGCTGAGCCATTGATGCAGGATGGCCAGGTTGTGGCTTATGCACAGTTGCCTATCCAGCAGAAGAGTTGCTGCAAGGCAGAAGGGGCAGCTTCTTGTTGCGCCAAGACCGATGCGAAGGCAAGCAAGGAAAAGGTGAAAAATGTCAAGATGAAGGTGGTGGACGATAAGAAGAAAAACGAGAATATCGTGGTTTCTACCAAGGACATTACCCTCAAGGTGAATCGCAATACAGGTCTCATCTCCGAGTATGCTTACCAAGGCAAGTCATTACTTGGTGAAGGTGGAACCTTGAAGCCAAACTTCTGGCGTGCACCTACCGATAATGATTTCGGTGCAGGTTTGCAGAAGAAGTTCAAGGTATGGAAAAATCCTCAGATGAACATCAAGGGTGTGGCTGTGGAGACCGACAAGAAAGCGAACACCGCCAGCATCTGTGCCGTCTATGCAATGCCAGAGGTGAAGGGCGAGTTGACCCTTACTTATCGCTTGGAGGCTAATACCGGCAAGCTCGATGTAACTGAGGATTTCGCCGCCAGCGATACTGCTAAGGTGAGCGACTTGTTCCGTTTCGGTATGTTGATGCAGTTGCCATACGATATGGACAAGAGCCAGTATTATGGTCGTGGTCCTATCGAAAACTATAGCGACCGCAAAGACTGTATGCGTCTCGGTATCTACGAGGATGATGCCGACAATCAGTACTTCCCATACATCCGTCCACAGGAGAGTGGCACCAAGAGCGATATGCGCTGGTGGAAACAAACCGACGCCGCAGGCTTCGGATTGCAGGTGAAGGCTTGTCGTCCTTTCTATGCCTCTGCCATCCATTTCGATACAGAGGAACTGGACGATGGCGATGAGAAGGAACAGCGTCATAGCTTCAATCTGAAGAAGTCGAAGTTCACCAATCTCTTCCTCGACGGAGAGCATAGCGGTGTGGCAGGAGAGAACTCTTGGGGGGCTTGGCCATTGGAGAAGTATCGCATTCATTATGGTAACAAAGCTTTCAAATTCAGTATTCTTCCACAGGCAAAATGAAGAATAATGATGGGAAAAGCACGAAAATGATAGGATTATAACCAAAATCCAATATATTTAGACAGAAAATCCACCTCTTATAGGGTGGATTTTTTGTATCTTTGCAACCGAGATGATGTTACGATAAATAATGTGTCTCGCAAGATAATGGTAAATATAAACCTATAAAACAATAATAACAGCAGATATGAGAAAAGCTAAAATTTTCGCAGCCGCATTGTTGGCGATGTCTTCGCTCGGAGCTTTCGCCCAGCATCAGTTTGCAGTTCAGGCCAACAAGCCTGGTGTAGAAATCCAACCTACCATGTATGGTATCTTCTTCGAGGATATCAATTTCGGCGCGGATGGTGGTCTCTATGCAGAGATGGTAGAGAACCGCTCGTTCGAATTTCCTCAGCGCTTGATGGGATGGAATACCTTCGGTAATGTAACCGTCAATGATTTGAAGCCGGCCTTCTCTCGCAATCCTCACTATGTGACATTGGAGAGTGCGGGCGCTCGTGAGAAGCAGACGGGTCTTGAGAACCATGGCTTCTTCGGCATGGGCTTGAAGAAGGATATGAAGTATGACTTTACAGTCTATGGTCGTCTGCATCTCGTAGATGGCAAGAAAGGCAAGATACGTGTGGAACTCGTCAATTCCAAGAACGATGTCATTGCCAAGCAGACCATCGACATCACTAATAATAAGTGGCAGAAACTGACAGCCACCTTGACTTCTCCTCAGACCGATGCCAAGGGTTTGCTCAGAGTATATTTGGAGAAAGGTAGCGAGAGCGTTGACCTCGACCATGTCTCTCTCTTCCCAGAGGATAACTGGCATGGTCTTCGTGCCGACCTCGTTCAGGATCTCGCCGACCTTCACCCTGGTGTGTTCCGTTTCCCTGGTGGATGTATCGTGGAGGGTACCGACCTCGACACTCGCTATGAATGGAAAAACTCAGTGGGTGCTCCAGAGAACCGTCCATTGAATGAGAACCGTTGGAGAGATACCTTCCCACATCGCCTCTTCCCTAACTACTATCAGTCTTTGGGATTGGGCTTCTATGAGTATTTCCTTCTCTCGGAGAAAATTGGCGCAGAGCCATTGCCGATCCTTTCTGTGGGTTTGGCTTGCCAGTATCAGAACGACGACAACGATCCTAATGCTCATGTGGCAGTGAAGGATCTCCAGAGCTATATCGACGATGCACTCGACCTCATCGAGTTTGCCAATGGTCCTGTTACCTCCAAGTGGGGCAAGCTCCGTGCCGACATGGGTCATCCAGCTCCATTCAACCTCAAGCAGATTGGTATCGGTAACGAGCAGTGGGGACCTCTCTATCCGGAACGTCTCCAGGAGTTTATCAAGCAGATTCGTGCCAAGTATCCTAAGATGAAGATTTGCGGTTCATCTGGTCCTTCTGCCGATGGCAAGGATTTCGACTACGGTTGGGAGCAGATGCGCAAGTTGAAGACCGACCTCGTGGATGAGCACTACTATAAGAGCCCAGAGTGGTTCCGTACCAATGCCAACCGCTACGACAACTACGACCGCAAGGGTCCTAAGGTCTTTGCCGGTGAGTATGCCGCTCATGCCAAGAACGATCCTAACTCTTGGGAGGCAGCACTCTCCGAGGCAGCCTTCATGACAGGCTTAGAGCGCAATGCGGATGTGGTTTACCAGGCAACCTACGCTCCTCTCTTCGCTCATGTAGAGGGATGGCAGTGGCGTCCAGACCTCATCTGGTTCGACAACTTGAGTTCTGTTCGCTCGGCTAACTATTATGTTCAGCAGCTCTATGGCTTGAACAAGGGTACCAACGTGTTGAAACTTACCGAGAATGGCAAGGCTGTCGAGGGCAAGGATGGTCTTTATGCCACCGCTTGCTACGACAAGAACACCAAGAGCTATATTGTGAAGATAGCCAACACCTCCAACGAGGAGAAGGAAATCAATGTCACCTTCAATGGCTTGAAGAGTTTGAAGGCAGGTAAGTTGACTTTGCTTCATGCCGACAATTTGCAGGCAGAGAACAAGATAGACAACAAGAATGTTGTAGTGCCAGTGGTTTCCGATGTACAGGCACAGGGCAATGTGCTGAATGTGAAAATGAAGCCAAACAGCTTTGCTGTGTACCGCTTCTAACCAAGATAAGACAATCCCTTGTGGCTTTTAGCTGCAAGGGATTGTCTTTTGTGCCAGATTTCGTGTTTATTCGTTTTGTACGGGTGATTAAGTGATTTTATTTTGTGCTTATTTTTATTCTGTCTCTGATTATTCTCTGATTTGTGGCGTGTAAAAATAGGATTTTAACTTGAAAGATTTGCCTTTTTGGCGAATTTTTATTATATTTGCACTCAATATGGAAAAGTAAATGTATCACAACCAACATAAACACGTATAGATATAATGAGTATTAGAAATAACTTTGGAATGAGGTGCTTCACCCTGTTTGCTGCTATTTTGGTATTTTCTACTTCGGTCAATGCACAGAGTAGGAAGGGGGGCGCCAAAAAAAAAGTGGTTAAGAAAGTGGTGGTGAAAGACAATGTCGCTGCCGAGGAAAAACAGCAAGACAACAAGGCTGTTACGTTGCCTATGCCCCCACAGACGGCTAAGCCAGTTGTGGTGGATACAGTGGCGACGCCATCTCCGGCACCTGTTGTCCCTCAAGACCGTGTGGACACCATCTATTACAACAAAAACTGGAAGGTGACTAGCAACAAGGCTTTCGCCAGCTATTGTCGCTTGGCACTCTATCCAGCCAACGTATCCATGACCAAGGAGTTCAAAACCTATTATATCAGCGGTGAACTGCAGAGCGAAGGAAGCTTCTTGGAACTCGATAAGGCCGATGACTCCAACAGCAAGTTTACCGACCAGTTTGTGTCTTATTTTAAGGATGGACAGGTTGAGGAATCGAAGAACTACGTTGATGGCAAGTTGCAGGGCGAGTACACCATCTATTATAACAATGGAAACATCAAGAAGCATTTCTTTGTCAACGATGGACTGCGAGACGGCTTGTATGCGGCATTTACCGAAGATGGAAAGGTGTGCGAGCTCACCCCTTACAAGGCCGACAAGCCCGAGGGCTTCTACGTCATCGTGGATGCCGACGGTAACTATTCTAAATATAGCATCGTGGACAAGCAGCCTGTGTTGGAGGCTCCTACGCTAGAAGAGGTGTCTACTGAGTATAAGAATGGCGTAGCTTGGCCTTACTACAACAAAAATGGGCTCATCGTAGGTGCCAGCAATTCCATCACCAGCAATATCGGCGACTATCGAGAAATCGGCTTGTTCATTGTCAACAAGAGCATGATCAATGTAGACATCGACCCACGACAGATTGAGATTTACTCCCTCAAGAACAACAAGCGTAAGAACTACGAGTTGGTCTCTACCGAAGAATACAACGAGAAGATAAGAAAGTATACCAAGAAGAATGCTGTGCTGGGAAGTGTGCGTGAGGCTTCGGTCAACGCCAACTTGGGCGCCAAGGTGTTTAACGCTGGTACTTCCGATACTCTCAAGGAGTTTCAAAAGCGTATTTGCCGCATGCGTAAGCTCGACGAGAGTACTCGCATGAAGTTTACCGACAAGGAACCTGAGGATTTGGGCTACTTGGAGCGTACCACCGTGCATCCGGGAGAGGCGGTGACGGGGTATCTCTACACCTCCGACAAGAAAGCCGTAGACCTCTACGTGAAGGTAAAAATCAATGGTATCGACTACCTCTTCAACTGGAAGCAGGGCAGATAAGCATCTCTTATGAAACACATAGGTTGGTCTCTTTTGGCAATATTCTTGCTCTTGGCATCTTGCAGTGGCGGTCGTCGCCATGTACTGCAGAATGCCAGGAAGGGTCAGCTTGCGTCTCTGTCTAGTCTCGACGACTCGCTGAAAAAGCAATCACCGCACGTCCGCAGGTTGATAGGGCAGGGGATGGCTTCCGCAGAAGACAGTCTCACCTATTATGAGTATTATGTGAGGATGGGGCAGTATTTCTGTCTCTCATCCACCCCCGACTCCATGGTGGAATACATCGACCGCACCATCGACTTCGCCAGTCGTCAACCCAAGTCGCCTCGGCTTTGTTCGCTCTTGGCTTATGCCTACAATTGTCAGGCAGCCAACTATCACAACTTTCATAAAAACCTAGATGGACAGGTGAAACTTTACCGCATGGCTTGCGAGTATTCGCTCCAAAGCGACATCAAGGAGCAGACTCCCAAGATTTGCGCCAACCTAGGCGATGCCTATGTCTCGAAAAACCAATTGCCAGAGGCGGCGGTTTGGTATCGGCGCGCACTCTTCCTCGTCGACTCCCTCCAGTTGCCCCGCAAGGAGAACATCACGCTCTACATGGGACTTGCTACCATCTATCAGCAGCTCAACGACTTCGCCACCTCGCTGAAGTATTTCCAACAAACGGAACGCTACTTCGACGAGATGCCGCTCAACATGCAGGCTTACTATCTCAACAACTACGGCAACTACTATTATTACAAGAAAGACTATGCCAACTCGCTCAAGAAGTTTCTCTTGATGAAGCAACTCTTGGAGCATCATCATAAGACCGATACCTTCGACATGTATCTGTGCAAGCTCAACATGGCGGATGTGTACCTCAACCTCGACTCCATCGCCCTCTCAGAAAAATACCTCTCAGAGGCAGAACCATTCATGACTGCCAACCATGACCTCGTGGCGGTGTACTACTGCAATACCATCCACATCGGACAAGAGGTGAAGAAGGGAAATATGGCTGCTGTTTCTGTTATTCTGAACAAGGAAAAGACGGAATTTCCCGACCGCAAGGACAGCGACATCGCCTTCAACCTGCGACAGATACGCAATCATTATTTGCGGGAATATTACAAGGCAAAGGGAGATTTCCGCTCTGCCTATCTCAATCTGAAGGCCGACCAAGCCATGATCGACTCGCTGGAACACAACCGTGTGAACATGCGAGCCTCCGAGGTGATGGAGCGATTCACACAAGATACGCTCCGACTGCACCATAGCTTAGAGATGGAACACAAGACGGCTGAGGTAAGAAAGGCAAACCTGATAGCTCTGGCTGCGGCGGCTATCGTACTGCTGGTGGGCTTGGCATTCGTGCTTAAGTGGTTGCAGTCGCGCAGACGTTTGGAAGAAGACAAGTTGCGCATCATGCAGCTCAAGTTGGCAAGTGCTCGCAACCGCATCTCGCCCCATTTCGTGTTCAATGTGCTCAACAACAAGATTGTGAATGCTGGGCAGCAGGAGGCTAACGAACTGCTGGCACTCACCAAACTGATAAGAGCCAACCTCGACATGTCGTGTCGCTTGGAAGTGTCGCTGAATGAGGAATTGGAGTTTGTGAATCAGTATGTAGAGGTGGAGAAATATCTGCTGGGTGATGATTTCAGTTACCATCTGGAGGTGGCTCGGGATGTTCCGCTCGGCCAAATATTCCTGCCGTCGATGTTTGTGCAGATATTGGTGGAAAATGCTTTTGTCCACGGTCTCAAAGGCTGGGATGGAAGCAAACTGCTTCAGGTGAAGGTAGACCAACTCTTGGATGGCTCCATCCAGATAGCCGTAATAGACAACGGACCAGGCTTCGACATCCGCAGCGTGGGCAAAAAACGTACCGGTCTGAACATCATAACCCAGACCATCACCATCTTCAACGAGCACAACCGAGGCAGGGGCAAGATGACCTTCTCCCTTCGCAACCTAACCGATGCCGATGGTAAGGTGACGGGGTGCGAGTCGAGACTCTCTATCAACAAGAAAACTATATAATATAATAATGTATATGAAAGCAATAATTGTGGACGATGACAAGGTGGCTGGGATGAACCTAGAACAGCTGCTCAAGGAGAAATATCAGATGGATGTGGCTGGGGTGGCACTCAATGGGCTAGACGGACTCGCCCTGGTGAACCAGCACCAACCTGACGTATTGTTTCTCGACGTCCAGTTGCCCGATATTTCGGGATTGGATTTCCTCGACCGCATCGCAGCCTTCACCCATGGCCAGTGCCGGGTGGTGATGTATACCGCCTACGACGAATTCATCTTGCCCGCCTTCCGCAAGAAAGCTTTCGACGTGTTGCTCAAACCCATCGACCCGGAGGAGCTCGCCACCATCATGAAACGACTTCAGGAAGCAGCGGTTCCCGTAGCGAAAGAATCCGAAACCGATGGCGTCCAGCGCAAGAAAGGTGGCAAGTTCTTGCTCTACACCAACACCCTCGATTTCAAACTCATCGACAAGCGCGACATCGGTCTCTTCCAGTACAATCATGAGATGCGTTGCTGGGAGGTCATCGTGGCTGGCAGCAAACAGCCCATCCGCCTGAAACGCTGTGTGAAGAGCGATGCCTTGGTGGAACTCGACGGTCAGTTTGTGCAAGTAAACCAGAAATTCATCATCAACATGGACTATCTGATAGAGGTGGTTGATAACGTATGCCATTTTTATCCCCCCTTCGACATGCTCGACTATGTGAAGGTGGGAAGACTCTTCAGAAAGAAGCTTATCGACAGATTTTGTAGCCTTTAGTGGCTTTTTTAGTGATTTTTGTTTAAAAAATCGCTGATATGATAGCAAATTGCCAATTATTTATTACCTTTGCACTCGCAAACTTAATATAAATAATAAAAGAA
This sequence comes from bacterium UBA4637, assembly GCA_002405875.1. Next base: position 13,595 of record DHMR01000085.1, read on the forward strand.
TGGCTAATTTGAGATTTGAGGTTGTAGCCGAGGCCTTTAAGAAAAGACCTGTTGAGGTGGAGGTGCCTAAGGTGCGTCCTTCGGAGTACTTCGCCAAGTATGTATTCAACCGTCAGAAGATGTACAAGTATCTGCCATCCGATGTGTACGAGAAACTCATCGATGTGATAGACAACGGTACTCGTCTGGATCGTTCCATTGCCGATGCCGTGGCTGCGGGCATGAAGCTTTGGGCTGAGGAAAACGGAGTAACTCACTACACGCACTGGTTCCAGCCATTGACCGAGGGCACTGCCGAGAAGCACGATGCTTTCGTAGAGCATGACGGAAAGGGTGGTATGATAGAGGAATTCTCTGGCAAGTTGCTCGTCCAGCAGGAACCTGATGCCAGCTCGTTCCCTAACGGCGGTATCCGCAACACTTTCGAGGCTCGTGGCTATTCTGCCTGGGACCCAACATCGCCTGTGTTCATCATCGACGATACCCTTTGTATCCCTACCATCTTTATTTCTTACACCGGTGAGGCTTTGGACTATAAGGCTCCTTTGCTCCGTTCGCTCCATACTTTGAGCGAGGCGGCTACCGAAGTGTGCCACTATTTCTATCCTAACGTGAAGAAGGTGCAGACCAATCTCGGTTGGGAGCAGGAGTATTTTCTCGTGGACGAAAGCCTTTACTCAGCTCGCCCTGACTTGATGCTCACGGGTCGTACTCTCATGGGACACGACTCAGCAAAGAACCAGCAGATGGACGACCATTATTTCGGAACCATCCCTGAACGTGTGCAGGCATTCATGAAGGACCTTGAAATCCAAGCCCTCGAACTCGGCATTCCTTGCAAGACCCGCCATAACGAGGTGGCTCCTAACCAGTTTGAGTTGGCTCCTATCTATGAGGAGTGCAACCTCGCCGTAGACCATAACATGCTCTTGATGAGCCTCATGAAACGTGTGGCCCACAAGCATAGCTTCCGTGTGCTCTTGCACGAGAAGCCATTCGCTGGCGTGAACGGCTCGGGCAAGCACAACAACTGGAGTCTTTGCACCGATACCGGCGTGTTGCTCCATGCCGCAGGCAAGACCCCGGAGGACAACCTCCGTTTCGTGGTCTTCATCGTGGAGACCTTGATGGGCGTTTACAAGCACAACGGCCTCTTGAAGGCAAGCATCATGAGCGCTACCAATGCGCATCGACTCGGTGCCAACGAGGCACCACCTGC
>DHMR01000070.1 GCA_002405875.1 bacterium UBA4637
GCTAAAATAAAGAGAAAAATGACTGTTTAAAGTCTCAAATCGAGGCTAAAACGCCAAAAACATAACACAAAGAAATGAGAGAAAAAATAGACTTATTCTTGCCTTGTGAAGACTTGGAGATAGCCCAGGCAGCTCTGTCCGAGCTACACGACAACAAGACAGTTCAGCATATCAATCTCTTGGTGAGCGCCGACTTTGCTGCTCATCATCAAGTGCCAGATGGCTGCACCTTTGTGGTCATCGATCGATTGGAAAGTTCCAACACCGTGAGCAGCATCGCCGAGAACGCCGACGCTGACTATGTGATGATTTGCACCAAGACCACACCTATCCGTTGGGGACTCTATGCCTTGGAACGTTTCCTTCGCACGGCGGATGATACGGGAGCGGTGATGGTTTACGCCGACCATTATTCGATGGTCAAGGGAAAACTGGTGAAACACCCAGTCATAGACTATCAGCAAGGTTCGCTCCGTGACGACTTCGACTTCGGAAGTCTTTGGCTCATCAAGTCGCAGTATCTTTACGACTACATGGCGCAGCAAGACCGTGCCGAGTATCAGTTTGCCGGTCTTTACGACCTTCGCCTTTACTTGAGTCGTGTGGGAGAAATCTTCCACCTCAACGAGTTCCTCTATACGGAGGATGAACTCGACACCAGAAAGAGCGGCGAGAAACAATTCGACTATGTGAACCCTCGCAACCATGAGGTGCAGATAGAGATGGAGAAGGCTTGCACCCAGCATCTGGAAAAGGTAGGTGCGTTGGTGGATACTAATTTCTATCGTCAGCCCGATTTCGACGAACAGGAGTTTGAGTATGAGGCTTCTGTGGTCATCCCTGTGTTCAACCGTGAGAAGACAATCGCCGATGCAGTGAAGAGTGCCCTCAGCCAAAAGACCAACTTCAAGTTTAATGTCATCGTGGTCAACAATCACTCCACCGACAGTACGGGCGAAATTCTTTCGGAGATTGCTCGTGAGATGGAGACAAGAAACGATAAGATGGCTGGTCGCCTCATCCAGATAGTGCCGGATAGAAACGATCTCGGAATCGGTGGCTGCTGGAACGTAGCCATCAACAGCGACCATTGTGGTAAGTTTGCAGTACAGCTCGACAGCGATGACCTCTATTCTTCGCCGAAGACTCTGCAGAAAATAGTGGATGCTTTCCACAAGCAGAAGGCGGCGATGATGATAGGCTCTTATCGCATGTGCGACTTCGATCTCAACACCCTGCCTCCAGGACTCATCGACCATAAGGAATGGACCGATGAGAACGGATGCAACAACGCTCTGCGCATCAATGGATTGGGCGCACCTCGTGCCTTCTTCACTCCATTGGTTCGACAGATACAATTTCCTAACACCAGTTATGGTGAGGACTATGCCCTCGGCTTGGCTTTCTCCCGTCGCTACCGCATCGGCAGAATCTACGATGAACTTTATCTCTGCCGTCGATGGGGAGGCAACAGCGATGCTGCGTTGAGCATAGACAAGGTGAATGCCAACAACCTCTATAAAGACCGTCTTCGCACGATGGAGTTGAAGGCTCGTCAGCAGATGTTGCAGGGTAAGGCAGATATTATGGAAGACAGTAGTATCTCTCGTTTCTTCAACCGTCAGTTGGAAAAGTGGGCAGATGCTCGCCATCGTTTCCGTGACCTCAAGCATGTGGAGACCCATCAGCTCTCCGACCAAGTCAAATTGCAGTGGAATCCAGCCCGCATCGTGAGCACGGGTGCCAAGATCGACAAGAAAACCTTGGGCGAGCGCCCTTGCTTCCTGTGTGACAAGAATCGTCCGAAGGTGCAGATGGCAAAGCAGATAGATGACCGCTTCCAACTTTTGGTCAATCCATTCCCAATCCTGCCTGTCCATTTCACCATTCCGGCTCGCAAGCATCAGCCACAGGCTATACTCGACAATTATGGAGAGATGCACCGATTCCTCTCCTTGCATAGCGAGTTGATGGTGTTCTATAATGGACCGAAGTGTGGAGCCTCAGCGCCAGACCATCTTCATTTCCAGGCAGGTACGAGTGGGATTTTGCCATTGCAGACCAACTGGCAGCGTCTCTCTCGCAACCTAACCGACATCATTTCTCTCAACGACGAGGAGAAGATTTCCGTTATCCGAGACTTTGTGGTTCCAGCCTTCGTTATCATTTCGAAGAGCGAGGATAGCGACGAGGCGCTCTTCCGTCGTCTCTATCAGTCAATGCCTGTTCGTGGCGATGAGACGGAGCCAATGATGAACATCATCGCCTGGCGCAAGGGCGATGAATACATCAGTGTAGTCATCCCTAGAGAGAAACACCGCCCGGAAGCTTACTTCGCCGAGGGCGATGCGCAAATCATGGTTTCGCCAGGAGCCTTGGACATGAGTGGACTCATCATTACTCCTCGTGAGGAAGACTTCCGCAAGTTGACCAATGAGACAGCCACAGCCATCTTGCAGGAATGTGGTGTCTCTGAAGAAAAAACAAATACCATCATCGCCAAGTTGAAAGCATCCAAAGAAGCAAAAGATTCTCGTTCGATTGCCACCATATATCATAACGGCAAGCAACCGAATGTGACCGTCGGCATTGTCAGCGGTCAGAAGATTCACTTCTCGCTCACCAAGCCTTACCTTGCCAAAGGCGAGACGGTGACTGGTGACCAAGTGGTGGAATTTTTCGAAGGCGGTGTGTTATGGAATGGAAATCAATACAGCAAACTTACCTTCCATCCACAGAGTAACGACGCCTCGTTCTCGCTGAGCGACGTAACTATCGGTGTCAACTTCCATTGGGAGCGCAGGGAGACGCAAACCTTCCTTGGAACTCTCCGTTTCGTGGTTGAGGCAGATAAGATTTGCGCCATCAACGAGCTGCCCGTGGAGAAATACTTGGAGAGCGTCATCAGTAGCGAGATGAGCGCAACATCCAGTTTGGAGCTTCTCAAGGCTCATGCTGTCATATCTCGTTCTTGGCTCTTGGCACAGATGAAGAAGCGGAGAGAAGTGGCGGAAAGTGGTAATAACTTCTTCTCGTTTGTCAAGAAGGACGACATGCTCATCCGTTGGTACGATCGAGAGGACCACACCATCTTCGATGTATGTGCGGACGACCATTGCCAGCGTTACCAAGGTATCACCAAGGAGACCTCCCCTCACGTGGCGGAGGCTATCCGACAGACCAAAGGACAAGTACTACTCGATGGAGACGAAATTTGCGATGCTCGCTTCTCCAAATGTTGTGGTGGTGTCACCGAGGAGTTTCAATATTGCTGGGAGAATACACCCAAAAACTATCTTTCAGCCATAAGAGACATTGCGTTAGGAGTGAAGACTTCTTCAACAAGAAGAAACGAGGACTCAGAAATCGACGGCATAGGTAGTTTGCCAGACTTGACCCAAGAACAAGCGGCAGAGAAGTGGATTCGCTCAAATCCTCCAGCCTTCTGCAACACCCAAGACAAGAGAGTTCTCTCGCAGGTTTTGAACGACTATGATCAGGAGACCGCAGATTTTTATCGGTGGAAAGTAAGCCTCACACAAGAGAAAATACAGCAGTTGTTAGAAGAAAAGCTGAAGCTCAACGTAGGTTCTGTCCTTGACCTACAAGCCGTGGAGCGAGGCAAAAGCGGACGAATCAGCAAACTGCAAATCATAGGAACCGAAAAGACCTTCACCATCGGTAAGGAACTAGAGATTCGCCGTGCTCTCAGTGACTCTCATCTCTATAGTTCAGCCTTCGTCGTCGACAAGTACGACCTCAATGAACAAGGTGTCCCGGGACGTTTCGAGTTAATTGGTGCCGGATGGGGACATGGAGTAGGTCTCTGCCAGATTGGAGCTGCCGTGATGGGCGAAGAAGGATATGCCTACGACGATATCCTCCTACACTACTATCAGGGAGCCAACATCAAACAGTTATATAAATAACACATAACATAACATTACATGAAATATAAAAATGAGCAATAAAAACAAGCGGAGTCCATGGGCATGGATTCCTACACTATATTTTGCGGAAGGACTGCCAAACATCATCGTAACCGGACTTTCGGTAGTGATGTACATGCAGATGGGCTTGACCGATGCCGAAGTAGGGCTCTTCACTGGTTGGCTTGCCTTGCCCTGGGTCATCAAACCCCTGTGGAGTCCTTTCATCGATCTTTTGAAAACTAAGCGTTGGTGGGTATTGACGATGCAAGCCCTCATCGGAGCTTCACTCGCCGGCATAGCCTTCTCCATTCCGACGGCATTCTGGTTTCAGGCGACGATGTGTTTTTTCTTTCTGATTGCCTTCTGCAGTGCCACACATGACATCTCTGCCGATGGTTTCTACATGATAGAACTCGATGAGCACAATCAGACCAAGTTTGTGGGACTGCGCAATACCTTTTATCGCCTTGCCATCATCTTTGTCAATGGTTTTTTGGTGATGCTGGCTGGTGTCTTGCAAGTAATGTTCCGCAACCAGATTCGTTTCACATGGGCTTTGATTTTCTACGGTTTGGCAGGTCTTTTCATCGGACTTTGGCTCTACCACAGTCGATTCATGCCTCGACCTAAGGAAGATGTTCAGACTGACAGAACCGTGAGTGAGGTAACACACGAGTTGAAAAACATGTTCCGTACTTTTTTCCAAAAGTTCGGCATCTCGGAGACGATTTGCGTGATGCTCTTTCTCTTGTTCTATCGCTTTCCTGAAGCCTTGCTCAATACGATGACCAAGACCTTCATACTCCGCCCGAACTCACAGGGAGGCTTGGGCATGTCGCCACAGGAATACGGACTTGCCAATGGAACAGTCGGCTTGATAGGTTTGCTGCTGGGTGGCATCATCGGTGGCATCTTGGTAAGTCGCGACGGTATGAAGAAATGGTTGTGGCCACTGGTTTGCGCCATCACCTTGCCGGATGTCGTGTACATTTACCTCAGTTACTCGCTCAATTCGAATATCGTCATGGTATCCACCTGTCTCTTCATCGAACAGTTTGGCTATGGATTGGGATTCACAGTGCTAACACTCTACATGCTTTTCTATAGTCAGGGCAAGTTCAAGACTTCCCACTACTCTATCTGTACCGGTATCTCTTACCTTGGACTGATGTTACCGGGAATGGTGTCGGGTTATCTCAAAGATATATTGGGCTACCGCCATTTCTTCATTGTGGTCATGGCCTGTTGCGCCATTACCTTTCTGGTCACAGCCTTTCTGAAAATTGATCCAAACTTCGGAAAAAAAGAAAGAGAAGATCAAGAGGATGGCGAGAATGAGGAAGAGGATTTTTTGGAAGAAAGCGAGGTTACCATTTACGAAGCAGACAAAAAGGAATAATGAAAGAAGAGAATAGAAAAAGGTCGTGAGGAAGAAACATTTACCCCACGACCTTTTTCCGTTACGTTATCTGATAACTTTCACCTCACCATTCTTAGCAAGCTTGACGATGCTTGAAGGGGTATGAGGCTTGTGTTCCTGGCGACGTGACCAACAAACGTAGTCGACTTGCTCCAACAACTCAGAAGCTATGTCACAATAGTTTTGGGCCGCTGGCTGTCCACTGATGTTGACACTGGTACTGACAATCGGTTTTTGGAAACGATAGCAAAGTTCCTTGCTGAAAGGTTCGTAGGTTACTCGCATGGCAAGACTACCATCCTCAGCCACCAAGTTGTTGGCAATGCCCGTGGCATCATCCAAGATAACAGTAGTTGGTTTCACAGGCATAGCTGCATCGATAAAATCCCAAGCCACTTGTGGCACGTTACGGAAATAACGAGCCATACGGTCGGCACTATCCACCAAGCAAATGAGCGCCTTGCTGTCATCACGCTGCTTAATCTTATAGACCTTGGCCACAGCCTCGGCATTGGTTGCGTCACAACCGATACCCCATACCGTATCGGTAGGATAGAGAATCACTCCACCCTTACGCATACACTCCACTGCATTTTTAATATCCTCTTGCTGAGTCATATTTAATTTCTCCTTTTTTGTTATTTAATGCTCTTCATCGCTTTGATACGAATATAGCTATTATTCTAAACTCTTATATTGTTCGATGTCACGCATTCCATTGAGGAAGTCACGTGCCTCCATTCTCTTCTTACCACTAATCTGAATCGTATCGAGTTGCAACCACTCATCGGCACAAGCGATTTGCAATTGCTTTCCTTCTACTCGAAGGGTACCTACACCCATAGCCTCATCCGAAGCTGGATTTTTTTCTTCCATGACAGCCTTTCCTGTCTTGGTAGCCTTGAATATCTTCAGCACCTGTGCCTTACCACCTTCCTTCTGGATTTCGGTCCAAGCACCTGGATAAGGGGACAAACCACGGATGAAGTCGTAAACTTTCTTGGCAGGCTGATGGAAGTCGATACGACAAGTTTCCTTGAATATCTTCGGAGCACTGTGCAGAACGGTATCGGTGGAAATCAATTTCTCCTGTGGCATGGATTCAATATGACCATCCGCCTCCAAGAGACGGTCGATGGTCTCTTTGGCGATGTCGGCACCCAGGTGCATCAAACCATCATAGACATACTCGACATCAGCATCATCCGGAATCGCAAAGGACTTCTGCATGATGATACGACCGGTATCGATATCATGGTCAAGGAAGAAGGTCGTCACACCCGTCTCCGTCTCGCCGTTAATGACCGCCCAATTGATAGGAGCAGCACCACGGTATTGCGGCAACAAGGCTGCATGTACGTTAAAAGTACCCAAACGAGGCATGTCCCACACAACCTCTGGCAACATACGAAAGGCGACCACCACCTGCAAGTCGGCGTGATAGCCACGCAACTGCTCCACAAATTCAGGGTCTTTCATCTTGACAGGCTGCAACACCGGCAAGCCCTGAGAAAGGGCATATTGTTTCACCTGAGATGGCTGCAACGTGTCTTGGTGGCGACCCACCGGTTTATCAGGTTGGGTGACAACCGCCACCACGTTATATCCGCCTTCCACGAGGCGTTTGAGGGATTCCACCGCAAACTCCGGGGTTCCCATGAACACAATTCTTAAGTCTTCTTTTTTCATTTCCTTCATTCTTCACTTAAATTATTCCGCCGACATATCCGACACTATCTGGCGATACATCGAATAAATCTTCGTTCGACTGATATATCCCACCAGCACACCACTCATGTCCACGACTGGCAACTGGGCAGCATCGGTCTCATCAAATTTCTTCATCACCTCATCCATCGGCTCATGATCACTGAGCACGGTAGCCGGCTGCAACATCAATTGCTTGACCTTAAAACGGTTATAGAGTTCGGTGCGGAAGATGATATGGCGAATGCGGGTAATATCGATGATGCCCAACAGGACACCCGCCTTGTCTACAACAGGGAGGAAGTTGTTGTTGCTTCGGCTAATCTCAGACACCAACTTTCCCATCGGCAGGTCAGGACTGACCGGGTGATAGTCCTTCTCTACCATGCTCTGCATACCCATCAGGGTCAAGGCGGCCTTGTCGATATGGTGCGTCAAGAGCTTACCTTCCCTTGCCAGTCGAAGAGCATAGATGCTATGACTCTCGAAGATGCTGATGGTCAGGAAGGAAGAGATACACACAATCATCAACGGCATAAACAACTGGTAACCTCCCGTAAGCTCCGCTATCAGGAAGATGCCCGTCAGTGGCGCATGCATCACTCCCGTCATCACTCCCGCCATACCCATTAAGGTAAAGTTTTGTTCGGGTACATAGATACCAATCTCGTTGATATTCCATATACGAGCAAAGAAAAAGCCAGCGAAACCTCCGATAAAGAGGGATGGAGCGAAGGTTCCACCACAACCACCACTACCATTGGTGGCAGAAGTAGCGAATACCTTGGTAAAAGTAACCAACCCCACATAGAGCACCAACAGTTGGCTATGTCCGTAGAAGAGGGAGTTGTTCATCACCATGTCCCAGTCGGCTTCCGTCTTTCCCTTCAGGAGGACGTTCACAGCCGAATATCCCTCGCCATAGAGGGACGGGAAGAGGAAGATGAGGCTACTCAAGATGATGCCGCCAAAGAGCAACTTCACGTAGGGATACTGCTTCAACTGGGCGAAGAACCCCTCGCAAGCCGACATGGTGCGCATGAAGTACAGGCTCACGAAGCCACAGAATATGCCGAGCAAGATACAAGCCGGCAAACGGTCGAGCACCCATGGATTGGTCAGCGTAAAGTCAAAAAGAGACTTGTCGCCCATCAAGATATAGGTGAAACAAGTAGCTGTCACACACGATATCAGAATCGGTAAGAGCGATGCCATGGAAAGGTCTACCATCAAGACTTCCAGGGTAAACACCAAACCGGCAATCGGAGCCTTGAAGATTCCTGCGATGGCGGCGCTCGCTCCACATCCCACGAGCAGGATCATCGTTTTCTTGTCCATGCGGAAAATCTGTCCCAGATTGCTTCCGATGGCAGATCCCGTCAGCACGATAGGTGCCTCGGCACCCACGGAACCACCAAAGCCAATGGTGATGCCGGAGGCTACCACAGAGGACCAACAGTTGTGAGCCTTCAACTTCGACTGTTTGGTGGAGATGGCGTAGAGCACACGGGTAATACCATGCGAGATATTGTCCCTCACCACGTATTTGATAAAGAGCGAAGTGAGATAGATACCCACGATAGGGAATAACAAATAGAGCAAGTTGTAGGTACTCTTGGAAAATCCCGATGTGAGCAAGACCTGTATCTCATGCACGATGCCATGGAGGAAGTATCCTGCCACCGAAGCGAGCACACCGATCACGAAGGCAAGTATCAAGGTCATCTGGCGGTCGGAGATATGCTCCTTCTGCCATGCGACGACCTTGGCCATCGTTCCCGGTCTTTCAGCCATTTCATCTATCATTTTTTACTCTCCTATCCGTTAACTTTTATTGGTAATTATTCCTTTTATTGATAAATATCGCTATCCTATTTTTCTATTTTCCAGCTCCTAACTTCTAACTCCTAACTTTCAACTAGAATTCCGAAGTAAAGTGGAACTTGATGTGCTCAAAATCTTGCTGAGCCATCTGAAGCACATAGCCCGAATCGGCCAGGAAGACATCCCTGCCCTCGATATCCTTCGCCATATACTGATACTTACGCTTCTTGAAGTTCTCCAGCTCCTGCTCGTCATCAGCCTCGATCCAACAGGCTTTGTGCAAGTGGACAGGCTCCCAACGGCACTTGGCGTTATACTCGTTCTCCAAGCGATACTGGATAACCTCGAACTGAAGTTGTCCCACCGTACCCACGATGCGACGACCATTGAACTGGTTGACAAACAACTGTGCCACACCCTCGTTCATCAACTGTTCCAAGCCTTTCTGGAACTGCTTACTCTTCATCGGGTCATCGTTCTCTATGTACTTGAAGAGAAGTGGAGAGAACGAAGGCAAACCACGGAAATGAATCTTCTCGCCCTCGGTCAGCGTGTCACCAATCTTGAAGATGCCATTGTCTGGCAGACCTACGATATCACCAGAGTAAGCCTCATCGATGGTACTCTTGCGCTGCGCCATAAACTGGGTAGGCGAAGAGAATCGCACGGTTTTGTCCAAGCGTACATGATAATAAGGCTGGTTGCGCACAAACTTGCCCGAGCATATCTTGCAGAAAGCAATACAAGAACGGTGGTTCGGGTCGATGTTGGCTGTAATCTTGAAGATGAAGCCTGTAAACTTCGGTTCTTCCGGCTTCACCAAGCGCTCCTCAGCCTGAGTAGGCTTAGGAGAAGGAGCAATCTCGACGAAACAATCCAAGAGTTCCTGCACACCAAAGTTGTTCAAGGCAGAACCAAAGAAGACCGGTGCCACCTCGGCAGAACGATATGTTTCTACCTCAAACTCAGGATAGACGCCATCGACCAACTCTAGTTCCTCACGCAACTGGTTGGCCTCACGCTCCCCCACCCGCTCATCAAGTTCCTTGCTCTGAATGTCAACTGCCACTTTTTCGGTCACACGCTGCTTGTTAGGTGTGAAGAGATTGAGCTGACGCTCATAGATATTGTAAACGCCCTTGAAACGAGCGCCCTGACCGATAGGCCAAGACAAAGGGCGAACCTTGATTTTCAATTCCTGCTCCAACTCATCGAGCACGTCGAAAGGGTCACGACCCTCACGGTCCATCTTGTTGATGAAGATGATCACAGGCGTATTGCGCATACGACAGACCTCCATCAGTTTGCGAGTCTGCGCCTCCACACCCTTGGCTGAGTCGACCACGATGATGGCAGAGTCAACAGCCGTCAAGGTGCGATAGGTATCCTCGGCGAAGTCCTGGTGTCCAGGAGTATCGAGGATGTTGACCTTATAAGGATCGCCTGTCTGTCCGTCAGGAAGGTAATCAAACTCCATCACGGAAGTAGAGACAGAGATACCACGCTGTTTTTCTATATCCATCCAGTCGGAAGTGGCGGTCTTTCTAATCTTGTTATTCTTGACTGCACCTGCTACCTGAATCTGTCCACCGAAGAGAAGGAATTTCTCGGTCAATGTCGTCTTACCAGCATCCGGGTGCGAAATGATAGCAAATGTTCTTCTTCTTTGTATTTCGTTCATAAATAAATATATCCTTTATATATAATATAATGTATCCTTAATTTTTCCAGACCTACATATCGTCGTCGTCAAACTTCAAGCCTTCCGTGCGGTCCTTGATATAATAGTCGCTGAGCATTCCGATGAAGGTTGTTATCTCCTTGAGAGCGCCCTCGGTCTCTGGATTGATCGGTTTTTGCTGCATCTTGAGCAACATCACCCCATAGAGCGCATCCAGGCAAGTCTCGATCTCATTGACGTTATTGTCGCCACGGTTTCTCAACTCCACGATAAATGGCAACACCTTGTAGTACTCGGCATTGTAGATAGGAAACTTGGTGCTCTGGAGGAGCATTCCGTGAAGGTCGATGACATCTTGCAGGATGACCTTATTGATGTTGAGGTGACCCGACTCACGCTTGCCTTCCTCGTTCATCATGCGAACGAGATTGCCAAACCAGTCGATTTCTTCTTCTTTCTGTTCCTCCGTGAAGTCGAAATTATCGATATAGTTTTTCTTGATGACAGGAAGAGAACATCCGAAAGCACGGATGAGGTCCTCTATCTGCCACATGTACAACAAGTATTCTGCGATACTATTCTGTCTTAATTTTTGTGCTATAAACATTTGACGAGAGTGTTGAATGTTAGAGTTAAAAGTTTACATGCTAAAAGTTACACGTTCAAAGAATGGGCTTACGCCTTAGAGTTCCGGCAGATGATAGAGATTGAACACCGTGCCGATCAGTGCGATGACCGAGAAGATGATCACGACGCTTCCTATCACCTTATTAATAATAAGGATGCCGTTGGTATCAAACTTACCTCGAACCTTGTCGATGAGCCAAGTCAAGCCAAACCACCAAAGCAAGGCACCGAAGACGATGCTCAAGTAACCTACGCTCATCTCCAAAGGCATGTCGGGAACGACGAATGCAAACTGGGCGAAGGTGGCCATGAACAAGAACACGATAAGCGGATTGGACAATGTGACAAGGAACGCCGTCAGCCCATTATGGAAGAGCGTACCCTGCTTGTTGCTGCTCTGATGCATGTTCCGCGTAGGATTGCTCTTGAAGCAGTAGATACCAAAGACGAGCAAGAGCAAACTACCGAAAATCTGGAGATAGAACTTATTCTGGGCGTTGTTGACAAAATCCATCACAAAGCTCATTCCCAATCCCGTGAAAAGTGCATACACGATGTCGCTGCAGGCAGCGCCCACACCGGTCACGAAACCATACCAGCGCCCCTTGTTCAACGTGCGCTGGATACACAAGATGCCTACAGGTCCCATCGGGGCAGAGGCAATAATACCTATGATAATTCCCTTGAATATAAAATCAAGAATATTTATCTCTATTGGAAACATTAAACTCATACAGAGCGCAAAGATACAATTTTTTAGCCATATCTAATAACTTTTTGGGCTAAAACTTTGTTTTATGTATTTTTTTTAGCCTAAAACTTTGTTTTATGAGAAGTTTTTTCTATCTTTGTGGCGAAATTCTAACTAAATAAAGAAAAACATGACAGAAAATGCTCTTAAACCGTACGTTATCGGCTTAGATCTCGGCGGTACAAATTCCGTTTTCGGCATTGTAGATGCCCGCGGTGAAATCAAAGCAACAACAGCAATCAAGACAGGTGGTTATGATGATGTTAATGATTATGTAAAAGCAGCCGTAGCAGCCCTCCAACCTATCATCGATACAGTCGGTGGTATCGACAAGATCAAGGCTATGGGTATTGGCGCTCCTAACGGCAACTTCTATAAAGGTACTATTGAGTTCGCTCCTAACTTGCCATGGGCGCACACCAGCATCGTCCCATTGGCCAAGCTTTTCAGCGATGCTCTCGGTGGTCTTCCTGTAGCTCTTACCAATGATGCCAACGCAGCCGCTCTCGGCGAGATGACCTACGGTGTGGCTCGTGGCATGAAGAACTTCATCGACATCACGCTCGGCACAGGTGTAGGTTCCGGTATCGTCATCAATGGTCAGATGGTATATGGATGCGATGGCTTCGCAGGTGAGTTGGGTCACGTCATCATGGTACGTGGCGAGGAAGGGCGTCCTTGCGGTTGTGGTCGCAAGGGTTGTTTGGAGGCATATTGCTCAGCTACCGGTGTAGCTCGCACAGCTCGCGAGTTCTTGGAGAAGAGCGACGAGCCTTCTTTGCTTCGCAACTTGAAGCCAGAGGACATCACTTCCTACGATGTCAGCATTGCTGCCGGCAAGGGCGACGCATTGGCTAAGCGTGTGTACGACTTCACGGGCAAGATGCTTGGTGAGGCTTGCGCCGACTTCGCAGCGTTCTCTTCTCCAGAGGCATTCGTCTTCTTCGGCGGCTTGACCAAGGCTGGCGACCTCTTGATGAAGCCAGTCAAGGAAGCTTACGACAAAGCCGTCCTCCCTATCTTCAAGGGCAAGGCTAAGTTCTTGGTTTCCACCCTCGATGGCAGTTCCGCTGCCGTTCTCGGTGCCAGCGCCGTAGGTTGGGAACTATAAAAAGATACTTTTTGAATATAAGAAAAGGAATTATTACATAAGAAATTCGACTTAAGGTCGAAACATAGGCACATATTTAGTTCTGGAAAGCTCTTAGATGTGAATCTGGGAGCTTTTTCCATGTCTAGACCTGCCTTTTTCCAAGAAAATAAGCCCCAAAAATTATTTTTCCTCAAAACTACTTGCTCATTACTAGTTTTTTTCGTAATTTTGCGCCCGATTCTAAGAAATGTTAACAGAAACTACTTCTGCTCCATAAAATGGTGTGGGCGGATATGATAAATTAGAGATTATATTAAATGATAAAATGTTTCAATTGGCTGTCGAAGACGAAGAAGTGGATTTTATCCCTAGCTACGATTTCCTTCCTCTTCACCACAGCCTCGGCTCAATCAGCAGAGCCACAAGGGAATAAGAATGTATCCAAGGTATTCAAGGTATGTCCTTTCAACGTGGATGGTTTGCCACAGGAGTTCGGGGGGATACCAGTCAATCCGGATGGTCATGGGGCAGAGGGTGCCAAGGCTATCGGACAATACATCTCCAAAAGCGATGTGGACATCTGGGGACTGAGCGAGGATTTCAACTATCACAACGACTTAGCCAATGAGCTCAACAAGGACGATTTTCAGGTAGGAACTTGGAGAGGAGGAATCAACTTATTAAAGAACTTTCCTTGGAGATTTCGCTTTGACACCGATGGCCTCGACTTGATTTGCAAGAAGCCAAATTCTTTCTCCCAAGAGTCATGGACAAAATGGAATCAAAACAATGGCTATTTGGACCATGGCAACGACGAGTTGATAACCAAAGGATATCGTTATTACCTAGTTGACCTCGGCGATGGTGCATCGGTAGACATTTACATCATGCACATGGATGCCGATACTGGAGAAAAAGACAATGCCGCCCGTGCTTCCCAGTGGGAACAGCTTCGTGATGCCATCCTCGCCAACAAGAATGGTCGCCCAATCATCATAATGGGCGACACCAATAGCCGTTATACCCGTGACAACATCTTGGGCTTGTTCATCAACCCTATCAAGGAAGCGGGAGAATTCGAGGTTCAGGACGCATGGGTGGAGCATTGCAAACAAGGCATCTACCCTACTCTGGGCGATGCTGCACTGATGGTTGACCAATTGGGCTACCAAAAAGGCGAGGTCGTGGACAAGGTGATTTACTTGAACCCTAAGGAGAGAAAATACAACCTCAAGGCAACCAACTTTACCGTGGATTCCAACTTCGACAAGAGCGACCACAAGCCAGTCATTGTCACGATGGAGCTAACAAGCCGAAATGTGGTAACTGGCATCAAAAACGCTAATAGCATCAAATCGTCACCATCTATTGGTCAATATCAACCAAAAGCCATCTACGACATGAACGGAATGCGCCGCGACCAACTAGGCAAAGGCATCAACATTGTCAAGATGGCGGATGGAAGTGTCAAGAAGATTGTACGTTAGAGGACATGTTTATCAGAGATTATCAACTTAATTAGAGATTATCAACATAAGTATTATTAAAAGTTTAAGTAACATGAAGAAATTTTACACGATGGCAAACATTGCCAAGAGTTTGATGCTCGCAGCCTTCATGGCTGCAGGGGTAACAACAGCAAGTGCACAAGAGGTTGGTGCTTCCGCTGGTGGTTCTGACAACAAGACTTACAAGGCTGCTGAGGCAAGCGACTATTGGAGAGGCGAGAGCGTAGAGACAACATCAAAGGCTTATATCTATAATGTAGGTGCTAAGACTTTCATCACCAACAACACTCCTTCCGTAAAGGATATTGCGAATGCTAGCGTTTGGACAATCAACAAGAAGGATGACAAATATGGTTTTGCATCAGAAAATGACAGCGTAGTAACCATGTCAGGTAGCTATTGGCTTTTCGACTATTCATGGAAAACTGAAGTTAAGAAAGGAAGTACAGATAAAGCGACTTATTTTGACATAAAAGCCAACGAATCTAACGGAATTTCATATAAATTTGAAGCGACTTGCGTTGGATCCAAATGGAGTAGCAACACTCGCTACTTCAATGTTGACGGCAATGAGTATACTGCAGCCAAAAACGAGAGCACTTTCAACGACTGGCTCTTCATCACTACAGTCCAGAAAGAAACTTACGACAAGTACGTTTTGCTCTACAATGAGGCCATCGAGTTACTTGGCAACGAGAAGTTGGCTGACCAAGCTGTCGTAAAGGAAACTTTGGAATCAGCTTTGAAGAGCACAGCTACTAGCAGTTATGACAAATCTAAGACTGACAACAAGACTCTCCAAAATGCCATCGACGCAGCCAAGAAGGCTATTGAGGACATCACCAACGGCATCAACACAATCAATGGTTCCGCCATCAATGCCAACGTCACAGCCATCTACGGCATCAATGGAGTACGCAACTCCAAGTTGACCAAGGGCATTAACATCGTTAAGATGAGCGATGGAACTGTCAAGAAAATCTTGGTCAAGTAATCTTTTTAAGAAAGTTATCTTTTTTTAGATAGAACTTAAGCCCTGACGCTATAAAGTGCCAGGGCTTTTTTGTTTATTAACGCTCTCTCTGCCATTTCTGACCAGCCTTTGGATCCGCCTAACATGCGTTGGATTACACACGAAAGCTTCACTGTGCTCGCAAACGATTACGTTATTTTTTGCAAAAAACATGCAAGTTTTTTTGCTCAGTTTTATTTTATTAGTAATTTTGCATCCGTAAAAGAAATGATGTAGTCATGTAAGTGGCTCAAAACAAGTGTATAAACGTCCTTAAACGAGCACCAAGATGCATGAAAAAAGATGATTTGGACAAAATAAAGATTTAACATTATATAAACTCTTAAATGCTAAGTATAAAGATGAAAAAGTCTATATTTACTCGACTTTTTGCTCTCCTTTGTCTAGTGATAATCGGGGGAGCAACTGCGTGGGCTGACGACAATAGCACTGTCGTCAATGCACCAACAATCACACCAGGAACTTGCACATACAACGGGACTATCATGCCAGTTATTACTGCAGATGAAGGGTGCTCTATTGTTTATGTTAAAAGTACATCTAAGGTTTATACAACCGTAGAAGATATTGATGCAAACAAAGGGGTCAAAACTGAAAATTCCAATAAAGCTTCCATTACCGATATTCAAAACAAGACTGGAAATCGTTATATTTCCGCTTATGCTGTCAAAGATATTAATGGAACAAAATACAAAAGTGCCGTAACAACCGCAACTTATACTTATGACCCAAAAGCAACAAACAAGGCAGATCTCACTTTGTCGGGTCAATCTATCACTTTAGACATGTCTGATGCCACAAAGACTACCACCATAAATATCACTGCAACATCAAACAATCAAACGGTTACAGATAAACTCACTTATCGTTACGAAGTTTATCCTGATAATATTATTTCTATCAGCGAAGATGGAATTGTTACACCGAAACAAGCAGGTACAGCTAGTATTACCGTAATATTCGAAGGTAATGACAAGTATAATGCTGCTACTTGTGTTATCGATGTAAATGTGGCAAGTAAATCAACATCTACTGATAAGATATTCTATAGCATTGCTGATATTCGACATGCAACTCAACCTGCAGAAGGTGAGAAACACGATACTGACAAAATCAAAAATACAAATATCGCCCTAATTTTTGACTCTAACAACCCCGCAACCGTTGTAGCCGTAATGCAAAAGAGTGATGAGCGCTTAAAAGAAAAAGTCATTAATACTTTTTTTATTGTTGACAATTCAAATCGTGGTTTATGGATTACACAAAACGACCTCATCAATCCAAGCAAAGATAAATTGGCTGTAGGAAGTAAAATAACAGGAACAATCCTTGGTACTTACACTGAAGGAGAAAGAGGAATCCCTTCAATTACAGAAATAAAAAATTCTACCAAGGAAATAAATGGTAAAACATATACCATGGCTTATACAATTGATCATTCTGGGGAAGCCCAAGGAGATGTTCAAGCGGCTTACCCCTATACAGAAATTGCTGATGTCAACACCTTAGCCAAAAATAACGATAAAGAAGGCGACATAGTTTCATCTTCTTATGGAGTATATTTGAATTCAATCGTCAAACTACCAGGGGTTATTAAATTAGGACCAGGAGGAGTATACTATTTAATGCAAGATGAATCAACAGAATGTACAGAAAATTTTGACAATTACCGTCTTTCGATTAACACCGATCAGGTAAGTGTTAATTTAAGTGATTATATTAATACGTCAGGCATATTTGAGGGAATCCTCATTAAATTGACTAAAGACAAAGCAAAATTAGTCATTCTAAAGGATAATTTCTTCCAAATCAACAAGATTTATCTTGACGAGAACGACCCGGAGAATCGTATCGACGACTTGGTTAATGCTGGTGCCTTCGACGATGAAGTTGATGTGTATGTTCACCGTACAAAGCTTGTCAATAGCAATAAAGACGCTTGGAACGCCCTCTGCTTCCCATTCGACTTGACGGCAGCAGAGTTCAAGACCGCCTTTGGTTGCGAGCTTTCCGCTTTGGCTCAGCCTAAAGTAAATAGTGAAACAACAGTAGAAGAAAGATATACAAAGGTCGGCGAAACTGACAAGAATGGTAATTTGCTATTTACCCCAGTCAACGACATTACCGATGAGACTACTATCTCTGAGGGTATGCCTTACCTGATGAAAGCCACAGGTACTCAGACTTTCTGCGCTAACACAAGTATTAAATACCAAAATGAAGACGGTACTGGAAAGACTCCACAAGACTTGATGGGTGAAGATGCCAACTACTACGCTCATATCGGTCAAAAATTCATCACGGTCGTTCCTCCTCATCAGATTCAAGGAAACTTCGACAACAATGTGGTAAACGGTAATTTCTATTTCCGTGGTCTATATGGCAGAAAGGCAAACGCTGACAACAGCGAGAACGACCTGTACGACAATGGTAGCCAGAAGTATCAATACATCAGCACCGCAGACAACTATCTGAAATATTTGACTGTAAACAATAAGAGTTTGAAGTTCCCGGGTATGCGTGCTTACTTCTACTTCCCTAACTGGAAGGCAGAAAACAACAAACCAGTTACAACAAACGGCAAAACAGACAACACCAATGCCAAAATTCACATTTGGGTAGAGGGTAATTCTACTACAGGAATTTCTAACATCGAGGATATCGACAACGTAGAAGCTAGTAAAAATGCCAAAATCTACAACCTGGCTGGTCAAGTGGTCGATGAATCATACAAGGGAATCGTGATCAAAAATGGTCGCAAATACCTTGCTAAATAAAGCTTAATAAAGAGAATAAGTAAAAGATAAACAGTAAAAGAAGATGAAAAAATATATAAAACCAACTACAGATTGCATCCATGCGGGCATAACCAGCCACATTCTTGCAAGTTCTGGTGACCCTAATGCAGCCTTACCAAATGGTAATGTATTTGCAGGTGGTTCTTCCAGCGGAAGTTCAGCCTCAGGCGATGCCAACGGCAACGTAGAAGAGATGGCCAAGAAGCATAACGCTTGGTCAACCTGGGATGATTAATCAGCCATAGCCTAAGCCTAGCTTGGGTCTTAACTTAAGACCACGAGCTAGGCTTTCCTTTTTCGTAATTTTGCACTCAGAAATTCGAGACAAGAGAGATTGAAGTTTAGCTTGGATGACACAAGGAGAGAATGCATGGCAAGTCTATGCGCCAAACGCCCTTTGCCCTTCAAAGACTGTATAAATTCTGTTAAAACTATTCTTCAGTTAATAGAAGTCACATTTATTTTGCTTATCTTTGTCGAAAAATTGATTTAAACGTTTAAATTGGAGGAAACTATCATGTTAATGACAAATCATGCAACTACTCAGACGGTTCCTTATTGGAATGAAATCGAAAAGCTGAACAAAGATGAAAAATTAAAGCTGATGGCTTTGATATCTTCGTCATTGGTCTCTGACGGAAACGACGTATCAGAAAAAGACCGAACACAAGAAATGATAGATCGTTTCTGCGGTTCGTGGGTTGGCAAAGAATCTGCAGAAGAGATAATTGCCAATATAGAGAACAGCAGGAATTCACATTCTGAACCTGTAAATTTTTAGCATATGAAATATTTATTAGATACGAATATATGCGTTTATTTCCTAAGAGGAAACCATATAATTTCCAACCACATACGGAATATCGGTTGGAAAAATTGCTACATTTCAGAAATAACCGTAGCCGAACTTTTAATATTCGATTTTGCACGACAGAAGGCTATTTTACGCAAGAAAGGACAACTCATCGAAGATTCCGACTTATGGATAGCGGCATCTTCCATTGCTTATGATATGATCATGGTAACTGAAAATGTCAAACATCTTGGAAGACTTCAAAACGTGAGAATCGAGAAATGGGAAAGACAATAGCAAAGCAAGAATTATAACCAATGATTTATCCAGATAATTTCGAACAGAAGATTGGATTCAACGAAATCCGAAAGATACTACGAGAAAAATGTTTATCCACGCTCGGCAAGGAGCAAGTGGAGAAAATGGCTTTCAGCGACGATGCCGAGGAAGTGAACGAATGGCTCAAGCAGGTGCGAGAGTTCCGCCGACTCATACAGGAAGTTGAGGACTTCCCACTCCAATACTTCTACGACGTGAGGGAGAGCATCGTGCGCATTCGCATCGAGAACACCCACTTGGAAGAAAACGAGCTCTTCGACCTACGCCGCTCCCTCTCCACCATCGACAGCATCGTGAAGATTCTCAACCATAGCGACGAGGACGAGAGCCATGCCGAGGAAAACGATGGTTGGCGACGTGAGAAGAAATACACTTACCCTTCGCTCCACAACCTCGCCAAGGACGTGGTTACCTTCCCACAAATCATCCAACGCATAGACCAGATACTCGACAAGTTTGGCAAGATACGTGACAACGCCACGCCCGAACTGCTCCAAATCAGAAGAGAGCTCGCCAAGACCGAGGGCAGCATCTCGCGTACCTTATATAGTATATTGCGCTCGGCTCAGAGCGAGGGCGTGGTCGAGAAGGATGTCACCCCTACCCTGCGCGACGGCCGTCTCGTCATCCCGGTCATCCCGACCCTGAAGAGGAAGATACGAGGCATCGTACACGACGAGAGTGCCACCGGCAAGACCGTCTTCATAGAACCGACCGAGGTGGTCGAGGCCAACAACCGAGTACGTGAGTTGGAAGGCGAGGAGCGAAAGGAAATCATCCGCATTCTCACCAGTTTCACCAACAAGGTGCGCCCTTATGCCCGCGAGATCATGGACAGCTACCGTTTTCTGGCAAAGGTAGACCTGATACAGGCGAAATCCAAACTCGCCGAACAGTGGAAGGCGATAGAGCCCGAGGTGGCCGACTATCCGCACATCGACTGGATACGTGCCATCCACCCGCTCCTGCAGCAATCCTTGGAGAAAAAGGGCGAGAAGGTGGTGCCGCTCGACATCGTGCTCACACAGGAAAAGCGCATCCTCATCATATCGGGTCCGAACGCCGGAGGTAAGTCTGTCTGCCTGAAGACCGTCGGATTACTCCAGTACATGTTGCAATGCGGCCTCAGCATCCCGGTGAGCGAGCGTTCGCAGACGGGCGTGTTCCAGAACATCATGATCGACATCGGCGACGAACAGAGCTTGGAGAACGACCTCAGTACCTACTCTTCCCACCTGCTCAACATGAAGAACATGATGAAGGCAGCCAACGGCAACACCATCATCCTCATCGATGAGTTTGGTACTGGTACCGAACCGGGCATCGGCGGTGCCATCGCCCAGGCGGTGCTCGACCGATTCTGCAAGCAGGGAGCCTACGGAGTCATCACCACCCACTACCAGAACCTGAAGCATTTCGCCGACGACCATGAGGGTGTAGTCAACGGAGCCATGCTCTACGACCGCCATGAGATGAAGGCACTCTTCCAGTTGGCTATCGGCCGACCAGGTTCCTCGTTCGCCATCGAGATTGCCCGCAAGATTGGCTTGCCTGAGGAGGTCATCCAGGAAGCCAGCGACATCGTGGGCTCCGAATACATCCAGAGCGACAAGTACCTGCAGGACATCGTGCGCGACAAGCGATACTGGGAAAACAAGCGACAGAGCATCCACCAGCGTGAGAAGGACATGGAGAAGACCATCTCCAAGTACGAGAGCGACATCGAGGAAATCGAGAAGAGCCGCAAGCAGATTCTCGCCAAGGCGAAACAGCAAGCCGACGAACTGCTCAAGGAGAGCAACAAGAAGATTGAGAACGCCATCCGTGAGATTCGTGAGAGCCAGGCGGAGAAGGAGGAGACCAAACGCATCCGACAGGAGCTCGACGTGTTCAAGAAAGAGGTGCAGGAAATCGACACCAAGGAGAACGACGACAAGATAGCTCGCAAGATAGCCCAGATACAGCAGCGCAAGGAACGCCATGCCAAGCGCAAGGCTGAGAAGGCGCAAAACCAGGAGAAGGCCGCAGCCGCCCTACGCAATGCCCAGAACAAGACGCAAGTGGAAAGCCAACGAGAGTTGAAGGAAGGCGACACCGTGCGCATCAAGGGTCTGACCACCGTCGGCAAAATCGAGAGCATCGCGGGCGACATGGCGACCGCCGTGTTCGGAGGCATGAAGACCAAGATGCGCCTCAACCGCCTGGAGCACGCCACTGCCTCGACCGAAAAGGACAAGACCGAGGAGCGCAAGGAGAACTTGGCTTCCTACGGCCTCAGCAAGGAGACGCGCAAGACCATCGACGACCACAAGAGCAACTTCCACCAAGACCTCGACGTGAGAGGCATGCGTGGCGATGAGGCTCTCAATGCCGTGCAACACTTCATCGACGACGCCATCCTCGTGGGCATGCCTCGTGTACGCATCCTCCATGGCAAGGGCAATGGCATCCTGCGACAGCTCATCCGACAATATGTGAGCAGCATTCCGAATGTGGTACACTATGCCGACGAGCATGTGCAGTTTGGCGGATCGGGAATCACGGTCGTGGACTTTTAAAGTGAAGAGTGAAGAACAAAGAGTGAAGAATTCGAATGTTTTTCACTCAATTTTCTTAACAGAAGTTAAAGAAACAAAGATTTTAGGCGAAACTTTTGGCGGGTTCAAAGGAAAGTAGTACCTTTGCACCCGCTTAAAAGCAATACGCTTTACAAAGCAAACTTTGAGACGGACAAGTCTCATACGACCAGCTCCCTCGGAATCCCCCAGGATGGGAACATAGCAAGGGTACTTGGTTGTAGCGGTGCGATATGAATCGCTTGTCCACCCGCCTCTTTAGCTCAGTTGGCCAGAGCACGTGATTTGTAATCTCGGGGTCGTTGGTTCGAATCCGACAAGAGGCTCACAAAAAGGAACTTTCTTTTGAGAGAGTTCCTTTTTTGTTTTTCACCCTTTCCTTAGATCCCCCATTCCTTTCTTGAAAACAAAAAATATATAAATTTCTAGGCTTTATTCCTACTATGTGCAGAAAAATGTGTATTTTTGCACGATATTAAGATTTCATGACTGAAAAGACAAAAAGAAACGTATTTAAAGAACAAGATAAAATTAAGTATAAGATAAAGAATAAGATAAATTAAAGAATGGTAGATTTCGTAAAGTTAATACAAACACGAGCTTTCGCTCGTCAAGATGGAGCTATCCTGGGAGCTGTTTGGATAGCAAGTTTCGCCTTCACGATGTGGTCGGTTCAGCCGGACCATGCCTTTTGGGGACTGTTGGCCAACTTACTCGTCATTAGCACCCCCTTCGTGGTGGCGAAGCGTCTGAAATCCTTCAGAGACTATGCCCTCGATGGAGTCATCTCCTTCAGAAGAGGACTGTTTTATTGCTGGCAAACCTTCTTCAACGCCACCCTCCTGCTCACCATCGTCCAGTTCTTATGGTTCAAGTTCCTCAACACAGGCGTGTTCATGAACCAAATCATGGAGACTTACCGCACGATGATGCAAGCCTACAACATGACTCAGAGCGACATCAACATGATGATGCAAGCCATCGTCGACTTGAAACCCATCGCCTGGGCTTCGGCATTCATGATCACCGACCTGGTGGCAGCAGCCATCCTCAGCCCGATCATCGCCGCCCTGATGAGCCGCAAGGTGAAGAGACAGTCTGTCTCCAACCAGCAAGACCAGCTGTTCTAAGTCCGCAACAAAGGAAACATACGAACGCAAGAAATAAAAACGATATACAAACGATACGCTATGGATATAACAGTAGTTGTACCTCTATACAATGAGGAAGAGTCACTCCCCGAGCTATACGCTTGGATTGAGCGAGTGATGAAAGCCAACGACTTCAGCTATGAGGTCATCTTCGTCAACGACGGCTCCACCGACCATTCCTGGGATGTCATCGAGGAACTCGCCGAGAAATCATCCAACGTGAAAGGCATCAAGTTCCGCCGCAACTACGGAAAGAGCCCTGCGCTCTATTGTGGTTTCAAGGAGGCACAGGGCGACGTAGTCATCACCATGGACGCTGACCTGCAGGATTCTCCCGACGAGATACCGGCTCTCTACCAGATGATCACCAAGGAGGGCTACGACCTCGTCTCCGGCTACAAGCAGAACCGCAAGCAGGGCGACCCGCTCTCCAAGACCATCCCGACCAAGCTCTTCAACGCCACCGCCCGCAAGGTGAGCGGCATCCACAACCTCCACGACTTCAACTGTGGTCTGAAGGCCTACCGCAAGGACGTGGTCAAGAACATCGAGGTATACGGCGAGATGCACCGCTACATCCCTTACCTCGCTAAGAACGCAGGTTTCGACAAGATCGGCGAGAAACCCGTACACCACCAGGCCCGCAAGTTCGGCAAGTCCAAGTTCATGGGCTGGAACCGATTCGTCAATGGTTATCTCGACCTGATGACCCTCTGGTTCCTGAGCAATTTCGGCAAGAAGCCTATGCACGTCTTCGGATTCCTAGGCAGCGTCGTTTTCTTCATCGCCTTCCTGGCTCTCGTGGGGCTGGGCATCGACAAGCTCATCGACCTGCACAACGGCATCTACGGGCATCTCATCACCGACTCCCCTTACTTCTTCATCGCCCTGACTGCGATGTTGCTGGGTAGCCAACTGTTTCTCGCAGGATTCCTCGGCGACCTCATCAGCCGCCAGAACCCGAACCGTAATGATTATCAAATAGAAAAGAAGATAAGATGCGAAAAATAATTCCGATCATCCTCTTCGCCATCCTAGCCATGGTGAGTTGCAGCACACTGGACTGCCCGCTCAACAACACGGTGTATACCAAGTACAAGTTGGCGGGCGACGTGAAGCAGTTGACCAACTGCTACCTCACCGTCAAGACAAAGATGAAGAACGGCGAGGACAGCATTCTCCTCAACCAACAGGAGAACGCCGACAGCTTCAACCTGCCGATGAGCTACGCCAATGCCGAGGACGTGCTCTACTTCGAGGTCGCGGATGCCCAGCAGCGTACCTTCTACGACACGGTCGTGGTCGCCAAGGAAGACCATCCACATTTCGAGTCTATCGACTGCAGTCCGTCCTTCTTCCACACCCTCACCGGCGTGAAGACGACCCACAACCTCATAGACTCCCTAGTCATCAACCATAAAGATGTAAATTTCGATGCAACGAATACACATTTCCTCATCTATTTTGGCACTCGCGAGTAGTGTGCTCCTGCTCTTCGCCTGTCTGCCTGCGTCAGCACAGTCGCAAAAAAAGATGGTGGTACAGCCCGACACCGTGCCACTCTTCCGTGGGTTGGCGGTCAGCGTGGATGCCTTCGGCGCCGGACAGAAGCTTCTCGGCGACTACGGACAGTACGAGGCAGCCCTGCGCATCAACCTAAAAGACAAATACTTTCCCATCATCGAACTAGGATATGGCATGGCCGATGCCACCGACGACGGCACCAACATCCATTACAAGACCAACGCTCCATACGGGCGCATCGGCATGGACTGGAACCTGATGAAGAACAAGCACGACATCTACCGCCTCTATGGAGGTGTGAGATACGCCTTCACCTCGTTCAAGTACGACATGGACGGTCCGGATGTCACCGACCCAATCTGGGGCGAGGAAGCTCCCTATCGGCTCAGCGGAGTATCCTGTTCTTACCATTGGCTGGAAGGCGTGTTTGGCGTCGATGCCAAGATCCTAGGTCCGATTCGCCTGGGTTGGAGCCTGAGATACCGCCGATGCCTCGCCCACAACGACGGCGGCTTCGGCAACACCTGGTATGTGCCGGGCTTCGGCAAGCAAGGAGGGTCGCGCTTCGGCGGCACCTTCAACATCGCATACGAATTTTAAACGACCGCTCTTGTCACGAGATGCCAAGAGCATAGCACCCTATCGCTTATGAACAAGAAAAAACTCATCTGGCAGTTGCCATTCCTGGCTATACTCATCATCGGCACGATATGGATCATACGCCAACAGCGTTCCACCCCCTATCAGCACGACGAGGGGTTCGTCTTTGGCACCATCTATCACATCACCTACCAGAGCGACCAGAACTACCAGAAGGAAATCGAGGCAGAGCTCAAGAAGGTGGACGGTTCGCTGTCCCCGTTCAACAAGTCGTCCATCATCTCTCGCATCAATCGCAACGAGGACGTGCAAGTAGACGATATGTTCAAGGAGGTATTCACTCTCGCCGAGAACATCTCCAAGGAGACCGACGGAGCCTTCGACATCACCGTGGCACCGATGGTCAACCTCTGGGGCTTCGGATTCAAGAAAGGCCTCACTCCCAACAAGGAGGTCATCGACAGTGTGCGTGCGCTCGTGGGTTACCACAAGGTGGCCCTGATAGACGAACACGTGAAGAAGCAGAACCCGAACACGATGCTCGACTGCTCCGCCATCGCCAAGGGCTATGGCAGCGATGTCGTGGCTCGATTCCTACAGAGCAAGGGCATCGAGAACTTCATGGTGGAAATCGGCGGAGAGGTGGTGACACGAGGCAACAGCGAGAAGAGAGTGCCTTGGCGCATCGGCATCAACAAACCTACCGACGACTCCCTCAACACCAACACCGAACTGCAGACCGTGCTCAACGTGACCGACAAGGCGATGGCCACCAGCGGCAACTACCGCAACTTCTACTACAAGAACGGCAAGAAGTACGCCCACACCATCGACCCGAAGACGGGTTATCCGGTGCAGCACAACATCCTGTCTGCCACAGTGATAGCTGACAACTGCGCCACCGCCGATGCCTACGCCACCTCGTTTATGGTGCTGGGCATGGACGGTGCCCAAAAGATACTGGAGAAGCACCCCGACATTCTCGCCTACCTCATCTACTCCGACAACAAGGGCAAGAACCAGGTGTGGTACTCCCCATCCATGAAGAAAATCTTAGCGGAATAAGACTCGCCGAGAGTAATCAAACGCAAACATCACAAAAATCGGACACATGGCAGAAGACAGATTATACGACACCCTTCTCGCCCTTCCCCTCTTTCTGGGCATGAGTCGCAATGACTTGCGAAAGGCGGCAGGCATGACGAAGTTTGACTTTCAAAAGATGCAGAAAGGCAATCTCATCGTACAGGAGGGAGATCGCTGCCAACATCTATTCTTTTTACTCACGGGCGACATCGATGTCATCACCGAAGCCGACGACCACGGTTATCGCATCGAGGAAGACATCACCGCCCCTGAGATATTCCAACCCGAACGAATCTTTGGACTCAACCAAAGGTTCACACACACCTATCTGGCGCAAAACGACTGCAGCCTGATGCGCATCGAGAAATATGATGTACTCAAGCTCTCCGATGAGTTTGAGATTTTCCGCATCAATTTTCTCAACCTGATCTCGGCACAGACCCAGAAGTTGAACCGCCGCACCCTGCGAGTGCCCCCCAAGAGCCTGGAGGAACGCATCATCCGTTTCTTCGAGGCACATTGCCTACGCCCAGCCGGAGAGAAGACTTTCTACATCAAGATGAACCGAATCGCCGAGGAGGTCAATGATAGTCGGCGTGACGTATCCAAGGCTCTCCACCAGCTAGAAGACGAGGATCTGCTGACGCTTTCCCGAGAGCGCATTCATATCCCAGCCTTGGAAAAGCTACTCAAACGATGAGGCTAGTGTGTAATATTAGTTAAATTCTCTATAGCGAATAAGGGAATCACGGCATTTTTTACTAACTTTGCACAGAAATAAAACAATTTGCATTTAATCGAACAAAGTTAAGTTAGTATGCTAGAGGAAAAGAACATAGAGAAAAAGAACATAGAGAAACGAATCAACCCATTTTTCGAGCCTTACGACACACCGCACGACACGGTGCCATTCGATCGTATACGCCTGGAAGATTACGAGGAGGCGTTCATGGAGGGAATCCGCCGTGACGACGAGGCCACCGACCGCGTCGTCAACGACCCAGCCACTCCTACCTTCGAGAACACCATCGCACGTGTGGAAACCGACAAGGGCGAACATTACTTCGATCTTCTCAGCCGTGTGTCCAACGTCTTCTCCTGCATGATGAGCGCAGAGACGTGCGACGAGTTGGAGGCTTTGGCGCAGAAGTTGAGTCCGATCCTCACGAAGCATGCCAACGACATCACCCTCAACAAAAAACTGTTCGAGCGCATCCAGTACGTTCACGACCATCCCAACCGTGAGTTGACTCCCGAGGAGAAGATGCTCCTAGACACCAGCTACGACGGATTCGTACGCAGCGGTGCCCTGCTCGATGAGGCTGGCAAGGAGCGACTGCGCAAGCTCACCGAGGAAGCCAGCATCCTCACCCTCCAGTTCTCACAGAATCTGCTGAAGGAGAACAAAGCTTTCACCCTCCACATCACCGACAAGGCACAGCTCGAAGGTCTTCCTGAGACCGCCATCGCCGCAGCCGCCCAAAACGCCAAGGAGAAGGAACTGGAAGGATGGGTGTTCACGCTCGATTATCCTAGCTACTCCCCATTCATGACTTACTCCACCCAGCGCGACCTGCGCAAGGAGATGTACATGGCCCGCAATACGGAGTGTACCCACGACAACGACTCCAACAATCTGGAGATTTGCAAGCGACTGGTCAACCTACGCCATGAGCTCGCCCAATTGCTGGGCTTCGAGACTTACGCCGACTATGTGTTGAAACATCGCATGGCTAGCAACGTGCAGAATGTATACAAATTGCTCAACGACCTCATCGACGCCTACAAGCCGACCGCCATCCACGAGGTGGAAGAGGTGGAGGCTCTCGCCAAGAAACTGGAGGGCGACGACTTCCAGATGGAACCATGGGACTTCGGATTCTACTCGCACAAGTTGCAGATGGAGAAGTTCAATCTCGATGCCGAGATGCTGCGTCCTTATTTCCAACTCGACAAGGTTATCGACGGCGTGTTCGGGCTAGCCAACAAACTCTATGGCATCACCTTCCGTGAGAACAAGGACATCCCGGTATATCATCCAGATGTCAAGGCCTACGAGGTATTTGACAAGGACGGCAGTTATCTCGCCGTGTTCTACGCCGACTTCTTCCCTCGCAAGGGCAAGCAAGGCGGTGCGTGGATGACGGAATTCCAGGGACAGTGGATCGACCACAAGGGGCGCAACATTCGCCCACACGTGAGCGTGGTGATGAATTTCACCAAACCGACCGCAGAAAAGCCAGCCCTGTTGACACTCGGCGAGGTGGAGACCTTCCTCCATGAGTTTGGTCACAGTCTGCACGGCATGTTTGCCAACACCCGCTTCGAAAGTCTTTCCGGCACCAATGTGTGGTGGGACTTCGTGGAGTTGCCTTCCCAGTTCATGGAGAACTACGCCGTGGAAAAAGACTTCCTCCGCACCTTCGCCTTCCATTACCAGACGGGCGAGCCATTGCCTGACGAACTCATCGAACGCATCGTCAAGAGTCGCAACTTCATGGCTGCCTACGGTTGTCTGCGTCAGGTAAGCTTCGGTCTGCTCGACATGGCATACTATACCCAGAAGGATGCCTTCACCGCAGACATCATCCCATTCGAGAAAAAAGCGTGGGAGAAGGCAATCATCCTTCCACAGTTACCTAACACCTGCATGACCGTACAATTCTCTCACATCATGGCGGGTGGATATGCAGCTGGATACTATAGCTACAAGTGGGCGGAAGTGCTCGACGCCGATGCCTTCAGCGTATTCAAGAAGCATGGCATCTTCGACCAGACGACCGCCCAGAGCTTCCGTGACAACATCCTGTCAAAGGGTGGTACGGAACATCCGATGACTCTCTACAAGCGATTCCGCGGACAGGAGCCAACCATCGATGCCTTGCTCGAACGTAATGAAATCAAGAAAAGTTAGGAGTTAGAAGTTATAACCTATTTATATTTCAGATAAGACAATGGAGAACGAACTTTCCAAGCAAACCAAATTGGACATGCGATACCTTCGCATGGCTCGCATCTGGGCAGAGAACAGCTACTGCAAGCGCCGACAAGTAGGTGCCCTGGTCGTGAAGGACAAGATGATCATCAGCGACGGATACAATGGGACGCCGAGTGGATTCGAGAACGTATGCGAGGAAAACGATGTCACCAAGCCCTATGTGCTCCACGCCGAGGCCAACGCCATCACCAAGTTGGCACGTAGCAGCAACAATAGCGATGGAAGCACACTCTATGTCACCGCCTCTCCCTGCATCGAGTGCGCCAAGCTCATCATCCAGGCGGGCATCAAGCGTGTGGTCTATGCCGAGAAATACCGCCTCAACGATGGCATCCAACTGATGGAACGGGCTGGCATCAAGGTGGAATACCTGGAATTATAGAATACAAGAAACGTTAGTAGATATGAATAATAACAAGAAGAGTAATAAGAACAATCGGTTTATGCCGGTCATCATGGCGATATGCGTCGTGGTTGGCATCTTCCTGGGTTCTTTTTTCTCCAACCACTTTGGAGGAAACCGACTCAACATCATCAACAGCGGGAGCAACCGACTCAACAACTTGCTCCACATCATTGATGACCAGTATGTCGATGCGGTCAACATCGACTCCTTGGTAGACAAGGCGATTCCGCTCATCCTGGCAGAGCTAGACCCTCACTCCGTCTATATCAGCGCCAAGGACGCTGCGGCAGCCACCGACGACCTCAAGGGTTCGTTCTCGGGCGTGGGAGTCGAATTTGTGATTCGTGACGACACCATACATATTCAGAATGTCATCCAGAATGGTCCGGCAGAAAGAGCGGGTCTGTTGGCAGGAGATAAGATCGTGGCTGTGAATGGCAAACCATTCGTGGGCAAGATCGTGACCAACCAGGAAGCCATGCACCGACTTAAGGGACCGAAAGACACCAAGGTGAAGATTGGTGTCATCCGCTATGGAAGCAAGAAGATACAGACTTTCACCGTGACCCGTGGCGAGATTCCAACCAAGAGTGTCACCGCCGCCTACATGCTCGATGACAACACCGGTTACATCCGTATCAAGAACTTTGGCGAGAATACCTATCCCGAGATGTTGATTGCCCTGGCCAAGCTCTCGCAGGAAGGTTTCAGCAACCTCTGCATCGACCTTCGTGACAACTCTGGTGGTTATCTCACGGCTGCCATCAACATGGCCAACGAGTTCCTACCAGACAAGAAGTTGATCGTCTATACACAGGGACGCAAGTCTCCTCGCCAGGAATATCGAAGCAACGGCAAGGGCTCTTACCAAAAGATTCCTTTGGTTGTGCTCATCAACGAGGGCTCCGCATCGGCTGCCGAGATTTTCGCAGGAGCCATGCAGGACAACGACCGTGCCACCATCATCGGCCGACGCTCGTTTGGCAAAGGATTGGTACAGCAACAACTGGAGTTCCCTGACCACAGTCTCATCCGCCTCACCATCGCAAGATACTACACCCCATCCGGACGTTGCATCCAGAAACCATACACCATGGGCGACGACAAGGACTACGAGCAAGATCTCCTCACACGCTACCAGCACGGCGAGTTCTTCTCACAGGACAGCATCAAGCACACTGGCCCTGCCTACCATACCGGTTTGGGACGTGTCGTTTATGGCGGAGGTGGTATCACGCCTGACATCTTCGTTCCGGAAGATACCCTCGGCATGACTTCCTATTTCAAGGAGGCAAGCATGAGCGGACTCATCCTACAATATGCGTTCACCTATACAGACGACAACCGTCCGAAGTTGAACAACTTCAAGGAGATGATGGAATTGTCAGACTATCTGAGCAGCCAGAACTTGGTAGACAAGTTTGCCAACTATGCCGACCAGCGTGGATTACAACGCCGCAACCTCCTCATCAAGAAGTCGCATAAACTCTTGGAGCGAGTGCTCAACGGTCGCATCATCTACAACATGCTCAACGAGCAGGCTTGGACGGAATACATCAACCAGGACGACCCAGTCATCAAGAAGACACTGGAGGTGTTCCACAACCATGCGGCATTTCCAAAGAAGCCGGTGAACAAGCCGAAGGCGAGAGCCAAGAAGCAAAAGGTGGCTATGACTACCATTCCTTTCAATTATCGCTCCACTCACATGAGCAACTCATGGGTTGCCCATGCTTGAGAAAGGAAGCCCAAAAAGCATTCCAATGAACAAATCAGAACTCCGAAAAGAGATTCGCAATAGAAAGCGACAGTTCTCCCAAGTCCAACTTGGGGAGCTGTCGCTTTCCGCTATCTCCCAATTAAGAAATCATCCCAAGGTAAAGGCAGCCCATACCCTCCTCCTTTACTACTCCCTCCCCGACGAGGTGAACACCCACGAATGGATAGACGAACTGGTGGCCGAGGGCAAGCAAGTTCTCCTGCCCGTCGTCGTAGGCGATGCAAACATGATACTGCGGGAATACACAGGTAAGCACGACCTTGCCGAGGGAAGTTTTCACATTCAGGAACCTGTCGGCAAACTCTATCCGGAAAGCCGATATGGAGAAATCGAAGTAGCCATCATCCCAGGTATGAGTTTTGATGACGAAGGCCATCGACTCGGAAGAGGCAAGGGGTATTACGACCGTTTTTTGAAGAAACAAAGTCAAATAGGAACTTCGAGAGCCTTATATAAGATAGGTGTATGTTTCGGCTTTCAAAAAGAACCCAGCATTCCTTTTGAAAGCCATGATATCGTCATGGATGAAGTCATCGCAACACAACCATGTCAATAAAACTTGATGTCGAAGATGACTTGTGCCCCCGCCCTCTCGTTGAGACGCTTCACCAAAAGGCTGCGCCCCATCGATAAGTCGGCACGCAAGGCAGGATTATAAACCTTCACGAAAAGAGTCTGATTCTTAATGAAGGGCTTGCCCGTGTACTGGGCGATAGAAGCACCTACCACCTCGTTCCAAGAAGACAACAAGCGCTGTTGGCGCAGAGGAGTCTCCAATCCTTCATGTCGCAAAATCTCAGGAAGCAACTCCTGAATTGACCTAACTTTTCTTCTAAACATGGGCTATTAATCTACTAAAAACATATACTTTGCAAACACGCAAGTGTTAACTGTTTACGCGAAACACTATATTTCTTTGATTTTCACGTACCCAACGGTTGAACATTTCCATCCTCCACGAGAAATATCTTGTAATCCCCATCGCTCTTGGAAAGAATCTTGTCGAGGTGGTCTCGATTGGTGTCGGTAATAAAAATCTGCCCGAAGTTATCACCCGAAACCAACTGCACGATGGCCTCCACTCGTTGAGCATCCAACTTATCAAAGATATCATCCAAAAGCAACAAAGGCGTGGTGCTCGAACAAGTGCGGCGCAAGAAATCAAACTGAGCCAGTTTCAAGGCGAGCACGAACGTCTTGTTCTGCCCTTGACTACCCTCACGCTTCATCTGATAATCGCCAATGAGCATCTCCAAGTCATCCCTGTGAACCCCGTGCAAAGAATAGCCGACGGCACGGTCTTTCATTCGATCGCGCTGAATGACATCAAGCAAAGGACCCCGTTGACAATGAGATACATAACGCAGGCTTACAGCCTCTCTATGTCCCGAAATATGCTGGTAGATATCTTGAAAAACAGGCACGAGTTCACGCACAAAGGCATCCCGTTTCTGGAAAAGCAACTCACCCGTGCGAGCCATCTCATGTTCCCAGATATCCATCAATGCCGCATCCGGTTCCTCCTCCATCTTCAGAAGAGCGTTGCGCTGCTGCAAAGCCTTGTTGTAATTGGCAAGCGCCTCTATATAAGTATGGTCATACTGCGAGATAACCACATCCATCAGGCGGCGTCGCTCCTCACTGCCTCCCTCAATCAAGGAAGTGTCGGAGGGAGAGACGAAAACCAGCGGTATCAGACCGATGTGCTGAGACAGACGCTTGTATTCCTTCTTGTTACGCTTGAAATGCTTCTTGGTGCCACGCTTCATACCACAATAGATATTTTCCACATCCCCCTGGTCGTTCAAGTAATTACCCTCCAAAAGAAAGAAATTCTCATCATGAGTAATCACTTGCGAGTCAATCGGGTTGTAAGCGCTCCTACAGAAAGAGAGATAGTAGATGGCATCCAAGAAATTGGTTTTACCCACCCCATTATGGCCGATAAAACAGTTGATCTTGGACGACAATTCCAGGTTGACACCACGGATGTTCTTATAGTTGATGATGGAAATATTTTGTAAAATCATACCTTCTACGTCTGTTTTGTAGTGCAAAGTTAGCAGAAAAAGCGCAAAAAACGAAAAAAGTAGGCTAGAAATTTCAATATATGAATAAAAATGAGTAAATTTGCAGCCTAAAGCGAAGCAATCGCATCAAACGCTGCTTCGTCAAACTAAAGAATAATAAAAAATAGAAATAAAAAATGGCAAACAACAACGCACAGGCTCCAGCAGCTGAGAGCCTAAACATTCATGAGGCGTTTTTCTTGAAAAACAAGAAGCTCATCCTCGGCGCAGTAGTCGCTATCATCGTGGTTATTGCAGGTATTTTCGTTTATTTCACACAGATTTCTGGTCCACGTGAGGACAAGGCAAGTACCATGTTGGGCAAGGGCCAGACATACTTCAACAACGAGATGTTCGAGCAGGCACTCAATGGTGATGGTGCAGGCTATGTAGGCTTTACCAAGATTGCCAGCGACTACAGTGGCACCAAGGCAGCCAATTTGGCCAACCTCTATGCCGGACTTTGCTATGCGAACTTAGGCAAGTGGGCTGAGGCACAGAAGAGCCTCGACGCATTCTCATCCAAGGGCGACCAGATGATTTCTCCAGCTGCAGAAGCAGCATTGGGCGACGCTTACGCACAC
Source organism: bacterium UBA4637 (assembly GCA_002405875.1). The sequence goes on from DHMR01000070.1 coordinate 34,281, forward strand.
CTCAACCAGCTCGACAAGGCCGTAGACGCCTTTAAGAAGGCAGCCAGCATGGCAGATGACAAGGCAGAGGATGATGCCAACAACAGCCTCTCTCCTACATTCCTCATCAAGGCAGGCGAGATTCTCGAAAGCCAGGGCAAGAAAGCTGATGCCTTGAGCCTCTATCAGGATGTGAAGAAGAAATATGTAAACTCCATGCTCGTTCAGAGCTCTGAGATTGACAAGTATATCGAAAGAGCTTCCAACTAATATCGTACAATATAGATACCTATTATTAATAAGATATTATGGCTACAGCACTTCATAATTTGTCAGACTATGACTTCGATAAGGTTCCGGATGCCAGCAACATGTGCTTCGGCATTGTGGTAGCAGAATGGAACCCTGAGATAACAGGTGCCTTGCTTGACGGAGCTGTCAAGACTTTGGAAAAGCACGGTGCCCTCACCGAAAACATCCATGTGAAGACCGTACCAGGCAGTTTTGAGCTGATTTATGGTGCTCATCAGATGGTGCTCAACGGTGGATACGATGCCGTTATCATCCTCGGATGCGTGATTCGTGGTGAGACTCCTCACTTCGACTACATCTGCCAGGGAGTGACCTATGGCATTGCTCGCCTCAACGCAACCCAAGAGATTCCAGTCATCTACGGACTCTTGACTACCAACGACCTCCAGCAGGCACAAGACCGATGCGGTGGTAAATTGGGCAACAAGGGAGATGAATGTGCAATTGATGCCATCAAAATGGCTAAATTCTAAAACAAGACAAAGGTATATGAAACTCTATCAGTTATTGCAGTCGTTCGAGTTCGAGGAGTTATTTCCCGCAGTCAACGAGATGTTTCCAAACGCTCGCTTACATCGTGACGTTTTCGAGAAGGCATTCAATATGCTCTGCAGCATAGAACCTGTATTCTCCAAGAAAACCATCCGATATGAACTGAAGGAAGATCCCAACAGCAGCGACATGATGGTAGGTGCAGACGACACTTGCTTCAATACCACTTGGGACGTTTGCCTCGGAAAAGAGGTGAGAAAAGGTAAAGGAGCAGACCTCAATGACGAAGAATTGGCAGCCAACTGCTTGCTCAACATTCTCTTCATTGGAAAGCACCCGCAAGCTTTCGAAAAAGAATATCGAAAGCTATTGAAATAGAAAGTTTAAAGGTGGGAGGTGACCCACCTCGGTTCAGATAGTTAGTGGGTTCGGTAAACCCCTAACGCCTTTTTTTTTTTTAACAGCAAATATATGGTTAGCCCCCGATTCGTGAGAACCGAGGGCTTTTTTATTCTATTTCGACAAAGGCTCATCATACTCCATCCTCGGAATCGTCGGAAGATTCGTCAGAAGCCTCATCGCTTCCTGTATCCAACTGCGTATCCTTTCCCATGGTGACGGCTCCAAGACGAGAAATCTTCACGACCAAAGGTACGTATTCGTCGCTCGTGACATCTGGAGAACCGACACTCGCCGCAAAGGAAAGACAGTTGGCATCCGCCTTGACATAAACGAATCCCAACAAGGCACCTTCCTTCTTGGTACTTTCGTCGAGATAGGCATCGAAGTCATGCTTCAAGAAAGTACGATTGAAAAATTCCGTACCGTCTTTCCGAAGAATGCGCACGGTAATCTTATTGTCATAATATTTAGTATTGTCATCTCCGATGGCTAAAGGTAGTTGTGGATCAGCCTCACGTTTCACGACAACCTTATAGGTCGTGCCCAGCCATTCCACGTCACGAGCTTGTTCGTACCCGCTCATCTGCTGAGTTTTCTTAGGTTTGGGAGCCACGGGTTTGGGAGCAATGATGACATCGCTCTTTTTCTTTTCACTGCAAGCGGTGAATCCTCCCACCACTAAGGCAGCAAAAAACAAAGGAATAATCTTCTTCATTCTCTTTTATATTATACTTGATTGTTTGATGCAATTATACTTGATTGTTTGATGCAAAGGTAAGAAAAAAAATGCACACTACAAAGTTTTTGGTTGATGAAATATGCAAAAACAAAAAGCACCCTCTTTCACAAGAGAGTGCTCCTTAATCTTTCTACTAACTAAAAACCTATTGTTCTCACACGATATTATAAAAGTTCAGTTTATGAATTCTAATCGTAATATAAGACGCAAGGGAAAACAAAAGGTTTAAAGAATGAGCAAAAAAAAATCGCATTTAACATTTGTTTATTTTTTATTCACCAACTACCAGGACTCAAGGCCCTAAACATAGTCCTAACTCTATCTTTGACTCCAAAAACGAATAAACTACAGAATGTATCTTAAGAAAATAAAATTCTCACATAAATTCCTTGCTTGTTCAAAAAATATTTGCTAACTTTGCGCCTAGTTAATAAAAATATTTTTCATAACGAATAAACAACTATAAATTATTATCTAACTATGCGTGTAATTATAGAAAAATCTTACGAAGAGTTATCACAATGGGCTGCCAATCATGTGATTGAAGCCATCCATAAGTTTCAACCAACGGCAGAACACCCATTCGTACTCGGCTTGCCTACCGGTTCATCGCCTGTCGGTATGTACCAATCCCTCGTCAAGGCTGTCAAGGAAGGGAAGGTATCCTTCAAGCACGTGCTCACCTTCAACATGGACGAGTATGTAGGTCTTCCAGAAGAGCATCCAGAGAGCTACCATTCCTTCATGGCACACAATCTCTTCGACCATATCGACTGTCCGAAGGAGAACATCCATATTCTCAATGGCAACGCCAAGAACCTGGAGGAAGAGTGCCAACATTACGAACAGATGATTGCCGAGGCTGGTGGCATCGACCTCTTCATCGGTGGAATAGGTCCAGACGGCCATATTGCCTTCAACGAACCATTCTCCTCACTTGATTCTCGTACCCGTGTGAAGACCTTGACGACAGACACTCGCATCGCCAACTCCCGTTTCTTCGGCAATGATCCGAACGCTGTCCCTAAGCTAGCCTTGACCGTGGGCGTGGGTACTGTGATGGCTGCCCGCGAGGTCATGATTCTATGCAATGGTCACAACAAGGCTCGTGCTTTGCAAGCTGCCATCGAGGGACCGGTGACACAGGCTTGGACCATCAGCGCCTTGCAAACTCACCGTCATGGCATCATCGTTTGCGACGATGCAGCTACCGATGAATTGAAGGTCAGCACCTATCGCTACTTCAAGGACATTGAGCAAAAGAACTTGTAAAGTAAGCTCCACATTTTGAGCACAAGAAAAGGGAAGCCAGGACGAAACCTGTGCTTCCCTTTTTACATATATATGAACCTATGAATGTTATTCTCTTGGTGCATTGTCTCCGAAGAGCCAGTTCTTGACGATGGTCTTGCCTTCTGGAGTAAGTACACTCTCAGGATGGAACTGGATGCCATGAATATCATAATGCTTGTGACGCAATCCCATGATGCAACCATCATCACTGACTGCCGTCACATCCAGACTGTCTGGAAAGCCTGCCCTATCAACCACCCACGAGTGATAGCGACCTATCTCGATGCGCTTAGGCAAGCCAGCAAAGATAGGGTCATTGCCAAACTGGGTGCAAGGCGTAGCCACTCCGTGATACACCTCGGAAAGATTGGTGAGCTTGGCACCAAACACCTCTCCGATCGCCTGATGTCCCAAGCATACACCCAACATAGGCTTTCTGCCAGCATAATTCTTGATGACATCCAACAGAAGTCCTGCCTCGGAAGGAATGCCAGGACCTGGGCTCAGAATAATCTTATCAAATCTATCCAATTCCTTCAACTGGAACTGATCGTTGCGATAAACCGTCACTTCCGCTCCCAATTCTTTTACCAAATGGGCAAGATTGTATGTAAAGGAATCGTAATTATCTACTATTACTATCTTCATTTCATTAAATATTAAATGTTGAATGTAGAGTGTGGAATGTGGGATTCTTCACTCATCACTTAACTCACAGTTGTTCGGCGATATGTATCGCCTTGGTCAAGGCACCCAACTTGTTGTTGCATTCTTCCAACTCATACTGGTCGTTGCTCTTTGCCACGACTCCGCTTCCTGCCTGGAACCACAGTTCACCATTGCGGCTGATGAAGGTACGGATGACGATAGCTTGGTTGAGGTCGCCGTTCAATCCGATGAAACCGATGCAGCCACCATAGGCTCCACGATTGTGAGGCTCCAGCTCTGAGATAATCTGCATGGCACGAACCTTTGGCGCACCGCTCAACGTACCGGCTGGGAAGGTATCGATAAACTCCTTGATGTGGTCGGCATTCTTGTCGAGCGTTCCACTCACACGGCTCACCAAGTGAATCACGTGGCTATAGAACTGCATGTCCTTATAGAAGTCCACCTTCACGCCATGACAGTTGCGGCTCAAGTCGTTGCGAGCCAAGTCTACCAACATCACGTGCTCGGCATTCTCCTTCGGGTCATTGCGAAGGAACTCGGCAGCCTTGCGATCTTGTTCCATGTCGCCAGTACGCTTGGTGGTGCCGGCGATAGGATCGATGAAAGCCTTGTCGCCCACAATACGGTTGTGAGTCTCTGGCGAAGAACCGAAGATGCGAAATCCTCCAAAGTCGAAGTAGAAGAGGTAAGGAGATGGATTGATGCTGCGAAGGGCACGATAGAGTTTGAAGTCATCCCCCTCGTACTTCTGAATGAAACGACGGCTCACCACGATTTGGAACACGTCGCCACGCAAGCAGTGCTGGATGCAACGACGGATGTTCGCCTTGTGCTCATCATCGGTCAAGGTAGAGTAGGTCTCCCCTATTGGATGGAAATCGTATGGTTTCACGTTCGCCTTGTTCACTGCTTTCAAGAGTTCGTCCAGTTCTATCTCGCCCGCAGACTTCTGGCCGGAACCACTTGCCTCTCTTTCTGATGCAGTATTCTTGGTAGTTCCATCCTCTTCAAAAATCTCGTTAAGAGCGATGAGTTCCATGGTATTGTTGAAGTGATCGAACACGATGATGTCCTTATACATTATATAATATATATCAGGGGCATCGTTTTTCTCCATGGTTGTATCCTTGACCGGAATGTTCTCGAAATAGCGAACGGCATTGAAGGTCGTGAAGCCATAGAGTCCACAGAAGTCCTTGCCCTCGCCTTCCACATGGAACGACTGGATGAAATCATTGATTGCCTTCGAAATGGCGAGTTTGCAATCCTCGCCCTTTCCCTCGCCGAAAGCAGGGAGCTCCTGCTTCTCGACACTTCCATCAGGATAAGAAGCCGTCACCACTCCATGTCCCACAGCGATGCTAGCCATTGGATGCACACCGATGAAAGAGCGAGAGTTCTCCGAGCCATGATAGTCAGAGCTCTCCATCAGAGCAGACTGGGGATAAATATCTCTCAATCGCATGTAGACTCCCACCGGCGTATAAAGGTCGGCGAGAATCTTGCGAGTCACTGTCTTATAATTATATTTTGCCATATTATCCAAATTTAGAAGTTTCCATACTCCTTTGCCATTGCCTTGTTCTTGAGATAAGTCTCCACGTCCTTATCACCGCGACCAGAGACAGTGAGCACGACGACATCATCCTTCTTGAACTTCATCTTCTTCAAGGCTGCCACAGCATGCGCACTCTCGATGGCTGGGATGATACCCTCCATACGGGTCAACTCATAACCTGCATAGATAGCCTCATCGTCCTTGATGGCGAGCACATGACTTCTACCTCTAGTAGCAAGGTCGGCGTGCATAGGACCGATACCAGGGTAATCCAATCCGGCACTAATGGTAAAGGCTTCCTTGATTTGACCATCGTCTGTCTGCATCACGAGGGTACGTGCTCCATGGATGATGCCTTCTGTTCCGCAGTGCATGGTAGCGGCGGTATAGTCGGTGTCTATGCCATGACCAGCAGCCTCTGCGAGGTAAATCTGCACTCGGTCGTCGTCGATATAATGGTAGATGGTGCCAGCGGCATTACTTCCTCCACCCACACAGGCTACGAGATAATCAGGATAGTCACGCCCTATCTTCTCCTCCAACTGCCACTTGATTTCCTCAGAGATGACGCTCTGCATCTTAGCCACGATGTCAGGATATGGATGAGGTCCCATGGTAGAGCCTACGATATAGAAGGTATCTTGTGGATGGCAGCACCAGTCACGGATAGCCTCGGAGCAAGCATCGCTCAAAGTCATGTTGCCGGTGCGAACAGGATTCACCTTGGCACCCAACATCTTCATGCGCTCCACATTGGTGTGCTGGCGCTCCACATCGGTGGCACCCATGAAGATTTCGCACTTCATGTTCATCAATGCACAAACGGTAGCGGTGGCAACTCCATGCTGACCCGCACCCGTCTCGGCGATGATACGAGTCTTGCCCATCTTCTTCGCCATCAGAATCTGACCGATGGTATTGTTGATTTTGTGAGCACCCGTATGATTGAGGTCCTCGCGCTTCAGATACAACTGGCAACCATACTTCTCGCTCATGCGCTTGGCATAATAAAGAGGTGAAGGGCGACCCACATAATCCTTCAACAGGGCATGATACTCCTTCTTGAACTCCTCGCTCTCGATGATAGGCTTGTAAGCCTGCTGGAGTTCTGTCACACACTTATATAATATCTCTGGCACGTAAGCGCCACCAAACTTTCCGAAAAATCCTTTATCGTCTACTTGATACATCGTCTATTATTTTAATGTTAAATGTTAAGTGTTGAATGGTGAATTACTTTTTGAGAGCCTCGAAGAGTGCATCCAGAGCCTTGTCTGGGTCACCAGTCTCATTGAGCAGTGTCACAAACTTACTTCCGATGATGGCACCCGCAGCATTGTCCTGGGCACTGGTAAGCGTCTGCTTGTTGCTGATACCGAAACCTATCATGCGAGGATTACGGAGGTTCATGCCGTTGATATGATTGAAGTAAGCCAACTTGGCATCGCCGAAGTTGCTCTGAGCACCCGTGATGCTTGCCGAACTAACCATATAGATGAAGCCATCGGTATGCTCATCGATAAAACGGATGCGCTCCTCACTGGTTTCTGGCGTAATCATCATGATGACACGCACGTCATACTTATCAGCGATAGGCTTCACCACCTTGAGATAATCATCGAAAGGTAGGTCTGGGATGATGGTGCCACTCACTCCGCTCTCCACACAACTTTGAAAGAAAGCCTCGATGCCGTAGTGCATGATTGGGTTGAGATACCCCATCAATACCAATGGTATGTTCACCTCGCCCTTGATAGCCTTGAGCTGGGCGAAGAGTTTCTTCACGGTCATGCCATTCTTGAGAGCTACGGTACCTGCCGACTGGATGACGGGACCATCAGCCAATGGGTCGCTGAAAGGAATACCGACCTCTATCATGTCGATGCCCTTACGCTCCATAGCCTTGATAACATCGCCTGTGCCTTCCAAAGTAGGGCAACCAGCGCAAAAGTACAAGCTCAACAGCTTGCGATCCTTATTATTTGCAAATAATGCATTTATCTTATTCATTTTATCTAACTTTTACTTTTTACCGTTTACTTTTTTACCTTTTCCAAGAACTTTCTAAGTTTCTCCACATCTTTCAAGGCTGGCTCTATCTCAAACTTTGAATTCAAGTCTATGCCGACACATTTCGGATGATGGAAGGCTTTCACTCGCTCTACGTCGTCTGGTCCGATGCCTCCACTCAAGAGGAAAGGAACCTCACCATCGTAAGCATCCAAGACCTGCCAATCAAACTGCTCACCACTTCCACCGATCGTTTTGCACTTGGTGTCGAAGAGAAAGAGGTCAACAGCGCCTACATACTCCTTATATTTTAAGATGTCATCTGCTGTGGAGACACTAATTGCCTTGATGATTTGGATGCCTTTCTTGATGTCAGGATCAAGAGTAGCCCGAAGATTCTCACAAGTCTCACGAGGCTCGTTGCCATGAAGTTGGATATAGTCCAAATCATAGTTGTAGACACGAGTCACTATGTTTTGTGGCATGTCATCCACAAAGACCCCTACCCTAAAAGGACGTTTTACCTTCACTCTTTCCTCTTTCTGAGAAGCCTCTCTCAGACGTTCCTCAGAATAGTCGGGTATGATACCCGCATGACTGCTTATCATTTGGACATAGCGTGGCGACTTCGGATAGAAGATGAATCCCAGCATATCTACGCCCAGCGCAGCTACCTCGCGAATATTATCGGCATCGCGCATACCACATACCTTGACGATCATTTGAATGTTAAGTGTTAAGTGTTGAATGTTGAATTGGACATACGCCCTGTACTTTTTTCTAAAGAGAACTTAGGAACTCGGCGAGCGCCTTGCCAGGGTCAGCTTGCTTCATAAACTGCTCACCCATGAGGAAACCTCGGAAACCAGCTTCTCTGAGTTGCTTCACCGTATCGGGATTAGATATTCCACTCTCGCTCACTCGGCAAACCTCCTTTGGCAATTGCTCGGCAAGTCGGAAACTGTTCTCCACATCCGTTACAAAGGTTCCGAGGTTGCGGTTATTGATTCCATACATATCAGGCTCCAACTCTGCATATTCAAAGTCCCGGTCATTGTGCATTTCCAAGAGCACTTCCAATCCTAATTGATGAGCCATGTCGAGCAATCGTTTGCATTCCTCCTTCGACAAACAAGCAGCTATCAAGAGCACAGCCGAAGCCCCACAATAGCGAGCTTGCAAGAGTTGGTATTCCTCGATGACGAAGTTCTTATATAAAATAGGTATAGAGACACCTACGTGACGAGCCTCCTGAATGTACTCATCGTACCCCCCGAAGTAGTCGATGTCAGTAAGGATGCTCAATGCCGAGGCTCCATTCTGCTGATAGCTCAGCGGGATGATGCTAGCCTTGCCTTCCTGCTTGATCCAACCCTTAGAAGGAGACTTACGTTTAAACTCGGCGATGATACCTGTCGAGGAAGTCATCAAGGCCTCACTCATACTGCCTCCCGCCACCTTTCCGCCGTCCTTCTTCATTTTCTCCTCGGTGAGAGTTATCATCTGACGAGGAGAAATGAAGCGTTTGCGCTGGTCTATCTCGATTCGCTTGTGAGCGACAATTTCTTCCAGTATATCCATTTTTCCACTCTTCACTTAACTATTGAGTTCCACGAATTTCTTGAATGTGGTGAGCGCCTTGCCCGAGTCGATGCTCTCACGCGCTATCTCCACACATTCCTCGATACTCTTCTGTCCCTTCTCCATCACTTGGATACCGAAGGCAGCATTGGCGAGCACGATATTCTTCTGGGCAGGCAAGGCTCTGTTCTCCAATACGGCATCGAAGATGTCCTTTGCCTCTTCCTCGGTAGCTCCGCCTCTCACCTCTTCTGGCTTGGCAAGTTCGAAGCCCAGGTCTTGTGGCTTGAAAATCTTCTCGTAGTTGTTGGTGGTCACCTTAAAATCACTGGTCAAGGAAATCTCATCATAGCCATCGATGCTGTTTACGATACCATAATCGATACCAATTTTCTGATACACCTGATTGTAGAGACGCATCTGGTCGAGGTTGGCTACGCCAAGCAATTGGCATTTAGGCTGGCTAGGATTGACCAACGGACCAAGGAGATTGAAAACGGTTGGGAACTGCAAGGCCTTGCGGATAGGACCAACAAACTTCATGGCCTTGGCAAACAACTGTGCATGGAGATAAACGATGCCAGCCTCATTGATGCTACGGTTCAACTTGTCTATATCATCCGTAAACTGAACCCCATGGTTCTTGATGACATTCGAAGCACCACTCACAGAAGTAGCCGCATAATTGCCATGCTTGGCGACCTTATAGCCCGCACCGGCGATGACGAAACAAGACGTGGTAGAAATATTGAACGTGTTCTTGCGGTCACCGCCCGTACCCACGACATCAATGTAACGGTCGCAATCCAGGATGGCAGGAACGCCCGTGGCAAGAATGCCATCACGGAAACCAAGCAATTCGTCGACGGTGACACCACGCATCTGCAGACCGGTGAGCAAAGCCGTGATCTGCTCCTCAGGGAACTTACTTTGGGTAATGCCCACGATGATGTCCTTGGTCTCCTCACGAGAAAGTTCCTCGTGGTTCAACATTCTGTTCAAAATGTCTTTCATTTCCATAATCTTAATCTCCTATATTTTTATGATTTATTTCTATCGAATGAAATTTATGAAAAAAGGCCTGTCGTAAGAACGGCAGGCCTTTGATATTTTTATGGACTTTCATATCCAAACACGGCTTATCGACTCACGACTTTTTAGATCTTGAGATACGCCACCACCATGCTGTAGAAGATACGAATGTCATCATATTCTAAATATTTTATTATCAATTATTATTATTTGTCTCATTGTGAATGGATGCCATCCACTCGAAACTTTATCATTCGATTGCAAAAGTACACTTTTTCTTGCAAACTACAAACTTTTTGGTGAGAAATTTTAAAATTTAATAGAAATTAGTAATTAATACTAGCTTTTTCGTATAAAATCAAGCGTTCCACACCACCTACACCTTATTATATATAAGGGAGTCATATTTTTTTGGAGAGAATAAAATAAATGAGAAAACCTTTCGTTATAATAGTAATTAAAAACAACGAGATTATTAACATTAGCAGCAACGCCTATGAAGCATCTTTTTACTTCTGAAGAATTAAGACCATCCGAAAGGACGATCCAAATCATCAAGCAGATAGCCTACACCTATAGAGCCATCAAGATGAACGGTAAATACGAGGTGTTCTGTCTTAACTAGGAACAAAGAATTAAGAAAATGAAGACAATTGTATCTCCTTCACTACTCTCTGCCAACTTCCTGGATTTGAGATGCGAGATAGAAATGATCAATAAGAGTGATGCCGAATGGCTTCACCTAGACGTGATGGATGGTGTATTCGTACCGAACATATCATTTGGATTTCCGGTAATCGAAGCCGTGAGCAAAGTTTGCACCAAAGCCCTCGACGTACATTTCATGATCGAGCACCCAGAACATTACATCGAGCAGACAGCCAAATTGGGTGCCATGATGATGAACGTACACTACGAGGCTTGCCTCCACTTGCACCGCACCATCCAGCAAATTCATGCGGCCGGCATGAAAGCTGGCGTCACCCTCAACCCTTCCACCCCCGTCGGTGTCCTCGAAGACATCATCGGAGACGTAGACATGGTTTTGCTCATGAGCGTAAACCCAGGATTTGGCGGACAAAAATTCATTGAAAATACGATCAAGAAGGTAGGAAGACTTCGCCGACTCATCCAAGAGAGCGGATCGCATGCGCTCATTCAGGTAGACGGTGGCGTACAAGCCGAGACGGCACCTCGACTGGTCAAGGCGGGAGTCAACGTATTGGTGAGCGGCAGTTATGTATTCAAGAGCACAGACCCAATTTCCACCATCCACGCTTTGACTGAACTGCACTAGCGACAATCCACAACAGACCGATGTCAGCCAGGTTTAGCAAAAATCTAGGCTGACATGGTGCTTCCTTGCCATACGACGAAGATTGAGCAAGGCATAGCGCATACGCCCAAGCGCCGTATTGATGCTGACACCCGTAGCCTCAGCAATTTCCTTGAATGAAATTTGCTGGTAATAACGCATATAGACCACCTCTCTTTGAAGAGGGGGAAGTTGGTCCATCATCTTTTTGACATCGGAAAGTACTTGGTTGTAAACAATCGTATCCTCGACATTTCCCAGTTGCAACCCGTCACAGCCGCCGATATTGGAGAGGTCGTTGTTCTCGTTGGCCTCCACGATGTTCTTGGTACGTCCACCCCTGTACTGATCCATCATCACATTATGGGCAATGCGCATGCACCAGGCGCAGAATTTTCCATTGGCCACATACTGGCGATTCTGCAACTTGCTGATGACCTTGACAAAGGTCTCCTGGAAGATATCATTGGCAACATCTTCGTCATGCACCATAAACATGATGTAAGAGAACAGCTTGACTTCATTGCGCGAAAGCAACTCGTCGAAGGCACGATTGTTACCCTCGATATACAACAAAGCCAACTCTTCGTCGGTCATTTCTTGTAGATTTCTCATTTTCTTAATCTCTTTTTAATTAAGTAAATGTCTAATCAATAGGCTATATTTTTTTGCAATTTGCGTGAATAATGTTGATTACCGTTTGCAAAAGTAATGTTTTTCCGTCAAACAACCAAAATTTTAACACAAAAAAGTAAGAGCTAGGCAATATTTTCGCAAAACACTCGTTGACTGACGACACAAAAAAGGTTGGTCACAGGACATGACCAACCGAAAATAATAACTGTTTGCAAAATTACTCAAACAATTACGGTGCAAATATACGCTCTTTTAGCGGGACTTCCAAACTTTTTTAACGCTAAATTACTTTTTTAACATTGTGTGCGTTGCCATTGTCAAAGAAATGTTGTATCTTTGCAACATCTATCCAAACCCAAAGCTATCAATAGTAACAATCATAAAAACAAACAAATGAAACACTTAAAAACTTTATTGTTGGCGCTTCTGCTTCTCCCTACCCTAGCTTTTGCCTCGGGTTGGAACGAACAGGAGTATCGGCAAATCGAAAAAAGCATCCAAAAGCCACAACTCCATGAGCGCCAGTTTGTCATCACCAAGTTTGGTGCCAAGCTCAACGCCTCGGCAGCCCAAAACCAGAAAGCCATCAACCGCCTCATCTCTCTGGTTTCCCAAAAAGGCGGCGGGCAGGTCATCGTCCCGAAGGGCACATGGAAGACGGGAGCCATCGAGATGAAAAGCCATGTCAACCTCGTGTTGGAAGAAGGCGCAACCCTTGCCTTTGCTTTCGACACCAGCCTCTACCCACTCGTTCGCACAGCATGGGAAGGCTTGGCATGTTGGAATTATTCCCCTTGCATCTACGCCTACAAGGCTACCGACATGGCCATCACCGGTAAAGGTACCATCGATGGCGGCGGAAACAATGACACTTGGTGGAAGATGTGCGGTGCCACCCGATTCGGTTACCAAGAGGGCGTGACCAAGGAGAGCCAAAAGTTGGGTTCACGTGCCAAACTTCAGAAACAAGCCGAGGACGGGGTGCCTTTCGACGAGAGAAAATTCGGAAAAGGACAAGGCCTGCGTCCTCAGCTCGTCAACTTCGTGAGATGCGAGCGCATCCTCATCCAAGGGGTCAAGATGCTCAACTCCCCTTTCTGGGTCATACACCCACTTCTCTCGAAGGACATCACCGTGGACGGAGTTACAATCTGGAACGAAGGTCCTAACGGAGATGGTTGCGACCCAGAGGCTTGCGAAAACGTGCTCATCCAGAACTGCATCTTCCACACCGGCGACGACTGTATCGCCATCAAGAGCGGTCGTAACAACGACGGTCGCCTCTGGAACCAACCGTCCCGCAACATCATCATTCGCAACTGTGAGATGCAAGACGGCCATGGTGGTGTTGTCATCGGAAGCGAGATTTCGGGCGGCTGCGAAAATGTCTACGCAGAGAACTGCAAGATGGACTCCCCGAACCTCGACCGCATTCTCCGAATCAAGACCAACAACTGCCGTGGTGGTGTCATCAAGAACATCAACATGCGCAACATCACCGTAGGTCAATGCAAGGAGGCTGTCGTCAAAATCAACCTCGACTATGAGCCTAAAGAGGTTTGCTACCGTGGCTTTGAACCTAGTGTCAGCCAGGTGTATGTTGCAAACGTCACCTGCCAAAAGAGCAACTACGGTGTACTGATCATCGGGCGAGACCAAGTGGAGAACGTCACGGATATTACGGTCAAGGACTGTAAGTTTGATGGTGTACAGAAAGACCCCGTCAAAATCACAGGCAAGACTCGCGACGTAAGATTCGAGAATCTGATGGTAAATGGTTCGCTTGTACTCAACAAGGCTGACCGCCCCTACAGCACCTATAGTCAATGGCTTACCCACAGCGAGATGAGCAGAGTTCCTCACTCTTACCTATTGGACTTCAGCAAGAAGCCAAAATGGAGCTATGTGATGGGCATCGAGATGGAAGGTATGCTCGACACCTACCTCGCACAGAAGGCAGCTGGCAACACTTCCACCGACAACGAGGCCATCATCAACTATCTGAAGGAATATCCTGCCAAGATGATCGACGAGAAAGGCAACATCACGGGGTATAAATATGAGGATTTCAACCTCGACAATGTGCGCACGGCAAAGTTCATCCTCCGTATGCACGACCTCTTCCCAAGCAAGAGCACAGATCTTGCCCTGAAGACGCTCTTCAAGCAGTTGCAGCATCAACCTCGCACCCAGGAAGGTGTGTATTGGCACAAGGCCATCTACGCCAACCAAGTTTGGCTCGACGGCATCTTCATGGGATTGCCGTTCTACTGCCAGTACGCCGTAGAGACCATGAAGCCGAAAAAGGCGAAGAAATATCTCGACGATGCGGTCGACCAAATGATCAAGACCGACAAACGCACCTACGACGAGAAGACACAACTTTGGAAGCATGCTTGGGATGAAACTCACCAGCAGTTCTGGGCCAACAAGGAAAACGGACAGAGCCAGCACACTTGGGCGAGAGCCTTGGGATGGTATGTGATGGCGATGACCGAGTGTCTGGATGCCATGCCGGAGGACTATGCACGTCGTGGCGAAGTGATAGAGTTGCTCAACAAGGCGATGAAGAGCATCGTGAAATACCAAGACAAGAAGACAGGTGTTTGGTATGACGTGATGGACGTGAAGGATCCTCGCAACTATCTCGAGAGCACTGCATCCAGTATGTTTGCATACGTTCTTTTGAAGGGCTATCGAAAGGGCTACCTCTCGGAAGAATATCGTGATGCTGGCGTGAAGGCATACCAAGGTATCTTGAAGCAATTCATCCAGGTAAATCCCGATAAGACCATCAGTCTCACGAAATGCTGCAGTGTCAGTGGTTTGGGTCCCGGCGACGGTCCATACGTCAAGAAGCCCAACTACAAGCGCGACGGCAGTTTCGAATATTACATGAGCGAGCCTATCCGTGACAACGATGCCAAGGGTGTCGGTCCATTCATCTGGGCAAGTTTGGAAATGGAGCAGCAAGGACTGAAGGCAGAGTAAAAAACAATGCTCGATTACAAAAGAAAAACAAAAACGAAATAAAGAGGGCGAAAAAGGACTGAAAAGGGTTCTTTTTCGCCTTTTTTCGTATCTTCATTGAAATTTAATACAAAATTTGACAAGACTTATCATTAATTTTACTATCTTTGCGGTGTGTTAGGAGCGACACAAGACTTATGTTCGAGTATCACATGTAATTTACAACCATTAGAGACGTAACGAGTGTTAGCAAATAGCACAAGAGTTAATTCACATTTACTAATCATTAAACCGTATGTTTATGAACAAAATTTTACGCTATTCATTCATCTTGTTGTTGGCATTAATTGCCAATGTTAGCTTCGGACAGACAAAGTTTGACTTTGACAACGACTACAAGACTTTGTTTCCTACGTTAAAAGGTGTCTCTGACAGTAAAGGCTCTACTGATGGAGACTTTACAGAATCAACAACTTGTAACCTTGAAGGAATAACTATCACTGTATCTCCAAAATCATCTGGATCTAACGAAAACCGAATTTGGACAAGTTCCCCACGTCTACGTTTGTATTCTGGAACCCTTACCATAGAAGCTCCTGAAGGAAAAAGCATCAGTAAAATCTCTTGTGAAAATGGAAAATGGAATTCAGGCAATACAGCTGATGCAGGAACACTTACCAAGGATACTTGGACAGGAAGTGCCAACAAAGTAGTTATTACAATCGCAGGTAATACTCAAATCAAGAGCATCACTGTAACCATAGGCAACGGTGGTGATACCCCTACACCTCCTGCAACAACTTATACAGACGTTGCAAGTATCAAGGATTTGCTTGCCAACTATATGGAAGCAACAACCAACTTGAACCTCAAGTTTACAAATGCTAAGGTTTTGTATGTAAACAACTATAATGGTACTGTTAACACATACGTTCGTGAAGGTGAATCTGCTATCGAGTTGAGGACTCTCGGTTTCGACATGCCTGTTAATAGCGTTATCAATGGTACTGTCAAGGTAGATTTGGATTATACTTATGGTGTTCCTTACCTCAAGGCTAATGCTGGAACAGATGACGAAAGTCTCAACATCGCAGAAAGCACAGAAGCTGCAACTCCTATTGCAGCGACAGTAGCAGACATTCTTGCCAACAAATATATGAATGACTTGGTTATCATCAAGGACTTTACTTTTAGTAAGGAAGAGTACACAACAGGGAAGTATAACTACTATGCCAATGACAATGAAAATAAGATTATGCTTTACGATAAGTTTGGCAAAATTGGTGGTGTTGCCGATTTGACCGATGGTGATAAGTACACAGTTGTAGGCTTGTTTGGTGCAATATTTAAAGGCACACAAGAAATACTTCCAACAAAGTCTATTGCAGAAACTACTGGCATCAATGGTATCACAACCGACGTTGCATCTGCAAACGCTCCAGTTTACAACCTCGCAGGCCAGAAGGTATCAGCTTCTTACAAGGGCGTAGTTGTTAAGGCTGGCAAGAAGTACATCCAAAAGTAAGCAAAACGAGAAGTCTCTTCTGAGACTATCGTCACAATAGCAAAGATAAGACTATCATTCCCTGCTTCCATCACTATCGACAGAAGCAGGGATTTTTAGTAACCACAGTAGCAACATCCATTACTAAAAAAATATCTTTCTGAATTATTTGGATATTCAAGAAATAAATAGTAACTTTGCCCAAACTTTCAAACAGAACAGATATTATGAAATTTCCTATAGGCATACAGTCTTTCGAGAAAATTCGAGAAGATGGTTATATATATATCGACAAAACAAATTTGATATATGACTTAACCCATGAAGGCTCTATTTATTTTCTAAGTCGCCCACGACGATTTGGAAAGAGTCTTCTTGTATCTACACTTGAATGCTATTTCCAAGGTAAGAAAGAACTTTTCGAAGGTCTTGCTATTGAAAAATTAGAAACCGAATGGAATCAATATCCAATATTCCATATTGATTTTAACCCAACAGACTTTACAACTATAGGTAAGCTAGAAAGTACCATTGATGAATATCTCACAGATTGGGAAAAACAATACGGTATTACAGAGCAAGCACCAGACTTAGGATTGCGTTTTTCCAAAATCATCAAAGCAGCTTACGCTCAAACAGGTAAGCAAGCCGTTGTACTAATCGATGAATACGACAAGCCTTTACTAGATGTCATGGATACAGGTTACACCCTGCAGTATCAAGGTATAACTATCACTCTCGAAGAAAGAAACAGAAACATACTGAAAGCTTTCTATTCCACCTTTAAGCATGTAGATGAGGCATTACAATTTGTGCTGCTCACAGGTGTAACCAAGTTTTCGCAAGTCAGCGTGTTCAGTGGCTTTAACCAGCCAAAAGACATCAGTATGACAGAACATTACGACACCCTCTGCGGTATCACAGAGGAAGAAATGAACGGATATTTCAAAAAAGAAATTGCAAAGATGGCTGTCGAATACGATTGTACTCCAGATGAAATGAAAGAAAAGCTAAAGAAGCATTATGATGGTTATCATTTCAGCAAACGTCTGAAAGGAGTTGTCAACCCATTCAGTCTTCTCAATTCTCTTCAAGACAAGGACTTGCAAGACTATTGGTTTCGCACAGGAACTCCGACCTATCTAATTCGTCTGCTCAGTCATTTCAACGAAAATCTAAATGAGCTGACTGGTAGATATTATCTACCCAAACAATTTGTAGATTACAAGGCAGACGTAGAGCAACCCTTGCCAATGATATATCAGAGTGGCTATCTCACTATTAAGGATTATAAGAGAAGCATGAATACATTCTTACTTGATTTTCCTAACGATGAAGTTAAGAGCGGATTCATATCACTAGTGGCAGCAAATTACCTCAAGCCGAAAAAGAACGTTGACAGTTGGGTTATCTCTGCAGCCGAAGCATTAGAGGATGGTCGCCTGGAAGACTTTCATCAGCAACTCACCTCCTTTCTCTCCAGCATACCATACGAAATGCGAAGAAAAGAAAATGAACGTGAGAAAGAAAGATACTTCCACTATACTTTCTATCTACTGCTCCGTTTAACCAGCTCTTTCATACTCTATACAGAGAAACAGAACAGCCAAGGAAGAGCCGACTGCGTATTTGAAACCGACCTATACATTTATATCTTTGAATTTAAACTGGATGGAACAGCCCAAGAAGCACTCCAGCAGATAGAAGACAAGCAGTATGCTTTGCCGTATGCAACAGACAAACGACAACTCTTTAAAATCGGTGCAAGTTTCTCATCTGTGACTGGTACAATCGCAGACTGGGATGTAGAGCCAAAAGACAAATAATTATCAAAATAATATCACATTTCACAAGAAAAGGCGTAACGAGGAATTTACGACTCCCTCCCGAGGTAAAAATCAAAACATGCCGTAGTTTGAATTTTTTCCTCGGGAGGAAAAAATAAAAGTGGGTCGAGAGAAGGTCATTTCTGTTCTGACGCTTCTCCCCGACCCATTCTATTTTTGCTATTTTTTGTCAATAAAAAATCCCCTGCCAGCCTTTGCCGACAGGGGAAACTAACTATAATTCCTTTATAAAAACCTATATGTTTATTTTTCTACTCTTCTCACGAAGAACTATCTATTATTTCATATACTTCTTGCCATTCTTGACAACAAGACCCTTGTAAGAGTCAGATACTTGCTGACCAGCGAGGTTGTAAGTAGCGGATGACTTGGCAGAAGAGGTAGTGGCAACGGTTGAAATACCTGTGGTTCCACCTACAGTATACTTGAATCCAAAGAAGCCAATTTTTGAACCTAGAGCCATCAAATAATATTTTTTTCCTCCTTCAACTTTGAAAGTCACCGTACCATTAGCTTTAGAAGCCACAACTTGCTTACCATCTTCCGTTGTAGTCAAAGTTTGCGATTCACCATCCTTTGCTGCTGGAAGGTTGTAAGTATAGTCCATACTCTTCTTCAAATCAGACCCCACTAAACACAAACCCTTATTTTTATCAATCTGAATTCCAACTTCAACAGTACCAGTTTTTATTGGTTCAAACTTCAGATAAGCTCCTGTTGGCTCTTCACCTTCTGTAAATTTCGAACCATTAGTACTACTTGATACGTAAGCTTCAAAATCGGCATCAGCCCAATTTGCTTGTTTTTTACCATCTTTAAATGTGGCTCCTTCATTTTCCATGTAGTAAGCTTTTATGTTGTCTACCGATTTGATTTCAAATCTAACAGTGTACTTGTCACCTTCTTTTACAACATAAGTACCTTGAGCGTTAACACTTGCTGCCATAGCGACAGCTGCAATAAGAGTAAAGAATCTCTTCATAATCGTTTGTTTTAAGTTTATATTTATTTTGTTTTAAGTTTATACTAAGTATTAAGTTTGTATTCCTAAACTTTAGTAGATTCTGTTGCAAAGGTAACACTTTCTCCCATACATTGAACCATTATGAACTTAAAATCTCACGCAAACGATTACGTACACTTATCACATATTCCTTACTCCACTTTCCAATTATTTATTGTACTTTTGCCACGTAATTCTACTTGAAACAAAAGCAGACCAAACTACACCTATTTTATAATAAGACAAAGAATAAAACTCAAAAATAAACCTAAAAATAACAAACAAATGAGAAGAAATCTACTAAGATTCGGACTATTAAGTCTGCTGCTTGTCTTTGCATTCGTTGCCAAAGCACAAGACGTGACTGCTCTTTGGGACTTCCAACACAATGTGCCAGAAGGCATCAACGACGCAACCAACTTCCAAGGCAAGATGGGCGACATCGCCTCCACTGTCGATGGCATCATGTTGCATGTAGACGCAACCAACGGCAAGTTGAAGGGAAGACAAAGCGATGCACAGTTTAACCAAGGCACCATCCTACAGGTACCAGTCAAGTCAGCTAAGGACATCGTTACTGTAACCAGTTACCCTAACTACCACAACTACACCATCGGAGGCGTAACTGCCACAGCTGACGCTACCGACCATAAGGCAACAACCGCCGAAGTGGCTAAGGGCTACGTGGAAGTTGTCGCAACAGGTGTCTGCTACCTCTACAACGTCAAGGTAGTACAGGTGAGTGCCATCCAAGAGAAGGCACTCTACTCTACTAATTTCACCAATTGGGCTGAAATAAATCACAAAACAGCCACCAATGAGATTGTAAACTTGAAAACCCTTTACAGCAAGGAAAGCTTTACATTTACCCTGAATGGCGTTGGCGTCTACCCAAAGGGAAGTAACAGCAAGTTTGCTGACCGTACCGGCTTCATGGAGACCGCTAAGTACCCTGGCGAATACAAGACCGCAGAGCCTAGTGCCGTAACCTCACCACTGGCTAGCATCACCAAGATTACGCTCCACCAAGCGGCAACTGGCGGCAACCGTGGTATCAAGATTTCAGCCAAGGGCGATGGCGATGCCGACTGGATTGTACTTCACAACGCAACCATCGGCACAGCATCGGGCGAAGATTTGACCATCGACATCAATCGAACCAATTGCCAACTGAAGTTCGAAAACTTCAACCTCGGTCAGAACGCTTACGTTACCGACCTCGCCATCTACGGCAACGTAGATATGAGCAAGACTCCGATGCTC
This sequence comes from bacterium UBA4637, assembly GCA_002405875.1. The sequence goes on from DHMR01000070.1 coordinate 54,889, forward strand.
GGTAGCTTCAGCCTCAACGGAACCCAGTACCAAGCAGCCGACATCTTCGCAGAAGATGCCACAGGCAAGCAGATTGCCAGCATCCTCATCACCAAGAAGCAGGCGCTCATCTCTGAGAGCAATCCGCTTACTGACCTCGTAGCTGACAACGGAACCATCAAGAGCACCACCTATACTACCACTGGCGAAGGCGCAGCTCAGAAGACTGTTGCCAGCATCGTGGTAGAGGCTAATGGCGATGAGACAACTTATGAGTTGACCATCGGTTACAAACCAGATTTCACCCTCACCTATTATAATATAGACGGTAAGACCATTCTCGGCACACAAACCGTAGAGCAGGATGCACAAATCGAGAAGTTTGCAGATGGCGTGGATGCCAAGGTTAGCGTAGCCGATGGCAAGAAGTTCCGTGGCTGGAGTTCTTCTCTGAAGAAGGACGACATCAAGTTCACAACCTCATCTGTCATCACAGGCAACACTTCACTATATGCTCTTGTTACCGAGATTGAGACAGCCAACCCAACAGCTCGCTACGACTTCGACCTTCAGAAGCAAGGTTTCTGCGCCGACGACCATGAGGCTTTCGTCGTAGAAGGCAACGGAAAATGGCACGACGCAACCCATGGTTGGGCATTCTCCGCATCTGATAAAATCAAGGTTTTGATGGGCGGCAAGGGTTATGTCAAGATGAACCTCTGCCAGTACAGCAATGCCGGTGCCATCACCCTCACCTCTCCTAGCGGTCAAGAGATTGCATCCATCGAAGCCAAGGCTAGCAAGGATGGTAACATCGGCATTCTCCAGAACACTTCCGAGGAGAGTGGCGAATACACCATCTCCTTCGAAAACGGTGCATATCTCCATAACCTCAGCATCGTAAACATGACCAACCCAGCTTATGCACAAAACGGCAATTGGATGACCGTAAAGGCAGGCGATGCCCAGAGTTTCATCACTGCTCTCGAAGTAGCCAACGGCAACAATGCTGCCACCGACGCAGCCCGCACTTACATCTTCTTGCCTAACGGCACCTACGATCTCGGCGACAAGTGCCTCACCACCATCAGCGGAAACAACATCTCCATCATCGGCGAGAGCATGGACAAGACCATCATCGTCAACACTCCAGAGGTAGAGGGTATCGGCGTAACCGCCACACTCTTCAACACCAGCACTGGTCTCTACCTGCAAGACCTCACCCTGAAGAATGCTTATCCATTCGACAAGAGTACAGGTCGTGCCGTTTGTCTCCAAGACAAGGGTACACGCACCATCTGCAAGAACGTGAAGATGCTCTCTTACCAGGACACTTACTATAGCAACAACAATAAAGGACAGTACTACTTCGAGACCTCAGACATCCACGGAATCGTAGACTTCATCTGCGGTGGTGGCGATGCTTTCTTCAACAAGTGTACCTTGACTTTGGAGCCAGGCAAGAACAGCTATATCACAGCACCTTACACCGATGGTTCCAACTTTGGTTACGTATTCGATGGATGCAAGATTGTAGGTTCTCCTACCGACAAGTTCGATTTAGGTCGTTCTTGGGGTGGAACAGCCATGTGCGCCTTCCTCAATACCACTCTCGACGCCAACGCTGCCAAGAACATCAGCGCTACCCGTTGGTGTGCAGGTGGTATGAACGTTATTGCCAAGAACTTCTGGGAGTACAACACTCTGGACGAAACTGGTAAAGTGATCTCTCCTGCTGAGAACGTGGTGAAGTTTACCAAGGATAAGGAAGTTAACGAGTATAACACCATCATGACAGCCGATAAAGCTGCCAACTATACACTCGACAAGGTATTCACCGACTGGACTCCAGCCCAACTTGCCACTCAAGTCAAGGCTACAGACGCAACCATCGAAAACAAGAAGTTGTCATGGAATGGAGATGCCGCTATGTATCTTGTATTGAAAGATAACAAGTTTATGGCATTCACATCCGACAAGACATACGATATCGACGATGTTACCGCCACATGGAGCGTTCGTGCAGCCAACGAGATGGGCGGTCTTGGCGAGGCTACCGTTGCCTCCACCAGCACAGGCATTGAGAATGTAGCTACAGCGACCGATGTCGTAAGCGCCCAAATTTATACCGTCGATGGTGTACAGGTAAGCCAGTTGCAACAAGGCATCAATATCATTGTTAAAACGATGACTGATGGCAGCAAGAAGACTAGCAAGGTTGTCATCAAGTAAAATTGAAAAATGTAAAAAACAAAAAGAAAACAAATAACACATTTTTCAACGAAATCAAGGTACGGTGTCGGTATATCGACATTGTACCTTTCTTTTTGCGCTAAAACAAAGCGATTATCATATATAAAAGACAACGGAATATATCGAAAACTCGAAAACGTTTACGTAGTTTATCAAATCAAAAAGTATGGTTGTTTGCGCAAAAATTAGTATTTTTGCACACAGAATTATATAATTTTTACTAATCTAACCAAAATAAATGTATGTCTGGTAAATCAAACAAACTCAAATTTGCGTTAGTGGGTGGACTGATGTTCACCGTGACAAGCCTGTCAGCGCAAACAATTAAGGGTACTGTTACTGACAATACGGGCGAGCCAATTATCGGAGCCTCCGTCATGGAGGTGGGACAAGCCGGCAATGGTGGCGTGACCGACATTGATGGTAATTTTACCGTAAACTTAAAAGGCAAAAGCAACAAGATCAAGATTTCATACATCGGTATGAAACCTCAGGAGATTAATGTTGCTGGTAAAACAAACGTTACTGTAAAGCTAGAAGACGAGTCAAACAGCTTGAACGATGTGGTCGTTATCGGCTATGGAACCATGAAGAAGAAGGACCTCACCGGTTCTGTAGCATCCATCGGTTCCAAGGAACTTGCAGACATTCCTGTCTCTAGTGTTGGCGAAGCTATGACTGGTAAGTTGGCTGGTGTCAACATCACAACTACAGAAGGTTCACCTGACGCCGACATCAAGATTCGTGTGCGTGGTGGCGGTTCTTTGTCTCAGGACAACTCCCCTCTTTATATCGTTGATGGCTTCCCTGTAAGCTCTATCAGCGACATCGCTCCAAGCGAAATAGAGACCATCGACGTTTTGAAGGATGCTTCTTCCACAGCCATCTATGGTGCCCGTGGCGCCAATGGTGTCATCATCGTGACCACCAAGAGCGGCAAGGAAGGCAAGACACAGGTAAGCTTCGGTGCTTCCCTTGGTTTCAAGAAAATGATCAAAGAAACCAAGGTGATGGACCCTTATCACTATGCCCTCTACCAGTACGAGGTGGGTAACACCGAGTATGGCGATTATGACGACATGGATATTTGGAAGTCTGTCAAGGGCAATGACTGGCAGGACGAACTCTTTGGCCGCACAGGCTTGCAGCAGATTTACAATGTAGCAGTAAACGGCGGAACCAAGGACACCAAGTATAATGTAAGTTATGCTCGCACCGATGACAAGAGCATCATGAAGTCGTCCGATTACACCAAGGACAACATCAACGCCAAGCTCAACAGCAACTTGAACAAGTGGTTGACATTGGACTTCAACGCTCGCTTGGCTTACACCAAAATCAATGGCTTGGGCTCAGGTGCTGACACCAACGAGAGCAACGCATCCAACTCCATAGTTGCCAAGACAGTGACTTTCCGTCCTGTAGATCCTTTGTTCATCAGCAGCGATGATGACGATGAAAGTTCTAACAGCACGGAGGCGAGCCCATTGCAGCGTTCAGACGACACCTACAAGCAGCAGCGTCGTTTCCGCCAAAACTATAATGCAGGCTTGAACTGGAAACCATTCAAGGGCATCACATTCCGCTCAGAGTTCGGTTACTCTTGGAGCTACGAGAAGACAGAGCAGGCATGGGGTAACTATGCGACTCGCAACTCAAAGTTTGGTTATCTTGGTCAGCCTCAGACACAGATTATCCGCAAGGACAACAAGAACTGGCGCAATGCCAACACTTTGACATACGACACCAAGAACGCCTTCGTCAAAGGTGACAAGCTGAATGTACTCGTAGGTCAAGAGTGGTCGTCCTCACAGGACGAGAGCTATACATCTACAACCGTAGCATTCCCTTCCACAATCGGTATCAAGGAAGCATTGGCTAACCAGGCTGCGGGTACAGCCCTCCCTAATGACAACACCATCGGCAGAAAGGACAACCTCTTGTCTTACTTCGGCCGTATCAACTACTCCTATGCTGAGAAATACCTCTTCACAGCCACACTTCGTGCCGACGCATCCTCCAAGTTTGCCAAAGGCAACCGTTGGGGATATTTCCCATCAGCAGCCTTCGCATGGCGCGTGAGCGAGGAAGAATTCATGAAGAGTACAGCCAGCTGGTTGTCTAACTTGAAACTCCGCCTCTCATACGGTACAGCCGGTAACAACCGCATCAAGAGCGGACTGATCGATGCTACCTACTCTTTGACAGATGCGACAGGTAAGTCACCATTCTTCGACGAGACGTACTCCACCATGTTGGAGCACAACACCTTGTCGAACCCTAACCTGAAGTGGGAGACAACCATCACCCGTGACCTCGGTCTCGACTTCGGCTTCTTCAACAGCCGTATCAATGGTACACTCGACTTCTACTGGAACACCACCAAGGACCTCTTGATGCAGACCAACATTCCTTCTATCTCAGGATATGCTTATCAGTATCAGAACTTTGGCCAGACCTCCAACAAGGGTTTCGAGTTTACACTCAACGCCGACATCATCAACAAGAAGAACTTTACACTCAGCTTCACAGGCAACATCTCTTACAACCGCAATAAGATTGACAAGTTGAACAGCCAGGCTGAGTTCCAAGAGTACAAGTGGGCAGGTTCACTTTGCTCAGACAACCAGAACTTCCGTATCGTGGAAGGCGGTCGCCTCGGTGAGCTCTGGGGCTACAAGATGGACGGATTCTATACAGTCTTTGACCCATCCACAGGCAAGGGAGACTTAAAATGGAACGGAACTGCCTGGGAAGTAGCAGACCCTAGCATCGCCAACACCGTAGGTACCATCGGCGGTACTTTGGCTCCAGGTGCCATCAAGCTCCAGGCTGACGAAAACGGCAAGGCCATCAAGCAGCGCTTGGGTAACACCATCGCTCCTTGGACGGGTGGCTTCGGATTCAACGCCACCTTCCATGGCTTCGACGCATCCGTATTCTGCAACTACTCATTCGGCAACAAGATTGTGAATGGAACCAAGTTGGCTTCCAGCTTCTTCCAGGGTTCACGCAAGGGTTACAACTTGAACGCAGACTTCTTGAACCGCTACACCTGTGTAGATCCAGCCACAGGAACCAACCTGACCAAGCCATCGGCAACAGTCATCGCCCAGTATGGCGGCATCGAGAACATTTATAACCGCTTGAACGAAATCAACGCCAACGCAAGCATCTTCAACCCTTGTGTAACAGGCACCATGTCTATCACTGATTATGCGGTGGAGAGCGGTTCATTCCTTCGTTTGCAGACATTGACCTTGGGTTACACCCTACCAAAGCATCTGCTTAGCAAGGTATTCTTGAACAATGTGCGTTTCTACGCTACAGCTTACAACCTGCTCACTATCACAGGCTATTCTGGCTCAGACCCTGAGACAGATGTAAGTTCCAAGAAGAATCCAATGTGCCCAGGTATCGACTACGCAGCTTATCCTAAGAGCCGCTCATTCGTATTTGGTGTGAATGTTTCATTCTAATCTAAAGGAGGAAATTAACAATGAAGAAAAAGAATATATTCAAAGCATTATTGATAAGCGGATTGGTGCTCAGCGCGACATCATGCAGTGACTTCCTTGACCAGACGTCACCTTCGGAGCACACTCCGGATGCCATCGCAACCTCACCTTATTATACTAGCCTTGTATTGAACAAAGTATATGGTGAGTTGACAGAGGAAGGTCTCTACGGACAATTGATGGCCATCACACTCGGTGCCAACTCCGACATCGAGTTGGTGGATGGACAAGATGCTTCCACCGTCATTCAGACCAACAGCGAACGTGGTGTCTGCAACTTCAACATGGTGGCTGGCAGCTGGTCTAAGATTCAGACTACATGGGACAAGCTCTACGAGGGCATTGAGTACAGCAACAATGTCATTGAGCTCGTAAACAGCTACGACACCCAAAGCAGCAACGAAACCAAGAGCAACATCAACCTGATGCACCGCTATCGTGCAGAGGCGATGACTGTCAGAGCACTTCTCTACTTCGACTTGGTTCGCAACTTTGGCGATGTGCCTTTGAAACTGGAAGGCACCAAGACCGACTTGAGCAACATCTATGTAGGCAAGACCGACCGTGACGAAATCATGGACAGTATGATCGTGCAGTTGGAGAGAGCTATCCCAGACCTTTGCTGGGCTGGCGAAAACTCTTACACCACCGAGCGCATCACCAAGGGTTACGCTCATGGCTTGCTCGCACAGATTGCCTTGCAGCGTGCCGGATGGGCTATCCGTGAAAAGGCGAAGGAAGGATATGAGACCGCTACAGAGAACAGCGACCCTACCTACCCTACCCAGCGCCCAGGCGCAGCAGAGCGTACCAAATACTATCAGTTGGCACAGACTCACCTCAACGAACTCATCGGCAAGGGCATCCACCAGTTGAACCCAAGCTATGAGAACGAGTGGTATCTCATCAACCAGCGTACCCTCGACAAGCAGTATTACGAGAACCTCTTCGAGGTAGCACTCGGCTTGAACAAGAGCGGCGAGATGGGTTACACCATCGGTGTGCGTGTCAATGGTGCTACTTCCAAGTATGGTAAGAAAGGTAACTCCAGTGGTAAAATCAAAATGACGGCTCCTCTCTTCTGGTCATACGACCACAAGGATCAGCGCCGCGACATAACTTGTGTACCTTACACATTGAAAGAGACAGACGGTGTATTGACCGAGGCATTCGACAAGAACTCACCTTTTGGCATCTATTGCGGCAAGTGGGACTTCCGCAAGATGAACGAGGAATGGAGAAAAGCAGCCCTGGCAAGTAGCGAAAAAGTTTGTACAGGTGTCAACTTCGTCACATTACGCTACTCACAGGTACTCCTGATGTACGCAGAGGTGATGAACGAACTCAACGGCAACCCAGATGCTTCCACTGGAGGCGTAAATGGACTGAGCGCACGTGACGCTCTTGGCATGGTTCATGAGCGTGCTTTCGCTAATGCAGACAAGGCAGAGGCCAAGGCATACGTAAATGGTATCGCCTCTGACAAGGACGCATTCTTCAATGCCATCGTAGATGAGAACGCATGGGAGTTTGCTGGTGAGTGCGTGCGTAAGTACGAGTTAGAGCGTTGGAATCTCCTCAGCAAGAAGATTGACCAATTCAAGGCCGACTACGAGGCTCAGATCAGTGAGTATCCTACAAAACTCTATTACAAGACCATCAAGACCGCAACAGATGTCAAGATTGACATGAACTCAGTATGCTGGTATGAGGTTCCTGAGAACACCACAGGCTATGAAAGCGTAACATGGTGGGGTGCAGAGGCAACAGACAAGGATCAGAAAAACCTCGTCGGCAGATTGCCTTTCATCAGCTCTTATCTGAACACAACTGTCAAGAACCGCTACCTCTTGCCTATCGCTACTTCCAGCATCGCTGACTCACAGGGCAAGTTGAGCAACTCTTATGGGTATTAATCCCATAGAGAGGTTCCATCATAATAACAACCAAGATAAAACAGTACAGAAATGAATTTATCTAAATTATATAAAAGTGCAATTCCTGGAGCTATCATGCTTCTGGGATTTGCATCCATGACATCTTGTACAGATGACAACGACTGGAATGTCGATGCTAGCTACGACCGTTTGTTCCATAGCATCGAACTTTCCGTCACACCGCTCGATAACCGTGCGGAGGTTAGCTTCAAGAAGATGCCTAACACCGACTACTACATCGTGGAGTACAGCACAGACTCCTTGAGCAATGACATCCCGATGGGCGGAACACCTCATAGCGTGGTTGACTCTTCGTTTGTCAGCTCTCCAGACAGCATCTACAATTTGGACGGCAACACAGAGTACTACATCCGTATCAAGGGACGCAGCCTCAGCGGCAAGTCTTCCAACTGGAAATACCTGGACAAGTTCAAATTCAAGACCAAGGCAGAGCAGATCATCACGGGCGTAGATGTCACATCAAGTACAGCTACCGTCAACTTCACTCCTGGCAAGACCATCGATGCTGCTTACGTCTATAAGAGTTCTGATGATTCCACCAAAGTTGACTTCACTCCAGAGGATGTGGCAGCAGGCAAGATTACAATCACAGGCTTGAAGTCAAACTCATCGTACAAGGTGAAGTTGTGGAACAAGGAGAATGTACGTGGAACTTATTCGTTCAAGACCACAGAGGCTTATCCTGAGGGTTACGAGCTCCTCACTCTCACAGAAAGCGACGACCTCGGCACACTCTTGAAGGAGGCAACTTCCGACAAGGTAGTGGTTCTCATGCCAAAGGATGCTACTTATCAAATGACAAGCACGGAATCTGGCGAACAGAAGGGTCTCACCATCCCATCCAACATCAAGAGTGTTTACTTCTGGGGCGCCGCTGGCTCTATATCTACCTGGAAGGTGAAAGAAATCAAGATTGAGGGCGAGAAAGACCTCATCCGTTTCTACAACCTCACCCTGGAGAACAAAGACAACAGCGCCGACTACATCATCAACTTGAACACTGCCGATAATATCGGCTCCATCCAGTTCGACAAGTGTACCATCCAGAATACTCGTGGTATCATTCGTTTGCAAAAGGGCATTAAACCAGCAATCGGAAGCATCAACTTCAACAACTGCTTGGTTAACAAGATTGGTTCATACGGTATGTTGGCAGCAGGTAAGGATACTCCTGAGGCACAGATTGGAGCTGTAAACCTCACCAACTCCACTATCACCAACCTCTCTGCAGGTGCCATGGTAGCTGTATCCAACAGCATGACCAAGGTGAACGTAGACCACTGTACCTTGTACGATGCAGTTGTAGGTGGCAAGTATCTCATCGACACCAACAAGAATAACGACATCGTCCCTAACTTCAGCAACACGCTCATCGGTCAGAGCAAAGCATTGACTGATGCAACTGCCACAAGTTACAAGAACGCACCATTCGTTGACGTATATTATACCAACGAGTTCACTTGGAAGTCGAAGTTGCAGATTGGTGACGCAGCCGAGATTTCATCTTCTGAACTTTGGGTATCACCTTCCACTGGTGACTTCACCATACAAGATAAGTACCAAAGCAAGTATGGAAGCTTCGGCGACCCACGTTGGGTCGTACAGTAATCAAGAAAACAGGTTTACATCATCGTAAACTCTAGAAACTTAAAATCAAGGTGCAATGCTCCACTCTATCGAGCATTGCACCTTTTTTATTTATTTTTCTAACCACCAATCAAGTATTCTTGGATTTTCCATAGAACTCACGAAGAAAATGCGCAATCGTTTACGTGGATTTTCTCAGGAATTATACCTTATAATATAAGGAATAATTGTAATTTTGCCCTTAAATAAACAATAGACCTAAAGTAACAATGAGAAAATCAATCTTCAAAATTATTGTGCTTTCAGCACTCTTGGCATTGCCTATCTTTGCCAAGGCTCAAACCTTCGCTGGCATCGAGGCAGAAAAGAATGCGCAGAACACTCCGGAAGGATGGACTGCTGTAGCTTTGCCTAATATTCCAGAGATTACAAGTACCAATACATTCAACATCAAGGACTATGGGGCTTCCACATCGGCTGCCGACAATACCAAAGCTATCCAACAGGCACTGGATGATGTTCCGTCAACAGGCGGAATGGTCGTGATTCCTGCCGGCACATGGATGTTTGGTAGTACCGACCAGATGACTAGCAAGACGGAAGTTTTGAGCATCAAGTCGAAGACTGTCCTCCACCTCTGCGCTGGTGCTACACTGAAACTGGTGGAATATGGCAAGGCACCAAACAACAAGACACTCTTCATTGGTTGCAAAGGTAGAAACCAAAGTGACATCGTTATCGAGGGTGAAGGTGAGACTTCCATTATCGACGGTCAAGGTACTCGTTGGTGGAAAGCTCGTGACAACAAGGAGACATTCAACCCAGGAGCTATGATTCGCTTTGAGAAAGGCAGTCGCTTCTTGGTACGCAATATCAAGATTCAGAATACTCCTGGTGTCAACCTCACACTGAGCAATAGCAATGGTGCCAGTAACTTCACGGTTCATGACGTAACCATCTACAACCCATCATCCGAAACTAAAACCGAGCAGCCATCCCATAATACGGACGGCATCTCTACTTGGGGTAAATACATTAACATCTATGATTGCAATATCAGCACTGGTGATGACAATGTGGTATGCGACTCGGAGTCACAGTACGTACATGTATGGAATTGCAAGTTTGGCACAGGCCATGGTGCATCCATTGGTAGCTATACCAAAAATATCAAGCATGTTTGGTTCGACCAAATCACCATGAACGGTACTACTGCAGGTATCCGTTTGAAGACAGGAATCAACGACGACGGAACCCTTCGTGGCGGTGGCGAGGAAGACCTCAAGTTCACCAACTTCACGATGACCAAGGTGGCAAATCCTTTCTCTATCGACTGTTACTATGACAAGAATTATAATAGCGACCCAGCTGTTGATAAGGCAAACGCCAGAACACTTGACAGCACTACCCCTACCTACAACGGCATTCTTCTCCAGAATGTGAAGACAACGGATGTTTGCTCGGGCAACGCTATTTTCTTGATTGGCCGACCAGAGAACCATATCAAGAACATCACGCTCGACAATGTGCAGATTTCCGCCAAGAAGGGTATAGACATTCGATTCGTTGACAATCTCGTGTTCAAGAACAACTCAAAGATAACAGTCTCAAGTGGTTCTATTTGGGTAAAGAAGTATGAATCGACATGGGATGATCAGTGCAACGCCACTTCATCTGGCACAACTATAGATGACACAAAAGGTCCTTTCACGTTGAATTCCAAGACACTGAAAGATGGCAAGACATCCACAGCTACCTTCAGCAATGGTTTCTCCATCTCCAACGAAAAAAGTAAGACTTACGCTGTTGGCTCTGGCACAAACTATATCAAATATAGTGCTGGAACCCAATATACAATTAATATTCCTGACGGTATCAAGATTGCCAAAATGGACATCGAAGGCAAGAATAATTATGACGACAAAGATGCTTACATTAGTGAAATCAACGGCACTAAATACGATGCCACAAAATATGTCTTTCCAATGAACAAAAGCGAACGGAAATATACAGTTGAGTTTGCAACACCTGTAGAACACACGCTTACCTTTACTCCTGCGGTTAAGCAATGCATCTTAGCCCTTACGCTCTACACAGATGCCACCAGCAGCATCGCTGGCATCACTGCCGACAACTGCAAGGCACTTGCCGACAACAACATTTACGACCTCAGCGGTCGCCTCGTGGTCCAGAACGCCACAGTCAACGACCTCAAAGGTCTCAGCAAAGGCATCTACATCCACCACAACAAGAAGTATATCGCTAAGTAAAAGCAAAAAATCAATTAACGATTTGATTCCAACGCACCCTGCACGCCTTTCAAGACATGCAGGGTGTGCTGTATAAGACCCTCAGAAGGCAGCTGCCACATAATTGTAAGAAAAACACCCAAGCAAACGTTTACGTAAAAAAACATACGAAAAAAAGCGGACTATTCAAACTTTTTTATTAACTTTGCCCATGTAAATAAAAGTAAATCTTAAAACCAAGCTAATAATAGCTTACTCTCATCAATTGACAATAGACAATAACTTACTCTCATGAGTAATTATTTATATATAGTATATCAAAACAACTATTTTATAAAATCTAATCTATTAGTGTATGTCTGGTAATTTAAAAAATCTAAGATTTGCGCTAGTTGCAGCTACATTGACAATGTCTGCCAATGGTTTTGCGCAAACAGTGGTGAAAGGTAATGTCACCGACAATACCGGCGAACCTATCATTGGTGCATCTGTCGTAGAAGATGGCACCAACAGCAATGGTGGTGTGACCGATTTGGATGGTAACTTTACCATTACTCTGAAAGGCAACAGTAAGAAATTGAAGGTTTCCTATGTAGGTATGAAACCTCAGGTAGTCAACGTGTCTGGAAAATCCGTCGTAAACATTAAGCTTGAGGATGACGCAACATCCCTGAATGATGTCGTGGTCATCGGTTATGGCTCCGTCAAGAAAAAGGACTTGACAGGTTCTGTCGCCACCGTCAATAGCGAGACATTGGCAGCAGTGCCAGTAGCATCCGCCTCAGAGGCGTTGACAGGTAAGCTAGCCGGTGTGCAAGTAACCACCGCCGAAGGTTCACCTGACGCAGATGTCAAGATTCGTGTGCGTGGTGGTGGTTCCATCACACAGAGCAACGACCCACTCTTCATCGTTGATGGCTTCCCAGTGGAAAGCATCAGTGACATTCCTGCCACAGACATCGAGGACATCACCGTACTGAAGGATGCTTCCTCCACCGCCATCTATGGTTCTCGTGGTGCCAATGGTGTAATCCTCGTCACCACCAAGAGTGGTAAGGCTGGCAAGGTAAACGTGAGCTATAATGCTTATTACAGTGTCAAGAAGATAGCCAAGAAGCTTGACACGCTGTCTCCTTACGACTATGCCAAGTGGCAATATGAATTAGCTCTTCTTAAAAACGAGAAGGACTTGACTTCCTATACCGATTACTTTGGCAACTATCAGGACATGGATCTTTACAAGGATGTAGAGGGCAATGACTGGCAGGACATCGTATATGGACGTACAGGCCACACCTTCAACCAGAGTTTGAACATCAACGGTGGCTCTGAGAACGTAAAGTATGCCTTCAGTTACGCTCACATGAACGACAAAGCCATCCAGATAGGTTCCAACTTCAAGCGAGACAACTTCAGCTTGAAAATGAACACCAAGCCTACCAAGAATACGACACTTGACTTCCAAGTACGTTATTCCGATACAGACATCCGTGGTGGTGGTGCCAACGATGCAACAGGTGCATACGATACCGACCGCCGTCTGAAATATGCCCTCATCTACACACCTATTCCATTGAAGAATCTCGATGAGAATGCAGGTTCTGCTGATGACGACTTGGGTAACCTCTACAATCCTGTGCAAAGCCAGTATGACAACGACCGTAAGAAAGAGCGCAAACAGCTTAATTTCTCAGGTGCGTTCGGTTGGGAAATCTTCAAGAACTTCAAGGCCAAGACTGAATTTGGTTACGATGACTACAATGAATATGATCAGCGTTTCTTCGGTCTTACCACCTATCAGGTGCGCAATGCCTTCTCTGACTATCCAGGCAAGCCAGGTATCACTTTGGCGGATACCAAACGCCATCGTTTCCGTAACACGAACACAATCAGCTACGACTTCAAGAAGTTAATCAAGAACGACAAGCATTCTGTCAACCTCTTAGTGGGACACGAGTATGTCATTACCAAAAAGCATATCAACACTGCCGACATTCGCAACTTCCCTACAGACTTCGATGCCGCTACTGCATGGAAACTCTCTGCCCAAGGTACTCCTAACAAGGTAGACGATAACTATAGCGCAGATGACAAGCTCTTGTCTTTCTTCACTCGTGCCAACTACAATTTCGAGGACAAATATCTCTTGAGCTTCACGTTCCGTGCGGATGCTTCATCCAAGTTCTCCAAGGACAATCGTTGGGGTTACTTCCCATCTGCAGCCGCAGCATGGCGTATCTCTTCCGAGCCTTTCATGAAGGGAACCAAGAAATGGCTTGATGACTTAAAGCTTCGCCTGTCATTCGGTACAGCAGGTAATAACAACATCCCTGTAGGTCAGCTCACACAGATGTATGAAGCTATGACTGGTTCTGCCACGGGTTGGGTAAATGGTTTCACGACCATGTGGGCACCATCCAAGAACATGGCCAATCCTGACTTGAAGTGGGAAACAACTATCACCCGCAACGTAGGTCTCGACTTCACCTTGCTGGGAGGTAAGTTGAACGGTACTTTGGACGCTTACCTCAACACCACCAAGGACCTGCTCATTAAGTTCCCTGTAGCTGGTACTGGTTACGACAACCAATACAGAAACATGGGCAAGACCGAGAACAAGGGTATCGAGGCTAGCTTGACATGGCATGCCATCAACAAGAAAGACTGGGGCATCGACCTCACAGGCAACATCGGCATCAACAAGGGCAAGATCAAGAGCCTTGGTAGCATGACCGAGTTTGGTGCCGAGACTCGCTGGGCTTCTTCAGAAATCGGTGAGGAATATCGTCTCGTCGTAGGTGGCCAAGTAGGTGAAATCTATGGCTACCAAAGCGCAGGACGCTATGAAGTGAGTGACTTCGAGGGTTATGACGAGGCTACAGGCAAGTGGATTCTGAAAGAAGGCGTGGCCGATGCATCTGACGTAATCGGAACTGTACGACCAGGTTCTATGAAACTCGTTGACCAAGAGGTCGTGAACGAAGACGGAACCAAGAGCAGAAATGGTAAGATTGGCGAGGAAGACAAGGTTAAGATTGGTAATGTGAATCCAGACTTGACCGGTGGTTTTGCCCTCAACGCACATGCGTTCGGCTTCGACCTTGCTGCCAACTTCAACTTCAGCATTGGCAACCAGGTGTACAATGCCAACAAGATCGAGTGCACCCAGACAGGCAAGTACCAGTATCGTAACATGATTACAGAAATGGCAGATGGCAAACGCTGGACCAACCTCAACGAGGATGGTACGCTTTGCAATGACCCTGAAAAGTTGGCAGAGATGAACAAGAACACCACCATGTGGTCTCCTTACACCAGCAAGATGGTTCTCACCGACTGGGCTATCGAAAAGGCATCCTTCCTCCGCCTGAACACCTTGACTCTGGGCTATACCATCCCTCAGTCTATCACCAAGCGAGTGGGCATCAACAGCCTCCGCTTCTATGCCACAGCCTATAATGTATTCACCATTACAGACTACAGTGGCTTCGATCCAGAATCAGACTGTATCAAGAAGAGCGGCCAGGAGAGTTTAACTCCATCTTGCGACTACTCAGGTTATCCTAGAAGCCGTTCATTCGTATTCGGTCTTAACTTGAACTTCTAACAATCTAAAGAAAGATAGTAATGAAAAACTATATAAAATTATCACTCGTTTCATTGTCACTCGTAGGCATGTTGGCCTCCTGCGACATGGAATCTCCTACCATCTCTACCTTGGATGAGTCATCTGTGTTCTCACAGTACTCTCTGGCAGAGTCGGAGATTATGTCAATTCACGTATCATTTGGAGAGACGAACTCCTACCGTGGTCGTTTCTTGCCATACTATGGTTTGAACACCGACCTGGAGGTAGGAAGTGGAACTTACCCATCCTTAAAGTCCTCAACAGATGACAAGCAAAGTCTCTGGAACTACAATACCATAGCAACGAATGGGCAAATGAACACCGACAACAATGCCTATGGCAAGTTCTATGAAGGTATCGAGCGCGCCAATCTAGCCATCACCAACATCCGTAAATATGGCAATGTAGAAAACAACAAGGACATGGCTCAACTCCTAGGCGAGGCTCTGACTTTGAGAGCTGTGGTTTACAATGATCTGATCAAGGGTTGGGGTGACGTTCCTGCTCGCTTCCAACCAAACGACCCAACGAATGTATATATGCCGCGTTCCAACCGTGATGTCATCTACAAGCAGTTGCTAGCAGACTTGAAAGAAGCAGAAGACTACTGCTATTGGCCAAATGAGAGTCAGATTACCAAGAGCACAGAACGTGTGAGCAAGAGTTTTGTCAAGGGCCTCCGTGCCCGCATTGCACTCTACGCCGGTGGTTACGGTCTTCGTGGCGACGGCTATCGTAAGAGCAAAGACCCAGACTTGGAAAGTACCAAGATGTACCAAATTGCCAAGGAAGAATGCCTTGATGTCATCAATAGTGGTCGCAACAAGTTAGGCAACTTCAAAGATAACTTCACCAAGCTATGCCAAGACAATGTAACAGCAGGTGACGAAAGCCTCTGGGAGATTCCTTTCTCTGATGGTAGAGGTCGTGTACTCTATACTTTCGGTATAAAGCACAACGCCAAAGACCAATACACAGCCCAAGCACAAGGTGGTGTGAATGGTCCTATCCCATACTTATACTACGACTATGACTCTGAGGACATTCGCCGCGACATCACGTGCGTTCCTTACGACTGGAGCAAAGAGTTGGTCAACGGCAAGTCCTACCAACAGCTACGCGCCATCAACAAGTGGTGCTTCGGCAAGTTGCGCTATGAATGGATGAAATCAGAAAGAGCACAGAAGTTGGGTGCCAATGATGATGGTATCAACTGGCAGTACATGCGCTTGGCCGATGTTTACTTGATGGCAGCAGAGGCTATCAACGAACTTGATGGTCCTTCAGCAGCATGGCCATACATGAAGCCTGTACTAGCACGTGTTCTCCCTGCCGAGAAGGTAGCAGCACTCCAGGCTAAGTACACAGCCAGCAAGGAAGCCTTCTTCAATGGTATCGTGGAACAGCGTGGCCTTGAGTTCGCTGGTGAATCTCTCCGCAAGGCTGACCTTGTGCGTTGGGGAATCATCGACCAGAAGATGGCTGAGGCGAAGGAGAAATTGACTCGTCTGGCTAATCGTACAGGTGAATACAGTGACCTCCCAAGCAAGCTTTACTATAAGTTGGGCTCTGACGGAGAGACCTTGTCTATCTATGGCTTGAACCATGGTGACACTGATGAGCAAGGCGAGGCTTTGACCAAAGACGATGCCAACAAGTACTCATCCAAGCAATGGTTTGTTGACAGCAAGACTGGCGAGAATGTCCTCAATGACGACTACATCAATGGTCTCTATGTGAAGCAGCCTAGCTTGAACTGCCTCTGGCCTATCTGGCAGACCTTCATCAACAAGAGCAATGGAATGCTCAATAATGATGGCAATTACGGTCAGTTGAGCGACTAGTAACATCACAACTAAAATTTAATCAGAAAAATCATGAAAAGAACATTTATATATGCATGCATGCTTGGGTTAGGGGCACTAACCCTAGCATCTTGCTCAGACCCAATGGATGAGATTACAAGCCTTGTTGTCGGTCGAAATTTCTCACCTACCAATTTTGAGGCGAAGAGCGTCACCAAGGAAAGTGCACAGTTGGAATGGACCTTGTCTTCGGGTGCCACTAGCTACAAACTCGAAATCTTCCAGGATGATAGTTTGACTTATGCAGGAACACCTATCAAGACTTACACAGACATCACAGCCAAGGATATTCCTTTCCTCGTCGATGGATTGATGTACGACACCAAGTATTCAGCACGTGTAATGGCCATAGACGACAATGACAACAGCCGCAACTCGGTTTGGAACGGCGTATATTTCCGCACAAGCGCCCAACAGATATTCAAGGCTGTCGATCCATTGAAAGATGTCCTCGACCGTTCTGTCAAGATGAATTGGCCTGCAGGTGAGGAAGTGACCAAGATTGTCGTAAAATACACTGATGACAAAGGAAATGTGACAACAGTAGCAACCCATGACATCACGGCAGAAGAAAAGGAAGCCGGCAAGGCTACTATCACAGGGCTGCAACCATCCACCAAATACACAGTCTATCTCTACAATGGCGAGAAGGAACGTGGCAGCAAGATTATCACGACCATCACTGACTTGACTGGCAAGACCGTTGTCGAGGAAGGCGCCGACCTGAAGAGCATCCTCGCCAATGCCACTGATGGCGAAATCTTCGTGCTCATGCCTGGAACATACCAGATACCAAGTGCCGACGAGGATGGAACAACTAGTGCTGTGGCATTGACTAACAATGTAACCATCCAGGGTCTCTACCCTACAGCCAAGCCTACTATCCAAGGCCGTTTTGAAATCAATGGTGCCAAGAGCGTGGAGATTGACAACATCATCTTGGATGGCTCCAACAACAATTCCGGTGACCAGGCATTCAACTTCAAGGAAGCTGGTGAACTAAACAAGGTTGTGGTCAAGAACTCAGAGATCAAGAACTTCACCAAGGGTTTGTACTACCTCAACGTAGCAGCCAAGGTGGGAGAAATATCGTTCAACAACTGTGACATCCATGACATCAAATGTGATGGTGGTGATTTCCTCGATAGCCGCAAGGGGTACATCGGGGCATTGAATCTCACCAACTGTACTTTCTATAACAGTTGTACCAGTCGAGACTTCATACGTTACGACAACAGTAAGTTGGCTACAGAAACGGTGATTACCGTAGATCACTGTACCATCAACGGAGTAAGCAACACGTCAGGCAAACGTTTGCTCTACGTACGCAATGCTTGCCAAAAGATAGTCTGGAGCAACAACATCGTAACCAACACGGTAGGTGTTTGGAGCAACCAAGCTTCCACCACGGTACCAGAGTTCAAGAACAATGTGTACAACAAATGTCCTAACTTGAACACAGAAGTTCTGGGACCTCCTATCGTCAATGCGTTCAAAGACGCAAGCGGCAAGGTCGCTGACCCTAAGTACAAAGACGCAAGCAAGGGCGACTTCACCATCGGCGACGACGCAGTGAAGAAACTTCAAGTAGGAGCTGCGAAATGGTACGAATAATTAACCAGTAACATACATTTATTTTGGTCCAAGGCTATACGTATAGGGAGCGCCCTATATAGTATAGCCTTATTCCTTACTATATAAATCACTCTTGGGATATAAACACAAACCTTAGGACACTTCTCTCTGTTCTCTCTGTTTACACCAACAAGCAAGGGGGGTGTGGCTGATGCCACACCCCCCTTGCTATATAGTAGTTCATAATCCCCATTAGGGCTCTGAAATCCATCGCGGAACCACTTTTATTCAGAAGCCTCAAATGCCACTTATTGGTTACTTTGTCTCTGTGGCAGGAGCACCAGCTGGCTTAGCGGCTTTTGCTGCCTTTTTCACAGCAGCTTTCTTCTCTGCAGCCTTAGCCTTCTCCGCCTTCAACTTATTGGCCTCCTTCTCTATCTTCTCCAACTTAGCCTGAAGACGAGTGATTTCCTTGTCCTTCATCTCTATTTCCTCTTCCATGTTCTTCACACTCGTCAAGTAGCTGTCGAGTTGGTCGTTATCGACATCGGCAGGATATAGGTCGTTGACTCTGTTGAGGAAGTCACCAAGGATGTTCATATAGTTGGTGAAAGCATCAAATGGACTAGAATAGATGCCACGGTCAAGGCCTACATTGCTTGGTTTGGTTGTCATGAATCGGAAGTTATTGCTTGCCTGCAGATAATCCCAGTCTTGGTTGATGCGAGGGTCGTTGGCGATACGCACACGGTCAGCTACGCTATAAAGCTTGTTGAAAGCCTCACGCTGCATTGGATTACCCAACCAAGTACTGACATCACGCTCCTCGTCTACCCAACTCAAGGTATCAGGAACATTCAACTCACCCACCGACTTCATCTTCTTGCAAATCTCGGAAGGTGTAGAGAAGGTTATACCCTTCTGACGAGCGCACTCCGGCAAAGCTTTGAAGAACTCCAGAATATTGCTGGACAATGGTTGAGAGATGCCTAGGGCAGAAAGCTCCATGAAGATATTGATAATCTGCTCCTCCTGAGGGAATGCAGCAATCTCATTGATATAGGTATCTGCAAAGAGAGGATAACCTTCCCAACTGCTATTATTGAAACGCAAGGAGATATCATCGCTCAAGCGAATGTCACGGAGCAAGAGTTTCAACTTAGGAGCCAGTGCACAATGATAGACATAGTGAGGAGACTTCCAACCCAAGACATGCTTGGCGCCCTCGGTCAACATACCCTCAAAGCCCATTTGAGCCACCTTCATGCCGATGTCATCACTATAGATAAGCGAAGAGTTACGAAGCACGGTTGGCTTCTTACCAAAATACTCTTGGATCTTAGCTGCCTGGCGTTTCACCTCCTTGGCAAAGCTATCCTCATTGATGAGAGAAGCCAAACCATGAGAGTAAGGCTCAGCTAAAAACTCGACACAGCCAGTAGCATTCAGTTCCTGCAACTTCTCAAGCACCTGAGGAGCATGCAGCTCCAACTGTTCCATACCCACACCCGAGAGTGAGAAAGCTACCTTGAAGTACTTGCCGCTATTGTTGATCATCTCCAGCAAAGCATTGAGCGCCGGCATGTAGGACTTTTCGGCTATCTCGCTGATGGTACGCTCATTCTCATAATCATCATAGTAATAATGATCGGTACCGATATCGAAGAAGCGATAGCGTTTCAGATGGGTTATCTGATGTATCTCGAAATATAAACAAATTGTTTTCATAACTATTAATTATTAATTATAATTGATTAATTGCCCTTACTTCCATCCCAGGGTCTTGAGATAAAGGTCCTTGATGCGGGCACCCACCTTCTCCCAGGTAATCTGGTCGACCTCCTTCTTTCCTTCCTCTGAGAGATAGTCGAAAAGACTCTCGTTGTGACAGATGCTATAGATGGCATCGGCCAAGGCATGGATGTCCCAATAGTCTACCTTGATACAGTTGGTCAGAATCTCGCCACAACCACTCTGTTTAGAGATAATCGTAGGTGTACCACATTGCATCGCCTCCAAAGGAGAGATACCAAAAGGCTCACTCACAGAAGGCATGACGTAGACATCGGAATCCTTCAGACACTCATAGACCTGTTTGCCACGCATAAATCCAGGGAAGTGGAATCGGTCGGCGATACCTCTCTCGGCTGCGAGATAAATCATCTGATCCATCATATCACCGGAACCAGCCATACAGAAACGCACGTTGCGGGTACGATGCAACACCATATTGGCAGCCTCCACAAAATACTCAGGACCTTTTTGCATCGTGATACGTCCCAAGAAGGTTACAATCTTCTCCTTGCCCTTATGATTTGGGCGAGGGATGTCTTGCCACTCCTGTTTCAAAGGATACACGGCATTGTGCATGGCGAAACACTTGCGAGGATCTTGATGATACTGGTTGATGACGGTCTGTCGAGTCAACTCCGAAACACACATGATGCAGTCAGCATTGTCCATTCCATCCTTCTCAATGGCGTACACGGTAGGGTTTACCTTGCCACGGCTTCTATCAAAGTCGGTAGCATGAACGTGAATGCACAGAGGTTTACCGCTTATCTTCTTGGCATGAATTCCTGCCGGGAAAGTCAACCAATCATGAGCATGGATGATGTCAAAATCTTCCGAACGAGCTACGACACCAGCTATGATGGAATAGTTATTGATCTCATCGTGAAGATTGGATGGATAACCACCCGCAAAGTCCATACATCCGAGATCATTGACATTCATATAGTTAAAGTCTGCATAGATATGGTCGCGATAGCGGAAATAATCATCCGGGCTCATGACATTGCCCACTCGCTGCTGCACATAGTCAGCAGTGACATCACGCCAAGCGATAGGAACGCTGTTCATAGCGACAATCTTGCAGGCGCTACGATCCTCATCGCCAAAAGGATGAGGCAAACAAAGGGTTATATCAACATCCCCCTGGGCATGCAAGCCTTGGGATATACCGAAGTTGGCAGTAGCCAAACCACCATATACGTGAGGAGGATACTCCCATCCAAACATTAATACTTTCATACAGCAGTCCTCCTTATTAATATTGATACTTTTCGAGTAATTCAAGTGCACGCAAAATCTCTGCGACATTCATCGCAAAAGAGGTAGCTCCTCGTCCACTGAACGGTGGATTTCCATCAAACAATTCACTGATTGTACCTAGGCAATGGTATGACATCTCATCTTCGTAACCTACCATCTGACGCTCAATAAAGCTCAGACGAGTGCGACGATAAAGTTTCAAGCTTGCCTCCATGTAGAAGCCACCGAGCCATGGCCATGCCGTGCCTTGATGGTAAGCATAGTCGCGCTGTGTCTGCGGTCCGACATAGACTGGATTGTAACCACCACTCTTCGGTGAAAGCGAGCGCAATCCCTTAGGAGTCAAGAGTTCACGGGTACAAATATCGAGTACTTTCTTCTTCTGGTCTTGCGAAAGAGGAGAATAGTCGAAAGCAACAGGGAAGATCATATTAGGACGCACACTCCAGTCAATCATATTGCCGTCCACATAGTCGTAGAGATAACCATACTCGTTGAGGAATGTATCGAGGAAAGACTGCTTGGTTTTCTCGGCGAGTTCCAAGAGATGCTGCTGATAGTCAGCCTTGCCATCGATTTCCGCCAAGGCAGCACCAAAGCAGAGAGCATTGTACCAAAGGGCATTAAACTCGACGATGTATCCACTGCGAGGTACCACAGGACGGCCATTGGCTGTAGAATTCATCCAAGTTACCGCCTTCTCCTTGCCGTCCGTATAGAGGAGTCCGTTAGGATGCAATTCTAGGTTCGGATGATGGTTGCCTTCAATGAATTGCAATACATTGCGGATAAATTTGCCATACTTCTTCAAGCATTCTTCCTTGCTCGTTTCCTTGGCATATTGCTGGAGAGCCCAGATAGCCCACAGAGGCACATCAGGTTGTTCTATTTCCGTGATATGCACAGAGACGGGTTTGCCTTCCATAAACTCATAGTAGCCCTTCATGGCTGTCTTCATCACAAGTTCGAAGTAATCATCTTCCTCGATGGAGAGTGTCAAGCCAGGCAAAGAGATGAAGGTGTCACGAGCGCGGCACTTAAACCAAGGATAACCTGCCAAGATGTAGCGGTCATCATTTTTCTCACGACGATGGAATTGGTGGGCCGCATTGACCAAACAATGGAAGAAATTGTCACGAGGAGCACGCTCATCCACTTCCTTGTCGAAAAGTTTCTTCAAGGTGCTGGTTTTAATCTCGGAAGTAGAACCCGAGAACACGATGCTCTCACCCTTCTTGATGTCCATCTCGAAATAACCAGGCACATAGAGATCCTCATTGGAAGCATAGCCACGCTCCTGCTCCTTCGGATACTCCACGCCACGATACCAGTCGGGATTGAAAATAAACTCATTCTTCTTGGAGAACTGCATGTAGAGGTCAGGATAACCAGCATACATACAAGTCTTGATACCGTTGTCTACCTGAGAATACTCACGGGAAGCCGTGCTGTTCTCATGGGTAAACTGGCGAACGCTTCGGAATGCCAAGAATGGACGGAAGCGAAGCTTAGTTGCCGAATGGCAGTCGACCAGCGTATATCGAATCAGAATACGATCCTCATAATGCTGGAACACCACCTCTTTTTTCAAAATAACACCACCTATGCGGTAAAGTGTCGTTGGCACCTTATCACAATCAAACTCACGAATGTACTTATGGCCCATTGGACTGTAGTTGTTGCCTTGGTACTTGTGCAAGCCGAGATTGAATTCAGCGCCATGCTGAACAACTGTAGGGTCGAGTGAGCTCAGCAATACATGGTTCTCGTCGTCCAACTCGGGAACGGGAACAACCAGCAAGCCGTGATACTTTCGAGTATTACAGTCTACAATCGTAGAGCACGAATAAGCACCCGAACGGTTGGTTCTAAGCAACTCCTTCGGTAATGACTCCTGTAGGTTGGTCATCAGGGCCTTTTCGAATTTTAGATAACTCATAGATCTATATTAAGGTTTTTAATTCTTGTTGACTCTTATTATATGCTTTCAAAGGTAAGGAAAAAAAGTGATACCACAAAGCTTTTGGGCTTACATTTTTGAAAAAAAGATACATTTTATGTTTTATAACACTTTTTGGGGCAAATTATTTAATTATTTGGAATTATTTCCGTACTTTTGCAAACAGATTTCTGCACATAGCAGAAAGACAAGGTAAACAAGAATGGTTAGGATAAATGGCAACAGCAAACAATTTCTCTAAGAAAAAAGTCGCACAAAATATCAGCAATTTGTGGGGCGGACTGACTCCGGAGCAGCAAGATTTGCTTTTGGAGCATCTGGACATCCATAAGTATAAGAAGAACGAAGTCATCTACAGAAACCTGGAAACACCGACGCACATACTGTGTCTGTTATCAGGCAAAGTAAAAATCTACAAGGAAGGCATCGCAGGTAAAAACCAAATCATTCGCGCCATCAAGGCCAATGAGTTCTTCGCCTACCGAGCTTATTTCGCAAGCGAATCATACCGCACTGCTGCCATGGCCATCGAAAACTGTCAGGTCGCCTCCCTTCCCATCGGCATCCTCGTCAAGCTCATGGAGCAGAACTTCAACATTAGTCTCTACTTC
This sequence comes from bacterium UBA4637, assembly GCA_002405875.1. The sequence continues at coordinate 79,126 of DHMR01000070.1, forward strand.
ATTAAATATTTATGTTTCGAGATAGGCAAGTCGGATGACCGCACCGTCAACCTAACACAAAAGCACGTGAGAGCCCGAATCGCCGAGGCACTTCTTTTCCTCAAAGACTCTTACGGACTGGAGGAAGACGGGCACACGCTCAACATCAGCCTTAGTCGTGAAGACCTGGCCAACCTATCCAATATGACGACTAGCAATGCTATCCGCACCTTGTCTGGGTTCGCTAATGAGAAATTGGTGGAACTAAATGGAAAAAAAATTAAGATTGTCAATGAAGAGCAACTCCAAAAAATTTCTAAAATGGGATAAAGGTTGCCAGAAACCAGTTTCATCAAGACGAGACAAAGGGGACAAACTTGACCATGCACAAGAAGAGGTATGAAAAAGCCCCATTCCTTACAACTCATAGAAGAAATAGGGCTTTTTATGATTGAATCTATCTTATTCAGGAATCAATCCGGAATCAAGAAGTTGATAACTTCTTGCTCTACGGTAATTCGATAGGGTCCTATTGGAGTATTCATGAGACGGCCATCGATGCCTATCAAGGCATGAGGAGCTTCCTGAACTTCCACCTCCCTCGTGCGATAAGGATGTACGCTCTTGTGGTTAAGAAACTTTCCCTTCACAAACAAGTAAATACCTTCAAAAAGCTGGGTCATCTCGGGATGATAAACTACCGACACATCAAGCAACCCATTATAAGGAACAGCATTCGGTGTCTGACCATATCCCGAAGCATTGCCAATACACATCGTCATTACCTTTCGCTTGATGACATCTGAATTAATCTTGACATTCATCTTGTAATCCAAACGCTGGAAGATCATCAATACAAATGAAAATAAGAACGAAAGTGTACGTGAGCCAAAGAAATGATGAGTTTGACGACGCAAGTTCATGATGGAAGCAATCAAACCAACATTGATGCAATTCAAAAAGAAACGATGGCACTTCTCCCCCTTCTTATTGGTATAACGGATACAACCCAAATCTATCTTTCTGACACGACGACCAAGCAACCACTGGACGGTTTGCTCGTAATTACTATCGTCAAAGCCCCAGAAATGAGCGAAATCATTCATCAATCCATTTGGAATGACACCCAAAGCCAACTCATCACGAACAGACTTGTCAACCTGCATCATGCAATTGACCGCATCGTTCAAGGCAGAGTCACCACCCACAATGACTATCGTCTTGTAGCCGTTGTTGATAAACATCTTGACAAGTCTCTCGACACTCTTTTGATTCTCGCTCTGCACGAAATCATAGTCAACATGATGTTGTCGCAAGACCTTCTCAATCTTGGTCCAGCGCTTATCGCTTCTCCATCCTCCTCTCGGACAATAAAGCAAGCCCCACTTATTCTCCTTCATTTCCACGGCGTTATATTTTAAATTAATGAATCCTAAAGTTCAAACACCCCAAAAAGTTTTAAGCTTTCATCAGCTTCAAAACTTGTTCTACTTTTTGCTCCATCGGTTGCAAGGCATCTATCCATTGAATGGTAAAGCCTCGTCGCTCCATGCCTCGGAACCAAGTCATCTGTCGCTTGGCAAACTGATGGATGGCTATCTCCAAGCCTCGGAACATCTCATCGTAGGTGGTCTTACCTATCACATATTCGGTGATAAACTTATATTCCAACCCATAATAGATGAGATTTTCTGCAGGTATTCCCCTATCGAGCAAGCCCTTGATTTCATCGACCATCCCCTCCTTAAGACGTTGCTTCAATCTGTGCGTAATCTTCTCTCGGCGAGCATCTCGGTCGATACTCACACCGATGATAAGCGAATCGACGGCAGGAAGTTCACGTTCGGGCATCGGATGTTCGAGGTTATAAGTCTCTATCTCGATGGCACGGATGGCTCGCTGTGTCGTATCCACATCTGTGCGATTGTGCATATTGGAGCCTGTCTTTGCCTTCAAGTCCTTGAGCATCTCGGTGAGTTCCTCCAATGTTTTATCGGCAAGTCGGTCTCTAAGTTCCTGGTTCTGAGGAACAGGAGATAGATGATAGCCCTTGAGCACCGACTCAATGTACAATCCTGTTCCCCCACAGAGGATAGGCAACACGCCCCTATTCTGGATGTCGAGGTAAGCATCGTAAAAGTCTTGCTGGTAT
>DHMR01000038.1 GCA_002405875.1 bacterium UBA4637
TTCATATAGATGTATTGCGTCTCAAGTCCAACATGTCCCTTGGCAATCATGATTTCAGGAGAAACCTTGAAATCGCTTTTGGCATCGTCAAATTGGGCACCAATGGCAGTAAGTGTTGAGACACGGGTAGGATAAGGGGCGGTCCACTTCATGTTGGAACGGTTCTTGGAAGCAAGCTCATAGTTCAAACCAACACCGATGTGGAACAGGTCGCCACGTTGGGTCTTGGGGCGATAAACCAAACGAGACATGACACCGGAACCTTGATAACCAGTTTGGTTGGCTGGTTTCTTGAAACTCTGGTTGTCGGAGTACAGAGAGAATGTGCCCAAGAACTTGTCGTCGCTGTGCAGGAACATCACACCGAGCAAACGACCACCTACGCCGAAGGCTGAGTGAGTTTCAGGCTCTTCCATGGAAACCTTAAAGCTAGACGATGTCGCACTCTGGTAGCCGAACTGGTGTACAAAATAACCACCACGAACCAAGTTCTGGTTGTCAATGTCATATTCCAGAAAAACATCCTTTACCGAGAGCTGAGAACGACCATAGCCAATATCGGCTTTCGCCTTCCATTGTCCATAGGTAGCGGTCATGCCAATACGGATGTCAGGTACATTGAAACCACTTTCTGTTTGCTCATCGGCTTTGTCGTTGGAACTCTGCATGAGGGCTCCATCCAACAGGATTCGGCCAGATGGCTTAACAACCAATTTGTCTTCTTGTGCATTTGCTGTGGCTGCAAAACAGAGACAGAGAGCCACTGCGCTTATGATTTTCTTCATAGTCGTAACGTTTTGATAAATAATGAATAGTTGATGTTATTTCTTGGCATCCCAAGGAGTAGCAACAAATGTGCTCTTCTTTACTTTTCCTTCTTTTACAAGCTTAGCAAACTCTTTTTTGGCAGCTGCCAGATATTTTTGAAACACACTATTTGCGTGCAAACGAGCAACGACGGCAGAGGCTACGATGCGGGCTGCATCAACATCGCTCTGCCAGTGATAACCGCAGATGACACGACTCTCACCCATGTCAAATCCTCGCTTCAGAATTTCGTTCTGGCGGTCTGGATTGATTTCTGCGAGTACCAGTGCCTCTGCCCAACCGATAGTGGTGTGGCCAGAAGGGTAGGAACCGTTGGTGGACAGTTCGCCTTCCTGTTTAGAGTTGCAGGTAGGAGTGTTGTAATACTTGAAAGGACGTATTCTGTTGTAATGTTTTTTCGCACTACGAGTAGCCAAGTCGCCAGCATCCTCACGCATCTTGTAAACAAGTTTGTAGATGTTTGGAGTCCCTTCTTTGGTAATGGATACACCAAAAGCCTCGGAGAAATTATGGGCTACATCTTCTACATTGGCATCGGCTGCTGCCTGGTCGCCACGCTCGGTATTGCGTTGTTTCAAGCCCCAGTAATAACGAGACTCATCGTTGAACCACTGCAGGCTTCCTGTCTCAGGTGGAGGAGGAAGAAGATCGAGTGAACTAGGTTGCTCTCCATCTTGAAGAAAATAGAGGTCGGGGTTGGTACGAACATCCTTGATCTTTGTGGAAGACTGTGCAAAAGAGGCTGATGCAGACATCAACGCCACGAATGCTACCAATAATGTTTTCTTACTTATTGCTTTCATATTTATTAAGTTTTTATTTGTTTATGAATTTGTTAGCTTTCGAAAAGCAATCTCGCTCTAGAGTTGCGCTTTCTGGGTGCAAAGATAAATATGAAAGGGTAAAAATAAAAGTTGCAATTGATTATTTCTGTAAAACAACCAATTGCAACTTTCTTCTAATGTAGTGAAAACTATATGGTTATAGCTCTATTAGTTGGAGTATATAGAAAACGATGCTCTCTGGGTTCTGCTGGTCGTAATTGCGTAATGCCTCGATGTTCTCGCCTATTTTTCCATGGTATAATCGGCTTATTACAGGGTTGAGATTCCCATAGATTCCCAGCATGCCTGGGATGAGGCTGCGTTTCACATTCTTGTCGGCAAGCAGGATGATGAGCACCTTGACTTGCTGGCTGGTACATGATGTAAAGTGGAGAATATCTTCGATGGCCATCTTGTCGATGCGTTGGCTGATTTCGAAGAAAGTGGCAATGAGTTGCTGGATGTGGTCTACATTCTCTTTGCTGTCCTCTCCTTCGGCAAAGGCACGCATCAGTTTGCGTAGCCGATGAAGTGTGCCCATCTGTTGCATGCGCAACTCCAAAGGACGGAGTTGGCAAAGTAATGAAGCCCTGTCTGTATCGGTAGCCTTCTTGGTCAATTCGTCTAGCTTGATGAGCAGGATGCTTGCCATGTGGGCATACGTCTTTTGCTTTTGCAGGAAACGCTTGCGTTTGTCAAGATAATCCATGATGAGTGTCAAAGCTTTTTTTGAGAACAAATCATCATAGAGCCTTGTCGCTTCCTTTGAATAGAGTTCCATCTCGTCTACCGTCTTATGGTGCAACTCTTCTTTCCAACGGGCGATATGGGCAACTAGCTCTTCGTTTACTCCATTCAAGACCAGGGCATCCTTGAGCTTTGCCTCTAGAAATTGCATCTTAGTCTTAAAGTCGATGACGCGGTTTAGCCAGTTCTTGTTGATGCCATATTGTGCAATGATGCGCTCTACTTCACCAGTTCCTAGAACTTTTTCGGTTCTTTCTATGATTTGTGCTCCTTCAATGCAGTTCAGGTTCTTGATGTTTTCCAACTGCTTTTCCTGGGCTTTTATAATCTGCAACACGACATCCTGATTGAGGCGAGCCAATTCGGCCGACAGTTGGGAAAGACGTTGATATTCCTTTTTCCTGTTGGGGGCATTCATGTCGACTTGTTGGAGTTTTCTCTTGAATTCGTAGACCCTTTGGGCTTCCGTGTCATTGAGCTCGCTTACCATCATGTTCAGTCCCTTGAAACGTTTCTGCAAATCTTCCATTTGTAGACGAAGTTGGTTGGACTCTGCGAGTTGTTTGCTCCTTCTTGCCATATAGTAAATGCCCAAAAGTATGCCTAGACCGATGATGCCTGCAAGGATGGTCCAGATGCCTATCTTATGGTCATTGAAATCTATCCAGTAGGTGCCATATTTCTTTTCGGGATGGATGACTACTACTCCTAAATTCGCCCCCAAGTAGAGCTTATCATTTACATTGATGCACGCAGAAGGCTCAAATCGAATGTCAGAATACAACAGCTTTTGCCTTTGTAGGTGCGATTTGTCGATGCTATACGAGACGATGCCTTGTTCTGACAATGTAAAGAGCAAGCTGTCATTTATGAGAAACATCTTCTTGTGTCCCTGTGCTGTGATGCGATTGCCGCCAAGTACCGTCACGTAGTGATTGTCGAGCAAGAACATACTTGGATTGTAGCCCTTGGTTACGGCAATGTTGTTGATGAAACTCATGTCTTTGATGTTGTCAATCTTATGGAGAACCCCTGCGGAATAGTAGAAAACGCCATCGTTGAGGGTGCTGATATAAGTGTCTGTCGTGCCTGGTACCGTATAAAATGAGGTGATATATTTGCCATGCATCGCCTTGATAGTATCTACATGGTCGGTAACTGCGTCGAGACGGAGCAGTTCGTCTTGTATGCCTATGAGTACTTTCTGCTGTGATGGTAAGGCTGTCATGGCTGTGACATGAGTCCTTATCTCAAATAAGTCTTGTGGGGCACTCAGCAATTGGTTGACCCAAAAGGAATTGTGCAATTTCAGACGATATAGATGATTGGTGACCGTGACGAAAAAGAGAGTGTTGTCGATGGCGGAAAAAGCCACGGGATATTGCTCGCTGCTGAGTTGATAGACTTCAGTGGCGTCTTTCTGTCCCATTTCCTCCCTGTATATCTTTCCTGACTTGTTGGTCATATAGATATATTTACCGCTATATGCCATGAATTGTAAGTTGCTGCCATTGCCTATGGCATCGAAGTGATGAGGCAGACGACGTTCGTTGGCTCCGGCTATTATGACAAAATATCCAAGTCCGTCATCAGGGATGATGGTATTGTATGCTTGCGCAATCGTTTCATCCCAAAGGTCTACCTTCTTGAAGTTTGTCATGTCGTTTGTAAGATAAGCTTCCGAGGGGGTGAGGAATATGCTCGTGTTTCCATGGCGGCAATAGTTGGTTATCTTGAAGTTGAATAGGTATTCTTTTTGCTTTGTCCCTTTTGGACCGAGCAAAACCAACTTGTTGTCGGCTATTAGGTATAAGGTATCCTTGGTGGCATATACGTTGCGAAAGTCAACCTTGGGATGGAGCATTTCGCTTTTTTGTTTGACGGCATCATAACGCAGCAATCCTCCTTGTGTCTTAGCATAGACGTATCTGTCCCCTATGACGGCAAGGTGGGTGATGGGCGAAGCGTGGCGATAACTGGCTTGGTGGAGAGGATACTGTGGATGCAACATCTGGCAAGTATCTGAGCTCGGAACCTCGAACAGACCTTGTGATGTAGCGACAAGCATGTGCCCATGTACCACTCTGATGTTGTAAGGGGAATAATGTGTCCCCTTGTCTTGTATGTTATAGGTATGGCTGAGTGACAGCGTGTCATCTTGGAGTTTCCATTTCTGAAGTCCGCTGTTCCTGGAAGCAATCCATAGCATGGTCGAGTCATGGGCATCGCGCATCACATCATAGATCTTGTCCAATCCTGTTCTGTACAGTTGGTGCTTCATGCCCTTTACCAAGCAGATGTCACCATTCTCGTCGCCTATCCAATAACCGTCTTTATCGGAGGATACGGCTGTTAACTTATGGCAATAGGTATATATCTTTGGGGAGGTTATATCTATTGTATTGATGTTCTTCTTGTTGCAAGCCATGCATGCGACAAGTACCCATAAAAACATCAGGTATATTTTGAGTTTCATTTGTTTAGATATGATTTTTACGGTTGTGATTAATTGATTTCTATGCTCAGACGTTCCTTGTCGAAGCGGATGCCGTCACGTTCGATGAAGCGAGAGAGACTTTCATTGGCAGCTAGTTCCTGAGGAGTGCCGATAGATAGGCGTTGGGATTCCATCAGCCAAAGATGGTCGGAAAGCTGCAGGGCTAGTCCTACATCATGGGTGGAGAGCAGGATGGTCTTGTGCTCTTTGTGGGCAAGTCGACGGAGCATCTGAAGAGTTTCGACTTTGCTTGGAAAGTCGAGGAAGGCGGTGGGCTCGTCCAAAATGATGATATGGGTTTGTTGGGCGAGTGCCTTGGCAATCATTACTTTCTGACGTTCGCCATCGCTCAGCTCTTGTATGTTGCGGTTGGCAAGTTGCTGGATGCCAACTATTTGCAAAGCCTCCGATACGATAGCAACATCTTTGGTAGATAGTGTGCCCCAAAAACCTGTATAGGGCGAACGACCGATGCCAACGATTTCTTCTACGGTGAGTTGGGTGACATCAGGCTTGGAAGTGAGTACTACGCTGATTTCCTTGGCAAGCTCACGAGGCGAATAAGTGGATACTGTTTTTTTGCGAAGTAGAATTTCACCATCGAGTGGTGGTTGGAAACCTGCGAGTGTACGAAGCAAGGTAGATTTGCCTACGCCATTGTGACCAATGAGACAGGTCAGACTGTCGCTTTCGAGCGAGGCATTGATAGCTGAGGCTACCGTTCGAAATTGGTGTTTCGAGCGATAGCCTATCGTTAGATTCTTTAAAGTAATCGTTGCTCCCATTTACTTAGCAGCCAAAACCTCAATCTCTACGAGTGCGCCCTTAGGCAACTTCTCGATAGCTACGGCAGAGCGAGCTGGATATGGCTTGCTGAAGAACTCGGCATAAACCTCGTTCATGGCTGCGAAATCGTCCATGCTGTCAAGATATACGGTGGTCTTTACTACGTGAGAGAGGTCGGTGCCTGCTGCCTTCAAGATGTTCTGGGCGTTGGTGAGCGCCTGACGGGTCTGCTCCTTGATGCCACCCTCTACGAAATTGCCTGTGGCTGGGTCGATAGGAATCTGACCAGATGCGAATACGAAACCATTAACTTCGATAGCCTGGCTATATGGACCAATAGCAGCAGGCGCATTGTCTGTGTGAATTGCGTTCATTGTTTTTTTCTCCTTATTATATTAGTGTTTATGAAATCTTATGCAAAGATACACATTAATTTTGGAAAAATGTCATTTTCATCTTCTTTTCTTGTGATAGAAAGTGATATGAAAACTTACTAAATATGGCGATTTGCGCATGTAATGTCTAATTATGCTAACAAAATGTTATGTAAAAATATAATTTCCTTAATATTTGTTTGGTTGTAACGATAAAAAGTGATAACTTTGCAGCCGTGTAGAGAAAGTGACACGATTACTTTTTTATAGAAATAGAGAATATTCACTGAAAAGAAGAGAGATATGAGAAAAAGATCATTAGCGACAGCCTTCCTATGCATGGCGTTGGGAGGACAAATGTTGGCTCAGAATCCGAAAGCTATCGGAGGACAGGTCACTGACGAGAATGGCGAGCCCGTTATCGGTGCTCAAATCAAGGTGAAGGGTACTTCCACAGGTACCGTGACCAATGTGGACGGCGAGTTCTCCTTGCCTGCCACCATCAAGCCGGGTACGGTGATAGTCATCAACTATCTGGGCATGGAATCACAGACCGTGAAGGCGGCTCCGGGTATGAAGATTAGTCTCCATTCTGAAGACCGCCAGCTCGACGATGTAATCGTGGTGGCTTACGGTCAGCAGAAAAAGTCGTCCTTCACAGGTTCGGCTGGTGTGGTAGATGCTGATAAAATTGCAGCGCGTCCAGTTAATAATGTAGCTGATGCCTTGGAAGGACAGGTAGCTGGTGTGCAGATGTATAAATCTTCTGGCGATCCTTCGGCTGCACCATCTTTCTTGATTCGTGGTATCAGTTCTATCAATGCAAATCAGGAACCTTTGATTATTGTCGATGGTGCTCCTTTTGCTGGTTCTTGGAATGACATCAATCCTAATGATGTGGCCTCCATGACCGTCTTGAAGGATGCGGCCAGTAATGCGCTCTATGGCGCTCGTGGCGCCAATGGTGTGATTATGATTACCACCAAGAATCCGCAGAAAGGTAGAACGTTGGTGACTCTGGATGCCAAATGGGGCAGCACGAGTCGTGCAACACAGGAATATGATATGGTTTCTGCCCCAGGACAATATTATGAGATGCAATATGCGGCTGTTTATCGCAACAATATCGCCAATGGCATGACACCATACAATGCTCATATCGCCGCCAACAAAGCTATTGTGAGCAGCAATGCCTCTTCTGGTGGCTTGGGTTATCTCTGTTATGCTGTACCGGATGGGCAGTTCTTGATTGGTGACAATGGAAAGTTGAATCCAAATGCTACCTTGGGTAATCGTGTATATTATAAAGGTCAAGTATATACCATTCAGCCAGACGATTGGTTGAAGGAATCTATGCGCCACACCTTGCGCCAGGAATATAACATCAATATCAATGGAGGTAATGATGTTGCCCAGATGTATGCTTCTTTGGGCTATCTTGACGAGCCAGGTATAGCATACGGCTCTGGCATCAAGCGTTATACGGCTCGTCTCAAGTCTACGATGAAAGCCAATGATTGGTTGAAGGTGGGCGGCAATGTGAATTATGCCCATACGCTTATCGACCAGTCGGGAAGCGACTCTGGTTACAATATATTTTATGCCGCAAGTCGTATAGCCCCTATCTATCCTCTCTATATCCGTGATGGAGAAGGCAATATCATGACTGATCAAAATGGTGCTATGTATGATTATGGCGATGGTACCAATGCTGGATTGGTACGTGATGTGGAGAAACAAACCAATCCATTAAAGGATGACCGCATACAAACCAATAATTCTGTAGCTAACTCTTTCTCCTTGGCTGGTTTTGCGGATATTACCCCTGCATTTGTCAAAGGGTTGAAATTGACCGTCAATGGTACCGTGAGCGATTATGAATATCGTTATACGTCTACTACGCAGCCTTTTTATGGATGGGGAGCCAATTCTAATCCTGAGGGTTATGTCAGCAAGAGCCATTATCGCACCTATGCTGTCAACTTTCAACAGTTAATCAACTATTCCAAGAGTTTTGGCAATCACAATATGACTTTGCTCTTGGGACACGAGAATTCCCGTTCTACCAACGAGGATGTGATAGCTTCACGTACCGGAATGTTCTCTTATTTTGGAAACCAAGAGTTGAGTGGTGCCATCAAGGAAAACTCCGGCACATCCGATCAGGAAAAATATAACACAGAGGGTTATTTCTTCCGTGGCATGTACGATTACGATGGCAAGTATTTTGCCCAGGCATCTTATCGTCGTGATGCTTCTTCCAACTTTGCGCCAGGGCATCGCTGGGGTAACTTCTATTCCTTGGGCGCCGCTTGGATTCTTACCAAGGAAAACTGGATGGAGAGCAGCAAGGGATGGCTCGATATGCTGAAATTGAAGGCATCCTTTGGTCAACAGGGCAATGATGGTATTGGCTATAACCGATATATGGACTTGTATGACATTCGCAACAACAATGGAGAAGTGGCTATGACCATCAGTACCAAGGGCAATCCTGACATCACTTGGGAGACCAATACCAATGTCAATGCGGGTGTGGAATTCGGATTCTTCAAGAGTCGCTTGACGGGTAGCTTGGAGTATTTCTATCGTAAAACCACCGATATGCTTTGTTATGTCTATTACCCTAAGTCGTATGGATATGACGGCAGATACGACAATGTAGGCGATATGGTCAACAAGGGTGTGGAGCTTTCACTTTCTTATGATGCCATCCGTACCAAGGACTTGACATGGAACATCAACCTCAATGCCACCCATTATCGCAACAAGATAGTTTCCTTGAATCCAGAGAACATCAATGACCAGTTGGATGGCCATGGTGGATATACTTCCAACTTTAGTTTTTATGGCGAAGGACTGCCTATGTACACATGGCGACTGCCTAAGTATGCTGGAGTCTCAGATGATGGACAGTCGATGTGGTATGTCACCGATGAAGAAGGAAAGACTTCCACTACGACCACCTATAATGAGGCAACCTATTATGCTTGTGGCGATCCAACTCCTGACCTTTATGGTGGCTTTGGTACAAGCTTGAGTTTCAAGGGGCTTGACTTCTCTGTCAATTTCTCTTATTCCATTGGTGGCAAGGTCTTCGATTATGGTTATCAAAATCTGATGAGTTGCCCGTATGGCTCTCATGTCGGGTATAATTTCCACAAGGATATGCTCAAGGCTTGGACCGAAGACAATACATCTTCCAATATCCCACGTTTGCAGTTTGGTGATGAGTATGCCAATTCTGCGTCTGATCGATTCTTAACCAATGGCAGTTGGCTGAGCTTGAACAATGTCAGCTTGGGTTATACCTTCCCAACCTCTTGGGTTAGCAAACTGGGACTGAGTAAGTTGCGAGTTTATGCTACAGCGGACAATGTGTATTTCTGGAGCAAACGCAAGGGATTGGATCCTCGTACTAGTTCAGCAGGTGCTCCAGGTACAGAGAATTATTCTGCCACTCGCACTATTTCGGCTGGTGTAACCCTTCAATTCTAACTCTCAAAAGAAAGGATATAATTATGAACAAGAAAATAATGAAGATGGCGATAGTGCCATTCATGATGTTGGCATCCGCTTCCTTGATGCAGAGTTGTATAGAGGAGGATTTGCCTACTGGCTCTGCCACAACCTCACAGTTGGATAATGCCAAAGATCCAGGTAAAATCATGGTCAATGGATTGAATGCCATGATGGTAGACCAGTTTACCTATAATGGAGATGAGCTTGCTTACGACTGGGGCTACCCTTGCCAGATGATGCTGAGAGACATCTTGGGAGGTGACGAACCTGTAAGTGATAGCGGATACGATTATCTTTACTGGATAGCGGATGGAACCTCTCTATCTACATTCGCCCTCTATACCTATTCTTATTATTATGACTTGATATGCAATGCCAATAATGTCGTGGCAAAGTATGGCACCGATGAGTCCGACAATAAAGCGTATGCTGGTGCTGCCTTGGCGTATAGAGCCTTGGCTTACCTCGACATGGCACGTATGTTTGAGTATAAGACCACAGGCTTTACCGATTTGGATGCCAAGGCGACGAAAAACAATGTGATGGGGCTCACCGTTCCAATTGTGACAGAGAAGACTACGGCGCAGGAATCCAAGAACAATCCCCGTGTTCCTTTCTATACTATGTATCGTTTTATCATGAACGACTTAAACACGGCAGAGACCGACTTGAAAGGTTTCTTACGTGATGTTAAGTCGATGCCTGATGAAAGTGTGGTATATGGTTTGAAGGCAAGATTATGGTTGGAGATGGCTAGCCGTTTCGACAAGAATCCTGATGATTTGGCAACCCTTCTCTCACATGAGGATGATGCCGACGGATATGCTAAGATTGGCATTTCCACAGCCAACGACTGTTATGCCAAAGCAGCTGAATACGCCCAAAAGGCTATGGCTCTTGATGGCTATACCCCTCTTACCAACAATGAATGGCACAATGAGAAGACTGGTTTCAACAAAGCCAACCAGGCCTGGATGTGGGCAGCTTCCATGGGCACAAAGGAGATGCTTACCAATTATTGGTATTCGTGGCTCTGCTTCATGGCATCAGAGGCTCCAGGCATTACATGGGGTGGTTACGGAACCTACCGTGGTATCGACAAGGCACTCTTTGACAAAATGCCTGATGCCGACTGGCGTAAGACTTCATGGGTAGCTCCTGGTGATGCAGGCAAGGCTGCTATTCCTTCCAAGTATAAGACCATCCTCACGGATGAAGAATGGGGAAGTCTCCCTGCCTATACCAATTTGAAATTCCGCTTGAACGAAGGCGAGCAGACCGACTACAACGTGGCGATGCTCTGCGACATTCCATTGATGCGTGTAGAAGAGATGCATTTCATCTTGGCTGAGGCTAAGGCGCATACACAGGGCGTGGAAGCCGGCAAGAAAGTATTGGACGACTTCATGAACAACTATCGTTACAGCGATGCTTCTTATCATTGTGATGCTACCGACATGGATGCTTTTATCAAGGAACTGATGGTGCAAAAGCGCATCGAGTTCTGGGGTGAGGGACTTGTTTACTTCGACAACAAGCGACTGGGCTTGCAGATTCAACGCTACTATGCCGATTCCAATTATCCTGCCTCTTATCAGCTCAACTCCAAGAAGGGATATGTGGCTCCATGGCTCAATTATTACATTTATGACTATGAGCGTAATAACAACCCAGCAGTGGTTTTGAACCCAGATCCATCCAGTGTGGTTTCGGCTCAGACAAATTATTAATGGCTTAAAATGTAGAAAAGATGAAAAAGTACATATATCAGATCATGATGATGTTCATCGCTGTGGGCTTTGTGGCTTGTGACAGTGATGACGACTATACTGCGGGTACTCCCACTCCAGCAAATAGTATGCAGGTGTATTTTGATGCAGACAACAGTACTGACTTTATCTGTGCACCAGGTGAGGAACCTAATGTGGAAATCAAGGTGTCTCGGATGAATGCGACGGAAGAAGCCGAGGTGCCTATTATCTGCAAGTCTGCCACAGAGGGATTGATGATTCCTGCTACGGTGAAGTTTAAGGCTGGCGAGAAGACCACGACTCTGGCTATTGGGGTAGGACAGATGGAGGAAGACAAGAAATATTCTTTCTCCCTGTCCCTAGGCGATGAATATGCCGACCATTATGCCCAGCTTAAAGGCGTTTCCCATTATAGTGGTTATATACTGGAGGCATCTTGGAAAACTTACGTCAAGGATGCTACCATTACATGGACGGTAGGTGGAACTCAGCAAACATGGACCAAGGACATAGAGAGATTGGGCAGCACTAATCGCTATCGCATCAAAGATTTTGTAGGTTCGGGCTTGGATATGGTCTTTCTCGTCGGTGGCTTGGCTTCTGGTTCAGGCTTGACAGGTTATAATAAGATAATCCCATATGCTAACTATTTAAGTTATAAGGATGGTTCGATAGATGGCTTTTATCTGTATGATACAAAGAATGATGAATATCCTTCATGGACGGTAGGTGACAAGACCATTACTTATCTCTATATCATGAATTCGTATACAGGATATGGAGATTACTCTTACATCTCCTTTACAGAAGGAGATGGTATGTTTGGTACTTATTCCACCACTTATTCTGATGGAACGTCGGATGGCTACAACTATATCATGCTAAGTTTTACCCCTATAAAATAACAACATCTTAAAAGGAAAAGAACAATGAAAAAGATATATAGCATTTTGCTTCTCCTCGTCATGTTCTGCATGGGCTTTAGCTCATGCAGCAGCGACGATGTGGAGAAGACTCCTTTGGAGGCTCCGACCCTTACGGCAGGCGAGACCAAGGTGAGTTCGTTGGCTTTCAGTTGGCAACCTGTAGCTGGGGCTTCCCAGTATGCTTATGAGTTATATACTGAGGATGGCAGTGTGGTGCTCGGCGATGTGACCAGCGCCACGTCGATGATAGCCACAGGTTTGCAGCCTAGCACCACCTATACCTTGAAGGTGTGGGCATATTCGCCTCTGAACAGCGACAAGACTACATCTCCTATCGCCACCCTCACGGCTACCACCAATGCCATCGTGCCTTTGGAGAAGCCAGTGCCAGAGGCTGCCATGGGCAATGGAGGTGTCACCATCTCATGGCCAGAGGTGGAGCATGCCACCAGTTATCTCTACCATTATACCGATGCCGAAGGCAAGGAGGTGAGTGGTGAGACCGAGACCAACAGCGTGACCCTAACTGGTCTGCCTATCGGTGAGTACACCATCTATATCACTGCCACCAGCAGCGATGAGGCTTACAGCGATTCCGAGCCTATCGCCTTGACCTTCAAGCGTACCAAGGCAGAGCTTTGGCGCAAGACGGGTACTTATACCTCCGTTGGTTTGGATAAGACTTTCTCTGCCGACATCGTGGCTTACGATGATGGCAGTTATTCCATCGAGGCTCCTATGGGCGAGAAGGGATACAGCATCGACTTCACCGTACCAGAAGGTGGCACTGAAATTCTTCCTACGGCAACTGCTGATAGCTACGGCTATTATTCCTTCTATGCGAGCAGCCAGTATTATGTATCCCTGTACACAGCCAGTGGGTATTCGGAATTTTCGGGCAATGAGTATGCTGGTGAGGTATGGTTCTACTCTTATACCTACGATTATGACGGCAACGCCGTGGGCGATGGTGGCTATGACGACTTTACTTGGAGCGAGGGTGACGAGATTCCTGAGGGTTGCAAGGCGGAAGTGCCTGCCATGCTCTCTACCACTTGGGCACAGACTGCACCTTATTATAATATGACTCCTCAGGTGGATGGCAAGCAGTGCCTGACGGGATGTATCGCCACTGCCTTGGCGCAGATTCTCAACTATTATCAGTATCCAGAGAAACTTTCCGATGGCACGGCTATCGACTGGGCGAATATGTTGCCTAGCTATAGTGGCGAGTATACTGAGGCGCAGGGCAATGCCGTGGCTCTCTTGATGGCTCGTTGTGGCGAGGCACTCAATATGGACTATGGTACAGACGTGAGCACTTGCTATCCTTCGGCGATAGAGAATGGCTTTGCTGAGAAGTTTGGATACATCGTGAAGTATTATGGTTATCGTGATTATCCTACGGTACAGGCTTCCAAGAAATGGAAAGAGATTGTCTTCAAGGAGTTGAGCGCCGGTCATCCTGTGCTTTATGGTGGAACTTCTTATAAGAATGGAGATGACAACTACTTCTCTCATTCTTTCGTGATAGATGGATATAACAAGTTGGGATTGGTACACGTCAACTATGGCTTTGGCGGTGCAGGTGACGGTTGGTTCCCAATCGACAAGTTGCCATTGAAGTATGGTAACTGGGATGAGGAATTTGACACTTACCAGACCTTGGTGGTTATCCACCGCCCGCAGGATGGTAGCATCGACTATGAATTGTAAAAGAGGGTGTGTCATAA
>DHMR01000106.1:0-32336 GCA_002405875.1 bacterium UBA4637
TAATTATTTTTGAAATTAAAGTGCTGAAATATGGCTACAAATACAGATAAAAGTATGAAAATGTACTATTCCATCAAGGAAGTGGCTGATGAAATAGGAGTGAATGAGTCGACTCTGCGATATTGGGAAAAGGAGTTTCCTTTTCTCAAGCCTAAAATAACTGGCAATAAGGTGCGTCAGTATACACCGAAAGACATAGAGCAGGTGAAGCTCATCTATAACCTAATCAAAGTGAAGGGACTCAAGATAGCAGCGGCTCGTAAGTATTTGGCACAAAACAGAGCGGGTGCCGAGAAAACGTCTGACGTCCTCGACACCCTCATGTCTGTTCGTGACCAACTGAAGGATTTGAAAAAACAAATCGATTCGTTGGTTTAGTTCTACCAGCAATCTTCGCCAAAGACATTCAAAATTGTGACTTTGGCTGCTTCTTTCTTGGTGAGTTGATGGCTCCATGGGGCTCTGCCCTTGGTGGAGGCACCTGTGCCATGATTGTTATATTCTGCATAGCGCGCAGTCTCTTCGTTTTTCTTGTTGCGCCAGTTGTCCCACCCTAAAGGAACGATGTGGCTGCCCATCTCGCAATTCATGAAGGCGGTGGCAGCGAAGGGACGCCATGGCCTACCGAGATATACTTTGTCAACACCTTCGTCTGCAGTGAGTTTGCACTTGTTGAACACGTAACCATACTCCTGACCTGCTGGCGTGGAGGCTGCTGTGATGTAGCTATTGGCTTTGCTATGAATCTCGCAATTCTCAAACCAGGCTCTCGATGGTCCGAAGATGAAGTCGGTTGTTCCCTCTATGTAACAATCATAGAATGCGATACGCGCTCCTGCCACTCCGGTGTAAACGGTATCTTGGTTGCCCAAGAGCCGGCAATTTTGTACCAAAATATGGTCGCCCTCGGTATGTAGTGCGACTGCCTGACCTTGTTTGGCTGCGTTGTTCTCTATGGTGATGTCCTGCAGGGTGATGTAGCTGCCTTGTATCTTTAGAGTATAGGTGCGGAATGTGCCCATCGGTTTGCCTTTTACGGCGGCTTCGGAATCTAATCCGCCCACTGGCATCAGAATGTTGGCATGGTCATCGTAGGTGATGATGGTGTGGTCGCGGTCTTCTCCCATGATAGTGATGTTGGTGAGCCAGGAAGGGATGATGAGCTTTTCTTTATAGACTCCCTTTTTGACATAGATTACCTTTTGGTAGTCCATGAAGGCACGGCACACCTCGATGGCTTCATCTATGGTGCGAAAATCACCAGTCCCATCACGTGATACTACGAGGGTGTCTGGATTGTCATACTTGTTGGCAGCGAGCATTGGCAACGCTGTCAAGAATAGAAATAATGCTAATAAAGTCTTTTTCATAAACATGTAGCTTTAGTTTTGAAAAGAGCGCATCATTATCTGATGCGCTCTTGTATAGTTTGTTTTTAAAGTATTCTTTGCACTTCTTGTAGGTCGTCGATTTTTTTGAGCTGGTCCATGATGACCTTTACATCGTCTCTGTCATGGATGCGGAGCTCAATGGTGCCATCAAATATTCCGTTGTCGCTACTGATGGTGAGCTTATGGATATTGATGCCCAATTGGTCGCTGATAACCTTGCTTACATCCAAGAGCATGCCTTTGCGGTCGATTCCCTTGATTTCGATGGTGGCATCGAAGAGCAGCTGCTTGTGCATGTCCCATTTGGCATCTACGATGCGGTTGCCGAAGCTAGATTTCAACTTGGCTGCAACCTGACAAGAACGCTTGTGTATCTCGATGCGATTCTTATTGTCGATGAAGCCCATGACATCATCGCCAGGAATGGCGTGGCAGCAATCGGGAAATATGAACTGGTTGATATTCTCTTCTGTGAGGATAAGTGGTTTCTTCTTGTTGAAATCCTTACCTACGACGAAAAGCTCCTGTGGTTTCACGATGCCTTGAACATCTTCCTTTTCCTTGTTCTTGTTGAGGAATGGAATGTAGTCGCGCCAGCTGGTGGATTGTTTTTGCTTCCTGGCTTTGCCTTGCAGTTCATCGAAATCCTTATCGCCCAAAATGATGCGGTGGTCTCCGAGTGATTGGAAGAAATTTTCTGGCTTTTGTATGTTGTGGAACTCGCATAGACGGTCTACCACAGAGTTGGTAATCTCTATGCTATTCTTCTTGAGCCATTCTGTGAGAATAGCTTCTCCCTTCTTCTGTATTTCTCGTGAGTCGCGTCTCAGAATAGCCTGAATCTTGCTCTTCGCTTTGGCTGTGCTAACGAAATTAACCCATTCTGGCTGCACATGCTGGCTCTTGGAGGTGAGAATCTCCACCTGATCGCCGCTCTGTAACTTGTGGCTCAAAGGCACCAACTTGTGGTTCACCTTAGCACCGATGCAGTGGCTGCCAAGGAATGTATGTATTTGGAAGGCAAAATCGAGAGCTGTACAGCCTGAAGGCATCGTCTTGATTTCTCCCTTAGGAGTAAATACAAAGATTTCTGAGGCATAAAGATTTAGCTTGATGGCATCGAGGAAATCCATGGCATCCGGCTGTGGGTCGTCGAGAATCTCCTTGATGGTACTCAGCCAGTCGTTCAGTTCATTCTCGTCTTCTGTGTATTCTCCACCATTGTTGCCCTCTTTGTATTTCCAGTGGGCAGCAAATCCTTTCTCTGCCACCTCGTCCATGCGGTCTGAACGGATTTGTACCTCTATCCAGCGTCCCTGCTTGCTCATCAGTGTGACGTGCAAGGCTTGATAGCCGTTAGCCTTTGGGTGGTTGAGCCAATCGCGAAGGCGGTCTGGATGACTCTTGTAAATCTTGCTGATGGCCACATAGATGTTGAAGCATTCATTCACCTCGTTGGCTCTCACTTTCGGTGTGAAGATGATGCGGACAGCAAGAATGTCATAGATTTCGTCGAAACTTACGTGCTTGTTTTGCATCTTGTTCCAGATGCTGTAAGGGCTCTTGACACGTGCCTTGATTTTATATTCCACACCTAGTTTGTCGAGTTCTTGGCGGATGGGGGCTGTGAACTGCTCGAAGAGTGTATCACGCTGTGCCTCAGTGTCGGCTAGTTTATGCTCAATGTTAGCGTACTCTTGTGGGTGGTCATAGCGGAAACTTAGGTCTTCTAGCTCTGTCTTGATTTTGTTCAGTCCCAGTCGGTTTGCCAAAGGGGCGTAGATATAAAGGGTTTCGCCTGCAATCTTGTATTGCTTGTTGGCAGGTTGAGAGGCTAGGGTGCGCATGTTGTGCAAGCGATCGCATATCTTGATGAGAATCACGCGAATGTCGTCACTCATTGTAAGCAGCAACTTCTTGAAGTTTTCTGCCTGTGCCGATGCTTTGTCACCGAATATTCCACCACTGATTTTTGTCAGTCCGTCCACAATTTGGGCTATTTTGGCACCGAAGATATTCTCGATGTCTTCTACCGTGTAGTCGGTGTCTTCCACCACGTCGTGGAGTAGGGCTGCACAAATGCTCGTCGAGCCAAGTCCCATCTCCTCGCAGGCAATCTGTGCTACGGCGATTGGGTGCATGATATAGGGTTCGCCAGAGAGACGGCGCACTCCTTTGTGCGCTTGTCTGGCGAAATTGAATGCCTTGGTCACAATGTCCACCTTCTTGCGGTGGCGTGAACTCAAGTAGGTGTCAAGCAGATGCTGGAAAGCATCGCCTATCAGCTTGTTGTCTGCTTGTTCTCTTTCTAGGTCTTTCAAGTTCTGGTCGTCCATAGTCGTACCCTCCTATATTTTACTTTTTTATTTCACCTTGAGTTTCTTTCCAGCACGGATGCTGTTGCCAGATATGCCGTTGAGTTTGCGGAGCTTTTTCACGGTTGTACCGTTGCGTGCAGCTATCTCCGACAGGGTGTCGCCACTCTTGATGGTCACACTCTTGTTGCGCTTTTCTGAGCCTTTCTTGCCTTTCTTTCCCTTCTTGCTGCTTCGGCTACTGCTGCTGTTTCGGTTGCTGCGAGAAGACGAACTGCTGTGGCGGCTATAGCTACTGCGAGAACGGCCCACGGATGGAACGTCGTCGTTTACGTCGACAAGAGTGCGCTTGAGTAGTAATTCGTCGGCTTTGTAGGCACAAATACTGTCCTCTTGGTCGATGAATGAGCCGATGAGAGTACTAGGCAATCGCAGCGTCATGGGATGGTTGAGACCATTGATGATGTCGTGACGGTACTGTGGGTTGAGGTTGCGCAAGTGCTCTATGTCGATGTTCAGCTTCTGGGCAATTTGCTCGAAATGTATGTCTTTGTCTACTACCACGGTGTCTGTCTTTGTTGGCAGCTCGGTTACCATCGGACAGATGTTGTGGTCGCAATAGTAATTCATGATGTAGTTGGCGGCGATGAAGGCTGGCACATATCCACGGGTCTCCTTTGGTAGGTATGGATAGATGTTCCAGTAGTCGGCGTTGCCCTTGGCGCGGTGGATGGCCTTGTTGACGTTGGTTGGACCACAGTTGTAAGCGGCTATCACGAGACTCCAGTCGTCGAATATCTTGTAGAGGTCGCTCAGATAGTGGGCTGCAGCATAAGAGGCCTTGACTGGGTCACGGCGCTCATCAATGAGGGTGTTTACCTCCAGACCATATCGTTTGCCGGTGGGCAACATAAACTGCCATAAGCCTGTGGCACCTACCCTCGACACCGCTTTTGGGTTGAGTGCAGACTCTATCACTGGTAGATATTTCAATTCCAATGGCAAGTTGTATGCCTCCAATGCTTCTTCGAAGATTGGCATATAGAAATTGCTGGCTCCCAGCATGAAGCTTACAGAGCGACGCAGTTTGCCACTGTAACGATCGATGAACTTCTGAACCACATCATTGTATGGCATCTCGATGATGGTGGGAAGTCGTTTCAGACGATCTATGTATACTTCACGCTCAAACACAGGATTTACGTCCTTGTAGTTGCATGATGTATCGGGCATCAAGTAGGTCTGTGCATTATATAGGTGCAACAGGCTGTCGAGGTTGTCCTCCAGTCCCTCTGGTACCTCGATTTCCTCTGCCTTTCCGTCCTTGTCTGTTACAGTTATCACGTCGTCATCGTCTTCCGTGCTATCTGTTTGAGCTTGCATCCCCTGCAAACCTAGCAGCAACGCTGCTGCCATAATCAATATCTTCTTCATTTTATAGTCGTTTCTTTCTTTGTGTCTTTTTTAAAGTTTGTAATGAATGTATATATATTAATAAGGTGTAGCAGTTGGATACAACTCCTACCCTGTAATTATCATTTAGAAGGTGAGCGAGCAACTTACCCCTAATGCTCCCGAACGCAAAGGGTTAGGAGAAAGATTTCCGTTGCCCATCACTGCGGGCTCTACACGCAAGGTGAGATCATCTGAGATGTCGAATTCTGACAGGGATGCGTCTACATAGGCATCTATTACCGAGAAGGCATATACACCTATCATTACAAACATACCCATGTCTCTCCAGCGGCGGTATTTGTCTTTACGCTTGCGGAAGATTTCCTTGTAGCGGTCGATGTTGCTTGCGTCTATAGTAGCTCCCAGATGCAAAAACTGGTTGTAGCTCTGCGTGTTGGGATCATCGTCCATGATGTCCATGTAGGCTTGTGAATAGTCGTGATACATCTGGTTGTTCCAGGTGATGGCATAAGCACAGCCCACGAAGCCTCCGTATATGATAGGTAGCTTCCAGTATTTGCGATTGTATATCTGTCCTGCACCAGGCAACACCAGTGCCAACCACATCGCCCTTTTTGTGTCAGGACGCCAAGTGGCCCAGTCGCGTTTCTTTCTGGTGGGTTGCAGTTGCTTGTTCAGTTTGGCAAGATTGGCGCTGTCGTTGGGTTGCAGGGCGTGGTCGATGGATGAGTTCACCGAGTCGGCTGATGCTATGGCAGGCACATTCATGTCTTGCTGCTTCTCTTTGCTCTTCTGTGCAGAAGCGGTGACGGAACAGGCAATCAACAATGCCGTGATGCAGATATGTGATAATATGGATTTCACTTCTTTTGTTTACTTGTTTTCTTCCCTTATTCTTGTTTCAATTGGTCGAAGATACTCATGATGTGCTCCAGCTCTTCTTCGTTGGCAAATGGAATGCTTATTTTACCCTTTCCCTTTGCTGAACAGGAGAGTTGCACTTTGGTGTTGAGAAAGCTGGAGAGGCGGTTCTTCAACAGAGTGAACTCCTCTGGCAATTGAGCCTTGGCAGCGATGGTCTTCTTGCCACTCTCGATGTCTTCTCCGTTTTTAAGTCGTTGCACTAGTTCTTCTACCTTACGAACGGAGTATCCGTTTTTTTGAATTTCCTTGAACAGTTTGATTTGTAGTGAAGGACTATCCAAGGCGAGCAGGGCACGGCAGTGCCCCATGTCGATATCTTTTTTCTGGAGTGCCATCTGCACTTGAGCAGGTAGCTTGAGCAGTCGCAGGTAATTGGCGATGGCGGCACGGCTTTTGCCCACGCGTTCTGAGATTTTCTCTTGTGTCATTCCCTCGTTTTCGAGTAGATGCTCGTATGCAAGGGCTATCTCTATGGCGTTGAGGTCTTGGCGCTGAATATTTTCCACCAAAGCCATCTCCATTACATTTTCGTCGCTGATGGTGCGGATATAAGCAGGAATGGCTGTAAGGCCTGCAAGCTGTGAGGCGCGCCAACGGCGTTCACCAGCGATGATTTGGAATCGATTCTCCGCTACTTGTCTCAGGGTGATAGGTTGGATGATGCCTATTGCCTTGATGCTGTCTGCCAACTCGCGTAAAGCTTCGTCGTCGAATTCGCGGCGTGGCTGGTTTGGGTTGGCCTCTATCTGGTCGAGAGGTATCTCATTGATGGTGCTGCTACCTTGTGTACGCACTCCCTCGGTTGATATGAGGGCGTCTAGTCCTCGCCCCAGGGCGTTGCTTTTAGTTCCGTTGTTATATTTCTTGTGTACTGCCATTATTTTCTTTGAACTTTGAACTTTAAACATTTAAACTTTATGATGCTAATGTTCAAGCATAATTACTTATTAATTTGTTATAATGATTAACTGTTCTTGTTTATGATTTCCTTGGCGAGTGCCAAGTGGTTTTTGGCACCGTTGCTCTCTGCGTCGTAGAGAATGACTGGAAGACCGTGGCTCGGACTCTCACTCAACTTTACGTTTCGTTGAATCACAGTCTTGAACACCAGTTCCTGGAAATGGCGCTTCACTTCGTCGTATATTTGGTTGGCGAGACGAAGGCGACTGTCATACATCGTGAGCAAGAAACCTTCGATTTCGAGCTTTGGGTTAAGCTTGCTCTTGATGATTTTGATGGTGTTGAGCAACTTGCTGATGCCTTCTAGGGCGAAATACTCACATTGTACAGGGATGATTACCGAGTCGGCTGCGGTGAGAGAGTTTACGGTGATGAGACCCAAGGAAGGAGAACAATCTATCAATATGTAGTCATATTCTTCTCGGATGGGTTCCAGTAAAGTCTTAATCACCTTTTCGCGGTTTTTCAGATTGAGCATTTCGATTTCTGCACCTACCAAGTCTATGTGGCTAGGGATAATGTCGAGCCCATCGATGTCGGTGGTGTAAATGGCATCGCATACATCGGCGTGGTCGATGATGCACTCATACAGAGAACAGTCTACCTCGCTGATGTCTACTCCCAGTCCGCTGGATGCGTTCGCCTGTGGATCTGCGTCCACGACGAGCACAGTCTTCTCAAGAGTAGCCAGCGAAGCTGCCAAATTTATCGTGGTGGTAGTCTTTCCGACACCGCCCTTCTGATTTGCTAAAGCGATAATCTTTCCCATTTCCTAAGTTAAAATTTTCTGCAAAGATACAAAAATATTGTGAGAATGACGTTACTTTAAAGGTTTTTTCGTACTTTTGCACCAAAAAGAAAGATATTTTTATGGAAAATAAGAGACCTTTAGTATTAATTTCGAATGATGATGGCTATCATGCCAATGGCATCAAGACCCTCGTAGGCTTTCTCAAAGACTGGTGCGACATCTTGGTTTGTGCTCCGGAAAGTGCTCGCTCGGGATTTTCTTGCGCCTTTTCTGCTGTTACTCCTTTGCGCCTCAAACGTCGCCACAACATGGGTGATGATGTGGAGGTGTGGTCGTGCAGTGGCACGCCTGTGGATTGTGTGAAGATTGCTCTCTCGGAGCTTCTTGATGGTCGTACTCCAGATCTTATCTTGGGTGGCATCAATCATGGCGACAACTCTAGTGTCAATAATCATTATTCTGGTACAATGGGTGTTGCCAAAGAGGGATGTATGAAGCGAATTCCTTCGATAGCGTTCAGTAGTTGCAATTATGACGAGAATGCCGACTTGGCGCCTCTTCGAGATGGCGTGATCAAGGTGATTAAGAAGGTACTTGAGAATGGGCTGCCAGAATATACTTGCCTTAACGTTAATTTCCCTGCTTTGCCACCTTTTCACGGTTTCAAAGTTTGTAGAATGACTCATGGGTCGTGGGTTAACGAAGTGGATCGTAGAACCCATCCACATGGTTATGACTATTTTTGGATGGTGGGCAGCTATCGGAACGATGAGCCTGATGCCAAAGACACAGACCAATGGGCTGTTCATCATGGATACGTTGCCATCACGCCTACCAAAATAGACGTGACTGACTACGATTGGATAAAAAATAATGATTGGGGCTTGGAAAACTCCTAACTAGAAATTCCTAATACAGAATTATGAGATATTATTTGATAGTAGGCGAGGCTAGTGGCGATTTGCATGCTAGCCGACTGATGCGCTCGTTGAAAAAAGTGGACGAGTTCGCTGAGTTTAGGTTCTTCGGCGGTGATTTGATGGCTGCTGAGGGAGGAACTCGTGTAAAGCATTTTAAGGAGCTTGCCTATATGGGATTCGTGCCCGTGCTTCTGCACCTTGGTACTATCTTCAAAAACATGAAAATGTGCAAGGAAGATATTTTGAAGTGGAAGCCTGATGTCGTGATATTGGTAGACTATCCTGGCTTTAACTTGAATATCGCCAAGTTTTTGAAACAGAGGACGAATATACCTGCCTATTATTATATTTCTCCTAAGATATGGGCTTGGAAGGAGTGGCGTATCCGTAGTATCAAACGCGATATTGCCCAGCTTTTCTCCATCTTGCCCTTTGAAGTCGCTTTCTTTGAGCAGAAGCATCATTATCCTATCCATTATGTAGGTAATCCAACGGCTCAAGAGGTAAGTGAATTTAGGGCAGGGTACAAGCAGACGTTTGCTGAGTTTTGTGAGGAAAACAATCTTGACATACATCGCCCAATTATTGCTCTCTTGGCTGGTAGTAGATTGCAAGAAATCAAAGACAATTTGCCTGCCATGATAGAGGTGGCGGAACGTTATGAGGATTACCAGATGGTGTTGGCTGGAGCTCCAAGCATAGAGGATGCTTATTATGCAAAGTTTATCAAGAATACCCCTGTGCACTTGGTGCGCAATAAGACCTATCCTCTCCTGGCACATAGCACGGTGGCTCTTGTTACTTGTGGAACGGCTACCTTGGAAACAGCTCTTTTTGATGTCCCGCAGGTGGTATGTTATGAGACACCTGTTCCTCGTCTCATTCGGTTCGCCTTCAATCATATCATTAAGGTGAAATACATCTCGTTGGTCAATCTCATTGCCAATAAGGAGGTCGTGCCAGAGATGCTTGCCGATCGTTTTGTCGTCGATAAGATTGCAGATGAACTCTATCGCATTTTGCCAGGTCAACCAGAACGGGATAAGATGATGGCTTCTTATAAGGAGGTTCGTGAACGCTTGGGCGACAAGGTGGCTCCAGATGAGGCGGCTCGCATCATGTTCGACTTGCTGGTGAAGCGTCGAGAGGAATTGCTGCGTTTGGCCCAGGAGCGTGCGGCTGCAGAAGCTAAAGCTGCCGCTGAGGCTGCTGAGCGTGCTCGCCAGAAGGCTTTGGCTGAGGCTGAGGCTGCTCGCAAAAAGGCTGAGGCTGAAGCTGAGTTGGCACGAAAACAAGCTGACGAACGCATTCGACAAGCCCAGCAGCGTGCTGCCCAGGCTCAACAGGAAGAATGGGAGGTCCAGCGAAGTGAGAGGTATGAGGAAGAACAGGAACGTGGAGAGAACTTTTAAGCTTTTAGGCCTTCAGCCCATTTCCTATCTTCTTGCAAAGCTTTATATAACCCCGAAAGGAAAAGAAAAAACTCCCGCTAGGCATATTGCAGTGCTTAGCGGGAGTTTCTGTTTTAAATAGTTCTTTGTCGCCTTATTTGTTTTATGCTGCAAAGAGCTGTATGGTATAAAAGTAAATAACGGCAGCCGGTATGGCCATGAGTGAGGAGTCGAATCGGTCGAGCATACCTCCATGCCCCGGCAGAATGTTGCCGCTGTCTTTTACACCCAGTGTGCGTTTGAAGAGGCTTTCTACCAAGTCGCCCCAAGTACCAAAGAACACAACCACAAGTCCAAGTCCTTCCCAGCCGAGAATGCTGAGTCGGTGGGCTTCACCGTCGTTGGCTATGTAACCGATGATGCCAGCCACGATAAGCACGAGTATGCCACCGCCAATGCTTCCTTCCCAGCTCTTTCCTGGACTCACTCGTGGAAATAGCTTGTGCTTGCCAAATAACGAGCCACTGCAGTAGGCACCGGTGTCGTTGGTCCAGAGGAAGATGAAGATGCTCAATGGAAGCAGCATGTCGTAATGTATCTGTCCATCGAAAGCTGATGTCTCAAACGAGAGTACGTTGATCATGGAGAAAGGCAGGGCGATGTACATCTGAGAGAGCATGGTGTATGCCCAGTCGTTGATGGCATTCTTGTTGCCTGTATATAGCTCACTGATGAAGAGGTACACGATAGTGAGAAGGTAGGGTACAAAGACAATGAAATTGCCTACGAAACCTGTGCGAAAGCCTGCTACGGCAAGGAAAAAGTAGACACCTGCCACGGTGGCGATGAAACGGTTCACCGTTACGTCTTCCTTTTGATTCACGAGCCCGCAGTATTCCCAGATGCTCAGTCCTGTGATGAGGGCGAAGAGTATGACCATTGCCTTCGGGTTGAGAAAACAAGACACCATGCACACTACAAAGAGTGCGCCTGTGATAGCTCTTATCACTAGATTCTTTTGCTTGTCTGTCATGATCCTTATTTTTTATCGTCGTTTTTGTTGTCGTCGTCTTCGTCGTCCTTCTTGCTGTCGCTGTCCCCAGAAGCCTTGGCCTCATGCTCTTTGATGGCTGCTTGAACTGCGGGGATTTCCTTCACCTTGTCGTCGTCGACCGTAGTGGAAGGGTCTTCCACCTTAGGCTGTTCGTCTTCCATGATTTCTTGTGAACGACTCAGCCATGGACGTTTACCGAAAATTTTCTCCACATCTTCTGCCATGATGACCTCTTTTTGGATGAGCAACTCTGCGAGGGCGTTATGTCCTTCCTTGTGCTCCATCAGGATGTTCTTGGCACGAGTATATTGTTCGTTCACAATCTGGAGAACCTCTTGGTCGATTTCTCTTGCCGTGGTTTCTGAGTATGGACGCTGGAACGAGTACTCATTCTGGTTGTAATAGCAAATGTTTGGCAACGTCTTGCTCATACCCAGATAGGCCACCATTCCATAAGCGCTCTTAGTGGCACGTTCCAAGTCGTTCATGGCTCCTGAGGATATGTGCCCTGTGAAGAGCTCCTCGGCAGCACGTCCACCCATCAATGAGCACATCTCGTCGAGCATCTGCTCCTTGGTGGTAATCTGACGCTCCTCTGGCAAGTACCAAGCTGCACCTAGGGCTTGTCCACGAGGTACGATGGTAACCTTGATGAGTGGGTTGGCATACTGGCAGAACCAAGAGATGGTGGCGTGACCTGCCTCATGGAGGGCTATGCTTCTCTTCTCGTCGGCAGTCATTACCTTGGTTTTCTTCTCCAGTCCACCCACGATGCGGTCTACTGCATCAAGGAAGTCTTGTTTGCTTACGGCTTTCTTGTCGTGACGTGCAGCGATGAGGGCAGCCTCGTTGCAGACGTTGGCGATGTCGGCTCCAGAGAAGCCTGGGGTCTGGCGGGCGAGAAGGTCAACGTCCACGGTGTCGTCTATCTTGATAGGTTTGAGGTGAACCAAGAATATAGCCTTGCGTTCATTCAAGCCTGGTAGGTCTACATGTATTTCTCGGTCGAAACGTCCGGCACGCAGCAGGGCGCTGTCGAGCATGTCCACGCGGTTGGTGGCTGCAAGGATGATGACACCACTATTGGTTCCGAATCCGTCCATTTCAGTGAGGAGGGCATTCAGCGTGTTCTCTCGTTCGTCGTTACCACCCATGGCAGGATTCTTGCTGCGGGCGCGGCCCACAGCATCAATCTCGTCGATGAAGATGATGCAAGGTGCTTTCTCCTTAGCCTGGCGGAAAAGGTCGCGCACGCGTGATGCACCCACGCCTACGAACATCTCGACAAAGTCGGAACCGCTCATCGAGAAGAATGGAACGCCAGCCTCGCCAGCAACAGCCTTGGCCAAGAGGGTCTTACCTGTTCCCGGAGGACCTACCAAGAGCGCACCCTTAGGTATCTTGCCTCCTAGGTCTGTGTATTTCTGCGGATTCTTGAGGAACTCTACGATTTCCTCCACTTCCTGTTTGGCACCTTCCTGACCTGCGACATCCTTGAAGGTGACACCGATGGCATTGCCCTTCTCGTACATCTTAGCCTTGCTCTTTCCTACGCTGAAGATGCCTCCACCCATGCCCGTGCCAAGGCCTGAGCCCATTCTGCCAGACATCCACCAGATGAAGATGAAGAAGAAAAGCAGAGGAGCCAAGTTGACGAGCAGGTTGATGAAGTCATTGTCCTTCTGGTTGTCGTAACTGAAGGAATGAATCTTCTTCTCTTTCACCATCTCGTTGGCGTAGCGGTCAACCTCGTCAATGGAGCCAAACTGTACTTTTACGTAAGGATTGGGACCAACACTCTGTGCTGGCATCTTGTACACGTCACGAATGTACTTTGGGTTGATATATATCTTGAGGGTACTCTCCGTCTTGTTTGCCACCACACTCAGCACATATCCCTTGTCCACATACTGCTTGAACTCGGTGTAGGTGGCTTCTTTGGCAGCGCTGCCGCCAAGCGCATCTCCACCGCCTGTGAAGAATAGTACCATCAAGGCGATGAGTATGAATGTGTAGAGCCAGTTCATGTTAAATCGTGGCATCTTTGGACCGTTGCCGCCACGAGGGCTTAAATTGTTGCTTTGTTCCATTTTTTGTATACCTTTGTTTTAACCTAATAGAATACTAGTCGAGGTTGGGGATGTGGGTGAGCTTGGCATCTTCCCATAGGTGCTCCAGGTCATAGTATGCTCGCACTTCTGGTAAGAACACATGCACTAGGACATCTACAAAGTCCATGGCAACCCACTGGTCGTTGCCAAGTCCTGCTACATTGACAGGCTTCTCGCCCAATCGCTCACGGCACAAGTCGCCTATGCTTCCTGCGATGGCTTCCACCTGTGTGGGACTACCGCCCTGGCAGATGATGAAGTATTTGGCGATGCTTCCGTCGATGCCTGTGAGATCGGCGATGACGATGTCTTGTCCTTTCTTTTCTTGTATACCTTCCTTGATAGTCTCTACGAGTTTTTTCACTGTGTTCATTTATTCTTTTCTTGTTATATTTCTATTGATTAATGTTGAATCTTGTTTGTTTATACTTTATCTTTTGCAAAGATACGCTAAATACATGGAAAAACCACTTAAAACACGAAAAAAATGCTTTTTTTAAAATAAAATGCGCTTTTTTTAGAAAAAAGTCTCGAAAAATTTTGGAGGTTCAAAAAAAACTCGTACCTTTGCAACCGCAATTGTGAAAACAACATTGTTTGCAAATATTGGGATATGGTGTAATGGTAACACTACAGATTCTGGTCCTGTCATTCCTGGTTCGAATCCGGGTATCCCAACATAGCGCATCAAGCAAGTTTCACTCTAGCACATTGGGATATGGTGTAATGGTAACACTACAGATTCTGGTCCTGTCATTCCTGGTTCGAATCCGGGTATCCCAACCATACGCTTTGGCATCTCTCAGTGATGAGGGGTGCTTTTTTTGTATCAGCCAGTGTCTGATGTTAGATGTTGGCAAGATGGATAAAACAAAAAACGCATCCTTTGCAAAGTATGTAAAAGATGCGTTTTTTATTTTGTGTTATTTGTTCTCGGCATCAATAGCCTTGATTTTCTGTTTTACCATTTCCAAGTCGCTCTTCAACTTCTCGACCTTTCTATTCATTTCTTCTACCAGGCTGTTTCCCTTCTTGCTTGCGGCATTGAGGAATCCCAGGTTGTTCTCGTAGGTCGTAATCTCTGAGCGCAACTGGTCGTAGCGGCGTAGGAGTTTGCCTCGCTCGTTGTCCAAAGCGTTGGCTCCCTCTTTGGCTACGTTCTTCAAGTTGCTCTTGAAATTGTCCAGGTGCTTCTTGGCGTTGCTGATGTGCAGGTCTTTGTACAGGTTGTCGAGCACTTCGTGATACTCTTTGTACAATTTGTCTTTTTCCTTGAAAGGCACATGGCCAATAGCGTTGTATTGGTTGGTCAATTCCTGCATCTTCTTTTGGAGGTCTTCGCCCTTGCTGTCGAGCAGAGCCTTCAACTGAGTGATGATGTCGCGCTTCTTGTCGAGGTTCTCATGCTCTTCGTTACGGGTGCCAGCGTTTTGCTTGTTACGTGCGTCGAAGAATTTGTTGCAGGCAGCGAGGAAGCTTTTCCAGAGCTGGTCGCTCTGTTTGTGAGGAACGATGCCAATGGTCTTCCATTCCTTTTGGAGGGCGATGAGCTTGTCGCTGGTTTTCTTCCAGTCGGTGCTGTCGGCGAGCGCTTCAGCCTTTTCTACGAGCTTTTGTTTTTTCAGGAGATTCTCTGCATAGATATCCTTGAGAGCCTTGAAGAATTCTGCTTTTTTGCCGAAGAACTCATCGTTGGCAATGCGGAAACGCTCAAAGATCTTTACGTTCATCTTTTGTGGGGCAAAGCCGATTTTCTTCCATTCGCCTTGTATGTCGATGACTTCTTTGGTGGCTTTCTCCCAGTCTTGTGCAGTCTTTCGCTCTTCCTGGCAAATGGCTTCCACTTTTTCACAGAGCGCAGTCTTCTTTGCAAGATTTTCCTCTTCTTTGGCACGAATGTCTTCGAAGTGCTTTTGGTGGCGCTTGTTGATGACGGTGCTTGCCTCCTTGAAGCGAGCCCAAATTTGCTCTCTCAGTTCCTTTGCTACAGGACCAATCTCACGATACTGCTGGTGCAGGTCTTGTAACTTGTGGAATGCGGAGATGATGTCTGGCTCGTCGGCAAGTTTCTCGGCTGCCTCACAAAGGGCAGTCTTTGCCTCCAAGTTCTTCTTGAAATCATATTCGCGAGCTTCGTTGTTCAACTTCAGCATGTCGTAGAACTGTTCCACGTAGAGCTGGTAGTTTTTCCACACCTCGCTAGCCTTGTCGGCAGGGAGGGCTTTGATTTCTTTCCATTCCTGCTGCAAAGCCTTGAAATCTTGGTACGACTTGTTTGCCTCCTCTGGCGAGGTGGTCATAGCCTTTATCTTGTCGATAATCTCAAGTTTTTTCTTGAGATTTTCCTGCTTTTCTTCTTCTTGTTCCAGGAAGATCTTGGCTCTTCTTTCCTTGATGAGCTGCATTTCAGCCTTGAAAGCCTCTTCGGTATCATCAGGCAGAAGCACGTATTTCTCAGGGTCGCCACCGCCAGCGAGATACTCTTTCATCTGGGCGTCTCTCTCTGCGAGATGCATCTTGTAGAAAGTAGTCTTGAGATGGTCGAGTTCCTCCTTGTTGGGAATTTCTTCGCTGTGTGCGATTTCCTTTACTCTTTCGAGCACTTCCTGCTTGGTGGCATAAGCCTTCTTGGCAGGTTCTTCCTGGGTGCTCTGCTGCAACAGAGCGTTTTCTTGAGAGTCCATCATGTCACTTTATTTAGTTTATGATACGAGTTCTGGGTCGGTAGTCGTCTAAATGGCGATTCGACCACACAAAAATATGTTATTAATGAACTGCAAACTTAAAAAAAAAAATCGAATATCT
This sequence comes from bacterium UBA4637, assembly GCA_002405875.1. The sequence goes on from DHMR01000106.1 coordinate 16,039, forward strand.
GCGCAAGATATTCGATTTTTTAATTTTTTTTTCATTTATAGTTGTCTTTTTCTGCTTCTTGTTGGCATTCAGCCTGTTTTTAGAGCAAACGTTTGTAACGTAGAAAGCCCCATGACAAGGCTGATACGATGACCGAAATCACCAAGGCAATGGCAAATCCGTAAGGGTTGTTCTCCATGCCATTGAGGAGGTTCATTCCGAACAAAGAGGAGATCAGCGTAGGCAACATCATTACGATACTGATGGAGGTCAACGTACGCATCGTGGTATTCATGTTGTTGTTGATGATGCTTGAGTATGTGTCCATCGTCGATTCCAAGATGTCGGAGTAGATGCTCGTCGTCTCTCGTGCCTGGGTCATCTCGATGTTAACGTCCTCGATGAGGTCGGCATCCAGTTCATCCACCTGCAGCTTGAATTTCAGCTTGGAGAGCAGGTTCTCGTTGCCACGGATAGAGGTGATGAAGTAGGTGAGGGAGTCTTGCAGACGGCTCAATCCTATCAAGCTCTCGTTGTTCACGCCATGGTCGAGATTGCGCTTCGCTTTCTCGATGAGGGAGTTGATTTGCTTCAGACGCTTCAGATACCATACGGCGGATGATAGGAACAAGCGGAAAATCATGTCTACGTAATCGGTGAATCCCTCGTTGCGCTTCTGCTGATAACTTACGAAATCTATCATCATGTTGGTTTCGTAGTAGCATACGGTGATGGTCACGTCGCGTTTGTGGATGATACCCAGTGGCACGGTGGTGTATGGCGTGCGGCTGCGTATCTCCTTGACGTATGGGATACGCAGGATGATGAGCATCCAGCCATCGTCGTATTCATAGCGGGCACGCTCGTCGGTATCGCTGATATCCGATAGGAAATAATCAGGGATCTTAAACTCGTCTTCCAGCAGGCGCTGGTCTTCGTCGGTTGGACATGTTACTTGTATCCAACAATTAGGCTGCCACTCATTGAGTACAGTCAAGTTTTTATCGATATTCCAAAAAGTTTTCATTGTTTGCTAATCTCCACATAATAAGTGTTTGGGTATGGAGACTAGCCTATAGGTAATCTCCACGCCTTACAATTCATTGTTGTTCTCCGCGTGATAATCGTCCATTTTTGTTTGTGTTTAATTTAACTTGTGCAAGTATTCTAGCAGCGTGGCATCATGCTGATAGAGTCATTTTTGCCATATCTGCTACATTGCCTGCAAATCCGAGTGCAAAGGTACTGATTTCTTTTGAAACAAGAAACAAAAAAACCGAGAAATTTCTTCCTCGGCTTTATTTTTTAGTATTTTTGTAATATGTGCATTCTTGTTTTGGCACTTGTGTGTGCTTACTTGGCAGGAATCTCTTCCAAGAGCTGCTTCATGAGGTTCCAGAATGGTGCTACGCAACTAATCTGACAACGCTCGTTGGCGGTATGTGGACTCAACAAGGTTGGGCCGAATGATACCACGTCGAGGTCTGGATATTTGCTTAGGATGATAGAGCACTCCAAGCCGGCGTGTACAGCCTGTACCTTGCCCTCTACGCCGTTTTGCTCCTTGTAAATCTTGATGACGTGCTCCAAGATGTCGCTCTTAGGGTTGGGGTTCCAGCCGCCGTACTCACCGCTGCGCTCCACCTTCATGCCTGCCATAGAGAATGTACTTTCCAGCATGGTGGCGATGTAGTCTTTGTAAGAGTCGCTGCTAGAACGAGCCAGAATCTTGATGGCGGCCTTGCCGCCGCCAATCTCTACGATGGCGAGGTTGGATGAGGTCTCCACGATACCTGGCATGGATGGAGCCATGCGCAATACGCCGTCGTGGCAAGCGTAGATGACATCCACCAGGTTGTCTTGGATTTCCTGAGGAACCTCTGTCTTTGGTGTCTCAACGTTCTCGGTGAAGAGCTCTACGTGCTCTGGTACCTCGATGCCGTCGAAGTCTTCGATGATTTGCTCCTTCCAGTCGGCTACCAAGTCGTTCAATGCCTCTACGTTCTCCTTTGGCAAGTTCAATACCACTTCTGCCTGGAATGGGATGGCATTGCGCATGTTGCCGCCTTCCCAAGATGCCAAGCGAGCGTCGAGCTCTGAGATGGCCTCACGAACGAAGCGAACCATGCACTTGTTGGCGTTGGCTCTGCCCTCGTTGATTTCTACACCGGAATGACCGCCCTTCAAACCCTTCAAGGTCACTTTGACGGCTGCGTCTTCCTTGTCGGTCTCAGCCTCTTTGTAGTCGAGGGTGGCAGTAATGTCCACACCACCGGCGCTACCGATGACGAACTCGCCCCACACCTCGGTGTCGAGGTTCAAGAGGATGTCGCCGTTCAATTCGCCTGCTGGCAGTTCGTTGGCACCATACATGCCTGTCTCCTCGTCGCGGGTGATGAGACCCTCGATAGGGCCATGCTTCAAGTCTGTCGACTCCATTACTGCCATGATGGTAGCTACGCCCAGTCCGTCGTCGCTTCCGAGGGTGGTATGATTAGCGCGAACCCAGTCGCCATCGATGATGGTCTCGATAGGGTCGGTCTCGAAGTTATGCTTGCTATCTGGTGCCTTCTGAGGAACCATGTCCATGTGAGCCTGCATGATGACGCCCTTGCGGTTCTCCATGCCTGGAGTGGCTGGTTTGCGCATCACGATGTTGCCGGCAGGGTCTTGGAATGCCTCTACACCAGCTTCCTTAGCCCACTGGAGCAAGAAAGCCTGAATTTTCTCCAAATGTCCTGATGGACGTGGAACTTGTGTCAACTTGTCGAAGTTACGCCAGATTTCCTCTGGCTTGAGATTCTTAATGTCAGCCATAATATTTTTATTTTTTGATGTTAATTTGCGAATGTTTCTTGGTGAAAGCCAGTGCTATCCAGGCGTAGATGCCGAGGAGGATGACCAGCAAGGTCTGCACCGAGTGCACGATGAGCACGAAATAGAGTGCGTCGTTCGACTGGATGCCGTAGAGGATAAGCATCGTCTTCACGGCGAAATGCCAAGGTCCGGCTCCGTTGGGGGTAGGGACGATGACGGCGATGCTGCCCACGATGAAAGTTACCAATCCGCACATCAGACTCAGGTGCGAGGTCGACTCGAAGCACTGGAACGTGAGATAGTAGTGCAGAAAATAGCTCAGCCATATTCCTATGGTGAAGGCGATGAAGAGCGGAACGTTCTTGACCCCCTTGAGTGAGATGACTCCTTGCCAAAGTCCCCCCAATGTGGCTTTCACCTTATTATATATAGCCAGCTTGCGGAGCAGAAAATGCAAGAGGATGAGTACGGCGACACCACAGATGGCGGTTACGAGGTAGCCGGTGGCTGTAAATTGTCCCAGGATGCTGTCCATGCTCGTGCCTGTGGTGCGGAAAAAATTCAGAAACACCGGTATCTGCAGTAGAAATACGATTTCTGCGATGATGAGTACCAACAAGGAGTCGATGGCTCTTTCCGTAACTACGGTTCCGAGCGATTTCGGAAAAGAGATGCCATCCCATCTTCTCAGTACGCCGCAACGGGCAAACTCTCCGATTCTCGGAATCACAAGGCTGAGGGCGTACGAAAGGAAGATGGAGCTTACGCTCACGCTGTCACGAGGTTTCTCGCCGAGAGGCTCCAACGTCTGTTTCCATCTCCATCCTCTGAACACCTGAGCCAAGATGCCGAATGGGAACGACAGCAGCATCCAGGTCCAATTCATCTTGTGGAGCAACACATCCTCCACCTGCTTGAAGTCGAACCCACGATACATCCAATAGAGTATGGCACCGCCTAGGAAGAGCGAGAGCGCCACCTTAAATATATTGTTTGCTATCTTTTTCATTTCCTTCATAACTGCAAAGGTAATACTTTTATCGCCAATATCGCCCTAATCTGCATAATTTTAGCATAAATAAACGCTTTGTCGTCTTTTCTTTTCCCCTTTTTTACGTAAAAGATGAAAAAAAACGTCTTCTTAGCGTGGATTCTCGAAAAATAATCGTATTTTTGCACAATAAATAATTGATAAAGTATGAAAGCTGTAAAGCCTAAGAAAAATCTCGGTCAGCATTTTTTGACTGACCTCAACATAGCCAAGCGCATCGCCGACACGGTGGATGCCTGCCCTGATATCCCTGTCCTGGAGATTGGACCGGGTATGGGTGTGCTTACCCAATACCTCGTGGAGAAGCCTCGCCCCGTGAAGGCGGTGGAAATCGACTCGGAGTCGGTGGCCTACCTGCACGAGAACTTCCCGAAGCTCAAGGACAATATCATCGGCGAGGATTTCCTTCGTATGGACCTCAACCAGATATTCGACGGTCAGCAGTTTGTCTTGACGGGCAACTATCCCTACGACATCTCGTCGCAGATATTCTTCAAGATGCTCGATTATAAGGATCTCATTCCTTGTTGCACCGGTATGATTCAGCGAGAGGTGGCGCTCCGCATGGCCTCCGAGCCTGGCAACAAGGCGTATGGCATCCTCAGCGTACTCATCCAGGCCTGGTATGATGTGGAGTATCTCTTCACGGTAGACGAGGGGGTGTTCAATCCACCTCCAAAGGTGAAGAGTGCCGTCATTCGTATGACTCGCAACAAGGTGGCCGACCTGGGGTGCGATGAGCGATTGTTCAAGCGTCTGGTAAAGACTGTGTTCAACCAGCGTCGCAAGATGCTCCGTGTCAGTTTGAAGCAGATGTTCCCGGGAGTTAAGCCTCGTGAGGACTTTTACACCACCGACATCATGACCAAGCGACCAGAGCAGCTCAGCATCCAGCAGTTCGCCGACCTGACCAACTATGTGGAGGAGGAATTGAAGAGACTGGAAATCATCAAGAATTGATAATTGTCAGTTAAAAATCAAAAAGAAAGTAATAAATAAGAGTTAACAATAAAGGAAATAACAATTATGATAGACGTAAAAGAAACTTTGAGTTCAGCAGGAGAGCGCATGGAGATGGCTGCGATGTATCTCGCAGAGGAGCTCTCTCATATTCGTGCAGGACGTGCCAACGTGGCCATCCTCGATGGTGTTCGTGTTAACAGCTACGGCAGCATGGTGCCATTGAACCAGGTGGCTACCGTTACCACTCCAGATGCCCGTACCATTGCCATCCGCCCTTGGGACAAGAAGGCCATCAAGGACATCGAGAAGGCCATCATGGACAGCGGCGTGGGCATTACACCAGAGAACAATGGTGAGATAGTTCGCCTTGGCATTCCTCAGCCAACAGGTGAGCGTCGTAAGGAGCTCGTCAAGCAGTGCAACAAGATTGCAGAGCGTGCCAAGGTAGAGGTTCGCAACGTGCGTCAGGAAATCAAGGAAAAGTTGAAGAAGTCCATCAAGGACGGTCTTTCAGAGGACTTGGAGAAGGACGCAGAGAACGATCTTCAGAAGCTCCACGACAAGTACATCAAGCAGCTCGAAAGCTTGATGGATGAGAAGGAAAAGGAAATTATGACAGTATAATGAGAGGACTCGTCATCAAGAATACAGGCAGCTGGTACACCGTCAAGACAGACGATGGCCAGCTGATTGAAAGCAAAATCAAAGGCAATTTTCGATTGAAGGGCATCCGCAGTACCAATCCTGTGGCTGTAGGCGACTATGTGCAGCTTATCACCAACCAGGAGGGTACGGCTTTCATCTCTTCCATCGAGGATCGTCGTAACTATATCATTCGTAAGTCGCCTAACCTGAGCAAGCAAAGCCATATCCTGGCAGCCAACGTAGACCAAGCCTTGCTCGTGGTGACCGTCAATTATCCACAGACTTCCACTACCTTTATCGACCGATTCCTGGCAGGTGCCGAAGCATATCGTGTGCCCGTCATCATCGTCTTCAACAAGCGAGACATTCTCACCGAGGATGAATTGCATTACGAGCAGATGATGCGCACCCTTTATGAGACCATCGGATACCAGTGCATCGAGATTTCGGCAGCCACCGGCGAGGGAATCGATGCCTTGCGCCCGCTCATCAAGGACAAGACTTCGCTTCTGAGTGGAAATAGTGGCGTGGGTAAGTCTACCCTCATCAACCAACTCGTACCAGAGGCAGAACAACGCACGGCAGAGATTAGCGAGGCGCACAATAGCGGTATGCACACCACTACTTTCAGCGAGATGATAGAGTTGCCCGATGGAGGTTATCTGATAGATACTCCGGGCATCAAGGGATTTGGCACCTTCGACATAGAGAAGGAGGAACTCACCAGCTATTTCAAGGAAATATTCCGCTTTTCTAAGGACTGTAAGTTTTCCGACTGTACCCATACTCACGAACCAGGATGCGCTGTCATCAAGGCAGTGGAGGAGCATTACATCGCCGCTAGCCGTTACCAGAGCTATCTCTCCATGCTGGAGGATAAGGATGAGAATAAGTACAGGGAGGCATTTTAATCAATATGAAAGAACAAAAAGATATAAAGCAGCGTATCGAGGAGGGGGAATTCGCCCAGAGTGCCGAGATCAGCACTAGCTATCTCGACGACGACATCTTGATTATCGACAATGTCAAGATGTTGCAGCATCCCGACCCCGTGAGGTTGCAGATGAATATGATAGCCTCTTGCCAGAGAGGTAGGTTGAAGGCCGACCTCAATGGCAGGGTCATTGAGGTGGAGAAGGGTGATATCTTCATCTGCCCACCCAACACGATTCTGGATTTCTTCGAGGTCTCTCCCGACTTCGCTTGTACAGCTATGTGCGTGAGCAATCATGGGATGCTCAACATCCTTCGTTCGCATATCAATGTGTGGAATCGCGCCATGTATGTCAACAAGGTGGCTGTACTCAAGATGAACGAGAACGACATGGTGTTTTACGAGAAATTCACCGACTTGGTGCGCCTTTGTCTCGACCCTTCTTTCAGTGCTCGCAGCTCGTGGCAGCCTTATCGTCGTGAGATAGTGGAGACCTTGCTCAAGAGTGCGCTGCTGGCAGTGAGCAATCTGCTCCTCGAAGACTTGCCACATGAGTCGGCTGGTTCTACCACGAGCGATTTGTTCGATCGCTTTCTCGAACTGCTCCAGCAGAGTGAAATCAAGCATCAGCCCGTAGAGTATTTCGCCCAGCAACTTTGCATCACTCCCAAGTATCTCTCCATCGTCTGCAAGCGCCATTCCGGCAAGACCGCCATTGAGTGGATTACCGAATATACCCTTTCCGACATTTCCTATTATCTTCGTTCCACTACCAAGTCGATAAAGGAAATATCAGGTATCTTGGGCTTCAGCAATACATCTTTCTTCGGCAAGTATGTGAGGGAACACCTGCACATGTCGCCGCTGAAATACCGTGAGAGCTTGAGGAAATAAAAATCTCGCTTAATAGATTTGTTCAAAAAGAGGACTGCCCGAGATTGGACAGTCCTCTTTGTCGTTATTTCAGAATGCGTTTGATTCCATTGTCACCAACCACGTAGGTCTTCTCGTCGGTTATCAAGATAGCTCTGCCTCGTTGATGATTGTAATTTTCTAGATTGTCTACATTCACAGCGATTACCTTGCCCTTGTAGAAACGTTTGATGTCCTTGAATATAGTGTGCCCCACAATGATTCTATCCACATCGTAGCGTTGTAGCACCATGTTGAGAGAATCGCTAGGTAATGGTGACCATTTCTTTGTTTTCAATACTAAGCCTCTATACCAAATCGGACCACGGTTGCCATATAAGAACTTGCAGAACTCAGAGTGAGCCTTGCGCTGTTTGCTTTTCATGAACAATACGCTGTTGATACTGTCGTTGACCATAGGAATGGAGAGGTTTCTCTCATAGAATTCACGACTGATTCCTGCATGTACATATAGATTTCGGCCTATTATTTGGATTGCATTACGAGTTCCTAGCCATCTTCCCAATTCGGTGTTGGGGAAGAAAAGGTGGCGATACGAGATGCCTAGTTTTTCTGCTAGCATCTTATATTTGGGCTTTGCATAGCGCATGTCGCCTGCTAGCTCCATGGGTTCATGGTTCCCTAGCATCACGGTCACTCTTCCTCCACATTCTGCAGCTTCTGCTTCTAGTTTGTAGAATAGCCAGAATATCTGTGGAACATCGTATCCACGGTCGAAAATGTCGCCAATTACAATCAGTTGGTTGGCTCCATAGCACCAGCGAAGTTGGCTGTCGATGATTCCGTTTGCTTGAAGAAGATTTACTACGAGATTGAGACGCCCATGGGGATCAGACATAACGAAGGTCTTCTTAGCCTGTTGCTGTTTCCAAGGTTGGCGAGCGATGGCGTGCAAGTGAACGTCGAAAGGGTAGTTTCCCTCATGATCTGTGATATGAAGGGTAAAGCCTTCTGGTAGCTTTGCGTAAGTGGTGTCTTTTACCACACCTTGTGGCGTCACATTGATAACCCTCACACTTCCATCTTCTTGATAAATTACGTATGGACCGTCGCAAGAAAGCTTGTTGTCATCAACAGCATCCTTAGCTGAAATGGTGATGCTAAACATCGTTAGCATCACCATCAATATCATTAAGAAATTCTTTTTCATCCTTTATATACCTAAAGAAATTTTAGTTAATCTCCGTAGCCAGGGTTGTTCTGCAGATGGCTTACGTTGCGCTCTGCCAGTGGGATAGGGAGAACTATCTTGTAGTTGTCCAAGCCGATTGTCATGAACTCGTCGCCACACGTATGCTTCGTCTTACTCAAGGCTGAATTTTTCTCGTTCTTCCTTACGATTGTTTTGCCATTTCTCAGCAAGTCGAACATGCGCTGGCCTTCTCCCACCAATTCCTTGCGGCGCTCGTCCAGTACCTGTTCCAGAGTTACGGTTTCGTTGTCCTTCACCGTTTTTGCTGGGTTGGCGCGGTTTACAATGGCATTGAGATATTTTACGGCCTCTGTATTCTTGTTAGTTCCTGCGGCTGTAAGCTTGGCTGCAGCTTCTGCGGCATTGAGATAAGCCTCAGAGAGACGAATCAAAGGGATGTTGGCATCCTCGACATTTTCGCCTTGTTGTGGCTGATATTTGTTGATGTAGCCCCTATCATAGATAGAGGAAGAATAGCCCTGTTTTTTTGTTGCCACATTGATAATCTTGTTGCGCACGTCATCTGGGTCTTTCTGCATGTAATTGTAGAAAGATACGGTGACGCAGGCATCTGCATAACCACCAGGAGCATTGAGGTAGCCTAGGCTTTCCTTGCCAGGAGAATCGGTCGTTAAATTGATGATTTCGAAGAGAACTTCTCCCTTGTGCGCAGATGTTTCGCTTACGTTGTTGCTCCAGGCTGTAGGATATTCCTCGTTGGTCCAAAGGGCGTATCCATTTTTCTCGGCCCCTTTGATGGCTTCTTCTGCGGCATTCAGTGCCTTGTCGTTGTCGCCGTGATAGAGATATACTCGACTCAGCAGTGTGAGGGCTGCCCATTTGTTAAATTTGCCCTTGTTGAAATTTTCGCCTAGCAGGTTGCTGCTGTTTTCGAGATCTTTCAGTATCTGGTCGTAGCATTGAGCCACGGTGCTTCTTTGTGGCATGGCATCTTTGCCTAGCACGTCGGTTACAATGCAAGCTCCTAGCGACGCTCCGTTGTCCATAGTGTATGGATAGCCATATAGTTTGGTCAAATCGAAGAGCGACATGCCACGGATGGCAAGTGCTTGCCCCTTGTAGTCATTCATTTCCTCCTTTTCTTCGTCGCTCACCTTGATGTTGTCGATATTGGTGAGTATGACATTGCAGTTTTGGATGATGTTGTAAGGGTAAGACCAGTAGCTGTAAGGTGAGTTGCTCTTGGTGAAACCATATAGATAGGCTGTTGCTGTACGCTTGGTGGAGCTTACTGCTTGCATGTCGTCGCCAGTCACATCTCCATAATATACGAGTCTGCCCGAGTATGCGTAAGGGCTTTGCATCGTGCTGTAAATACCATTGAGGGTGGCATCTACATCCGAAAGAGATTCCACCTTAGTTTGAATGGAGGTGGATGGTTCGAGGTCGAGCCAGTCGTTGCCACAGGATGACAAGCCGATAGTCATGGCTCCCACCATCATATATAGATATATTTTGTTCATGTCTTAAAAAACTTTATTCACACATTTTATTAATATTAGAAATTCACGTTTAGACCGAATGTCACAGTCTTGAGTGGAGGAGTGTTCTGTGTGGCGCTGCCGTTCACAACTGCTTCCGGATCATAGTAATCCCAGGCTGCCCATGTCCACAAGTTGTTGGCCGACATGTAGAGGCGAGCATTGTTGATGCCTACCGGCTTGAGCCATTGCTTTGGCAGTGTGAAACCGAAGGTGATGGTCTTCAAACGAATATAGTCGGTGCTATGCAAGCGGCGGCTGTTGGTAATTTTGTGCATTGCCACGCTAGAACTCTTCTCATAGAACTGCTCATATTTAGTGATGTCGCCTGGCTTTTTCCAACTGTCGGCATAGTAGGTCGGAATGTTTGCCTCCATGTCGTAGCCTCCGTGCTCGGTCTTCTGTGCCCATGTGTCGTATGAGTAACCACCAAACTGATAGTTGAATAGGAAGCTCAAGTCGAACCACTTGTATTTCAAGCTATTGTAGAAGCCTCCATTCAAGGTTGGCTCTGCGTGCTTGTCGAGCATGATGGATTTAGCTTCGGTAGCATCTTCCGTGATTTCCTTGCTATAGGTTCCGTCTTCCAAGAGGTCGTTCTTGTAGAACTGTGGATTACCGTTTTCTGGATTGATTCCTGCGAATTCTATCATATAGAATGTGCGATAGGAGTGCCCTATTTTGTGAATCTGTGTACCACTGACGATTTCAGTTTGGTCACCATCCAATTTAACAACCTTATTGGTGTTGTGTGAGAGATTGAAGGTACTCTTCCACTCAAAGTTCTTGGTCTTGATGTTGGTGGAGTTGATTTCCAATTCGACACCCTGGTTTCTCAGTTGTCCAACGTTCATCAAGTAGGAACTGAAACCTGTAGTCATGGATACAGGGCTGTCCATCAAGAGGTTCTTGGTGTTGCGCAAATAGTATTCCAATGTCACATTCACACGATCGAAAAGTCCGAAATCGAGACCGAGGTTCAAGTTGTAGTTGGTCTCCCATTTCAAGTTGTTGTTGGCGAGCTGTGAGATGAGGATGGCTGGTTGCTCGTTGTAGCCGTCGCTGAGGCTGCTCAGTGCCATGTAGCCGTAATAGTCGGATGGTAGAGTACCATTTACACCATACGATGCGCGGAGTTTCAGGTCGGTGAGCCATTGGGAGGTAGGTTTCATGAAATCTTCCTCGATGATGCGCCATGCACCTGATACCGACCAGAAATTACCCCAACGATGGTCACGGTGTAAACGTGAACTTCCATCTACACGGTAGCTTCCCCCCAAGAAATACTTGTTGTCGTAGTCGTAATTTGCACGACCGATATATGAAACCATGCGAGTACGTGTGTTGCTTCCACCTACCGACTCTGTCTTCTTTCCATTGGAAATGTCGTTCTTGTCTGGTGTCGCAAAGTTGGTGGCATAGCCGGAGAGGTAGTCACGGTACTGGTCATCTATCTCATAGCCTACAAGACCGTCAAGATGGTGAACCTCGGCGATGGTCTTGGCGTAGGAGAGTTGGTTTCCCCATACCATCTTGCGGCGTTCGTAGAATTTCTTGCTCATACCGCCATTGATGTCGTCGCCGTTTGATGTACGTGGGTCAGCCCAGTCTTTACCCTTTGTGGTGAGATAGTCGTAGCTGAAGGTGCTCTTGAATTTCAAGTCTTTGATGAACTCATATTGTCCGTAAACGGTGTTGAACATACGGGTGACATATTCTCGTTGAGAGTCGTATTCATTGGCGAGGGCTGGGTTGCGGTCGCCGATGCGGATAAAGGCACGGTTCCATGATCCGTCCTCGTTGTATACCGGGTCTGATGGGGTGACTGCGCTTCTGGAGGAGTAGAACGGTGAGGTGTAAGAGAACCCTTCTCCATAGACATCCTGGTTTACGCTAGAGAAGAGAATGTTGGCACCCAATTTAAACTTGTTTGTTGCCTGGTAATCTACGTTCAGGCGGCCTGTGATACGTTCCAAACCTGAGCGCTGTGTGATACCATCTTGCTTGAGATATGCGAGCGAAGAGTAATACTTGAACTTTTCTGCGCCACCCGAGATGGAAGCCTCGTACTGTTGGTGGCTTCCTTTCTTGAAGAGCACGTCGTTCCAGTCTACGAATCCGCACCATGGTACGGGAGCATAGTCGTCGATATTTTCATCTGCATAGGCTTTGGCCTCGTCCTCGGTCTTGCCTTTGCGTATTTGTCCAGCATAAAGACCGTTGTAGATATAATCGCGGCGCTGTTGACCGTTCATTACAGGACGGAATTCCATGGCAAAGTCGGAGTACCCCCAGTCTGCCTGCAAGTTTACCTTAGGCTTGCCCTGTTGGCCTTGTTTGGTGGTGATGATGATCACTCCGTTGGCTGCGCGCGAACCATAGAGTGATGCGGCTGCTGCATCCTTGATGACGGTGATGCTGGCAATATCGTTGGTGTTGATGGTAGACATGATGTCGAGACCAGAGTCTGAGTCGAGCGAGTTGATGGAACCACTCATCACAGGCACACCATCGATGACATAGAGTGGGGTGTTACTGGCATTGATGGAACCCATACCACGCACGTTGATGCTTGATGAAGCACCAGGCTGACCTGATGATGCAGAGAATTGAACACCAGTGGCGTTGCCTTGCAGCATGTCTTGAAATGAAACGGTAGGCACATCGGCAATCTTATCAGACTTAACGTTGGCTGCAGAACCTGCGTATGCAGACTTTTTGAAAGTACCATAACCAGTAACGATTACTTCCTCCATCATCTGACTGTCTTCCTGTAGGTTGACATGGATAGGAGAGGAAGAGGTTACACGAATCTCCTTCTTCTGAAAGCCCACATATGATACTACCAACGTAACAGGCAGCTTGTCTGCTGGAATGAAAAACTTGCCGTCAATGTCAGTCACGGCTCCCGTGTTTGTGCCTTTCACCAAGATGCTAGCTCCGATAATGGCTTCGCCCGTAGCTGCATCAGTAATAACACCTGATATTGACTCTTTTTGTTGCACAGAATGAACCGTTGCGGAAGCGGCTTGAGGCATGGTTGCGCCAGCCAACCCCAACAACAGCATTCTTGAAATCAGGGAAGCGGATACTATACCGTTTCCCGTAGAATGTAGATGTCGCATCTTCATAAATTAAAACTTACTTTTGTTATGATTCTCTCGTTTATATATTAAAACAAAAAACTCGTAGATTGTTTTCTATAATCTACGAGTTTCCGATGCAATAAAGCAGGTGGAGCTGGAGGGATTCGAACCCTCGTCCGCACAAGGAAACCATACGCTTTCTACATGCTTATTCCAGCCTTTGATTTTCGAGGTGTGACAAGACCTGGACCACCAATCATACCCTTATCCTCTAAAGTTTCATCGGGGCAACGAGGCGTACCCAGACTATTTCCGATTTACCTGCACCGCTTGACCAACAAGATTCGGAACCACATCCGTTGAGCGATGTCCCGTTCCAGCACCTTGTGCCGGAATAAAGCTAATCTACTGTACTTCGATTAAGCAGCGAGAGCGTAGTTATTTTCGCCAATTAATTTTTTGTTCACTAAGATTTAGGAGGTAGCCAACGAGCCTCCGCATGCTTACGTACCATTTCATCTCGCCGTCAAATCCAGTCAACCCCGAGATATGTTTGATACTAGGCTGCAAAGATAAGGCGAATATTTGAAATCACCAAATATTTTGGAGAAAAAGTTTAGTTTTCTCCAAATATTTCTCCCAAATTCTAGACTAAGTGCTCTACGCTTGCGATAAATTCGCTTCCTTCTTTCGCAAAATGCAGAGAATTGCCATAGTGCGTTTTTCTGCGTTATTCTCGCTTAATTACCAGATACTCAGTACCTTTCATCGTTCTCTTCCTCTTCATGCCATCAATGTTCTTGAGGCTGCGACCGAACGAAAGGAGGCTTTTTGCTTCCAATGATGCACCATATTTTGCCTTCAATTCGCCATAAATGGCAGCGGCAGTCATGAATTTACCCTTGTCTTCGTCTTCCGTTGGCTCAAAACTCTCGGCAAAGCATTGCATGATAGGATCCGCTTGTTGGTATTTCTTGTTGTTCTCCATGATGAGGGCAGTCTGCTCTGCGTCGAAGTAGGTCTTTTCTCCTTTCCATATCGCAGTTTCTGCCTGGGCGAAGAGTTGCAGATAGTTGGGGCGCACGCTTACATCGATAGGACCTGTCAGTTCAATGCCGATGAATCGGCGGTTGCCTGAAGGGTCGGTCAGAATGTCGTCCATGTTGCTCGTGGCGATGAAAGAGGCGGTGCGAGGAAACTCCTGCACATGGCTGCCATAGGGTGGCTTGTATTTCACGCTAGGCAACTGGATGAGATTTTTCAGGAATCCTTGTTGCACATTCGCCGAGATTTGATTGAATTCATCCAGATTGATGAGCAGACACTGGCTCATCGCCTGCAAAACCTGCCTCTTCTCCGAAAGTATCAGGTTGTCGGTGTAGCCCCATTGCAGCTCGGGCGGAATCAGGCGTCGGCAGAAGGTGCTCTTGTTGTAGCCCTGCTTGGATATGAGCAAGGGCGCCACGCTGTTGCCATATTGTCTGCCTGCGTGGTTGTGCCATTGTTCCACCATGGCGAGAAACCAGGTATAAAACCAGTCTTCCCATTGTGGGGTGTTGGTCGGCACTGTGCGAGCCAGGGCACGGATGTGGTCCTTGCCATCCCATTTTTCATAACAGCTGAACAGGAAATCCTCCACGGGGTTGTAGCTTTTGATGTAGCTGGACTCCAGGAAATTCTTTACGTCCTTGATGCTCACGTTGATGCCTGCCAGTTGCACTTCGAGCGTCAGGCTCTTTTGCACCCTAGGTTCCACGGCTCTAAACCCATACCATTCTTTCTCCTTCGGCACATACTCGGTGTATTTCATCACCTTGTTGTATCTCAGGTCATATTTCTCGTTCAGATACTTTATCATCTTCTCGATGTTCTCCTTTGAGCCTTTCAGGCCCTTTTCTTTTTTGTCTGTCGAGTCGCTTTTTACCTCGGGTGTTGAAGGGGTAGTGGATTCTTGGCGCATCAACTCCTCATCTATTTTCAAGGCGACGGCTTGTGGATTGAAAAATGGGTCGGGATCGAACGTGAGAAGGAAGTGGCTTCTGATAGAAGGCTTTTGACTGGCTACTGTCTCATGGATGATAGATTGGTAGATAGGCAGGATTTGTCGATAGGCAGTTTGGTAGAGTCGATCGGCATGTATTTCGTCCGTGGGCAGTCCTCCCTCTCGGTCGGTGAATCTCACCAGTACTTCCACGCTTCTGCCGTCGGCACCAGTCACGGCGATGAGAGTGGAGGGGAGGAAGGCGACTTGTTTTTTCACGAGCTGAACGTCTTCGGGTTTCAGAATGTTCTTGAACGATAGGAGCAGGAGTCCGTTGCAGGACTTCATCTGAAGGTTGTCGTTCTCGTCTTTCTGAAACTCGGCTGCAGGATAAACCCTGTGCCATGTGGACAGGTCTTTATACCCATCGTAGCCGAAACTCAAGGAAGGCACAGCTTCCCGGAATTTCTGGATGGTAAACTTTGAATCATCTTTGAGCATACGCTCCAAAAGGTGTTCGATCCTTCTTGTGGTAACGCAAAGTTGGCGTTGCCGGTTGGTTCTGATAATGGTTACTTTCATCTTTATAGATTTATTAGTTGTTTCTTTTTCGAGTGAGGCTTACTTGGAATTCGAATGCATCTTACTTGGAGCGCGAATGCATCTACTTGAAGTAGGGGTCGCAAGTACTTGCGTTAGCGTCCGCAAGTACTTGAGCGAGTGTACGGAAGTAGTTGAAGATGCATTGGGACGTACTTGAGTATACGTCGGGATGTACTTGACGCTACGTCGGGATGTGTCTGGCACTACGTCGTGACGTATCTAGGATTGCGTCGGGACGTATCTGACACTGCGTCGGGACGTATCTAGCACTGCGTCAGGACGTAATTTCGAAAAGTTACTCTTTCTTTGTTGGCGAAGTTACGAAAAAATACTGAAATCACCAAGCATTGAGCAGAAAAAATGCCATTTTGCTCAATACTTTCTGTTTTTTGTCCCCAGAATTGCTCTAAAACCCTTAAAAATCGCCGTTTTTATGGCAATATATGGCAGATAAAACCCAAAAATAAAGAATTGCCATACCCATAACAACCTTGTAATCAGAGAGATTGCTTGTTGATATGGCAATATGGCAATTCTTAAAGGGAAAAATAAAAAAGTTTTTTACTTTACGCTCCATTCAAACAAGCCACAGGAGTATTTCTCTGGCTGCTT
>DHMR01000106.1:32508-32681 GCA_002405875.1 bacterium UBA4637
CAACTGTCTGGTACCTTGCAACCACCCCATGGCTGGTCGTCGTACCAATAAACGGTGCTGGTCTTGATTTCCTTTGCCTCTGGGAAGGTGTAGGTAATCCACTCGGTGGTGTTTTGCTTAGGCCACCAGTGGCAGTAAGGAATGCTGCGGTCGTTCTCGTCGGCTGGTACAAG
>DHMR01000064.1:0-2602 GCA_002405875.1 bacterium UBA4637
AAGAGCGTGGCTACCGTGGCAGAAGTGGCTACCAGCCTCATCACCGCCCGACGCGTCATCTTCACCCCTAACGTCGACATCAAGGACGAGCTCAAGAACACTTCCATCAACATCACCTGCTACGACCGCGACGGAAAGGTCGTGAAGAACGTCACCTCTAGTGACAAGGCCGACGTGGAAGACCCCGACAACAACCCTAGCGGTGGCGGCTCTGGCGACGGAGGCGGCTCAGGCTCCAACCCTGGCGGCGACGGAGGCGGTAGCTCAAGCACCGGCGACGGCACCGTAGAGTAAGCTCCACAAGCAAGAAAGCAAAAAGTCCTTATCACATCGACAAACAAAAAAAGAAGCCGTTGGACTTAGACGCTCTTCACATAGAATCTAAGTCGCGGCTTCAATATAATGTTTAAATGTGAGTTTAAGATATTGCTAAATATGCAATGGCCAGAATAGCTATCATAACTATCGCTACCATGGCTTTAATTAAGCAAGTTGTTACCTTTTTCACTATAACTAGCCCCACCACCAAGATGATGAGAGCAAATATATAATATCCAAAATCGCTCATAATCACACAGTTTATTTATCATTCTTCAATGCCTTACGAAATTCTGCAGGAATCGGAGTTTCAAACTCCATTGGCTGATGGCTCATTGGGTGATAAAAACACAATACATAGGCATGTAAGCATAACCGACCACAAGGATCGTCGCCATTGCCATATTTGATGTCACCACACACAGGATGTCCCATATCTGCAGTATGAACACGTATCTGATTCTTGCGACCAGTATCCAAGCGGAATTCCACAAGCGAATGGCTCGTGGTTCGCTGGAGCGTATGGAAATGAGTAACTGCATATTTGCCGCCATTGTCCACATCGCTGCTATAGGTGATATAGGCTCGGTTGTCTTTCAGCCAGTTGGCGATGGTTCCCTCGTCTTCCTCCATCTCGCCCGATACCAGTGCCACATAACGACGATCGTATACATTCTTGTGCCAGTCGTGTTCCAGGGCAAGCTCCGTCTGCTTATCCTTGGCATAAATCATCAGTCCGGAGGTGTCTCGGTCGAGGCGATGCACCACATGAGCTTGACAGTTTTGACGGGTCTTATGGAAATAATCATCCAGGACAGCCTTCACATTCAAGGTGGAATGGCCAGCAGCCATGCTAAGGATGCCTATCGCTTTCTCCACCACTACCAAGTACTTGTCCTCGTATACTATTTTAATATAACGGCTCTTGAAGGTTTCCTGATTTTTCTTCGTGCGGCTCACACTGATTTTCATACCCGGTTTGAGCGGGTAGTCAAACTTGGTGACAGTCTTGCCATCCACACGGATGCCACGTCCCTGCAAGGTCTGCTTAACCTTAGTCTTGCTTTGCCCCTTTATGTTTTCAAGAAGCCATTCCAATAAAGGAGCAGGCTTGCCCACCGTATAGTGGTCATATTCATTAGGATTGCCATAAGCGGCCCTGTTTCTATTGTTGTAGTTCATATTATTCAAATTGATTAATGCTGCAAAAATCGCCTGCAAAAGTAATGCTTTTTTAGAGAATGGCAAAGTTTCACCATCATTTTATACATTATTTAATAATGTTTTCTCTATAATTTCTTGATTTCCAAATATTTTTTGTATCTTTGCACCCAAAATAAACAGAAATAAATAATAGAAGGTATTAATAAATAGGAATGATTACAGTAACAAATCTTGCTATCCAATTCGGAAAAAGAGTGCTTTACAAGGATGTAAACCTCAAGTTTACTCATGGTAATATTTATGGCGTCATCGGTGCAAATGGTGCCGGTAAGTCTACTCTCCTACGTGCCATCAGCGGCGACCTTGAACCAAACAAGGGTACCGTGGAAATGGGACCAGGCGAGCGTCTTTCCGTCTTGGAACAGGACCACTTTAAATATGACGAATATCGCGTGATGGACACGGTGCTTATGGGCCACCAGCCTTTGTGGGAGAACATGAAGGAGCGCGAGCGTCTCTATGCCAAGCCAGAGATGACAGAGGAAGACGGCAACCGCGCCGCCGACCTTGAGCTCAAGTTTGCCGAGATGAATGGCTGGGAGGCAGAGAGCAACGCCGCTCAGCTGCTCCAGAACCTGGGCGTGAAGGAAGAACTTCACGACAAGCTCGTGGGCGAGCTCTCCAATACAGAGAAAGTGCGAGTGATGTTGGCAAAGGCTCTCTTCGGAAACCCAGACAACCTGCTCCTCGATGAGCCTACCAACGACTTGGACCTCGACACCGTAGAATGGTTGGAGGAATACTTGAGCAATATTGAGCAAACAGTACTCGTCGTATCTCACGACCGTCACTTCCTTGATGCTGTCAGCACTCAGACGGTAGACATCGACTTCGGTAAAGTAACCATGTTCGCAGGCAACTACTCTTTCTGGTACGAGAGCTCGCAGTTGGCACTCCGCCAGGCTCAAAACCAAAAGATGAAGGCCGAGGAGAAGAAGAAGCAGCTGGAGGAGTTCATCCGTCGATTCTCTGCCAACGTTGCAAAGAGCAAGCAGACTACATCCCGAAAGAAGATGTTGGAGAAATTGAACGTAGAGGAAATCCGCCCATCAAGCCGCAA
>DHMR01000064.1:2729-16413 GCA_002405875.1 bacterium UBA4637
TGAAGGCCGTCGACGAGGACGGAACCGTACTCTTCGACAATGTAAACTTCAACATCGAGAAGGGGCAGAAAGTGGTATTCCTCTCTCACAACCCAAAGGCGATGACCGCTCTCTTCGAGATTATCAACGGCAACCGTAAGGCAGACGCTGGTGAATATAAATGGGGCATAACCATCACCACCGCTTATCTCCCACTCGACAACACTGCTTTCTTCCAGAGCGACAAGAACCTGGTAGACTGGTTGAGCCAATACGGTCCGGGCAACGAAGTGGCCATGAAGGGCTACCTAGGACGCATGCTCTTCAGCGGTGAGGAAGTATTGAAGAAAGTCAACGTACTCTCCGGAGGTGAGAAGATGAGATGTATGATTGCCCGCATGCAGTTGCAAAACGCCAATTGCTTGATTCTCGACACCCCTACCAACCACCTCGACTTGGAGAGCATCCAGGCATTCAACAACAACCTGGTGGCATTCAAGGGCAACATCCTCTTCTCAAGCCACGACCACGAGTTCATCAACACAGTGGCCAACCGCATCATCGAATTGACCCCTTCTGGCACCATCGACAAGCTCATGTCTTATGACGAGTATATCTACGACGATGCCATCAAGGAGCAAAAAGCTAAGATGTATGGTTTTGAGTAAGAAATAGCAAAACTAGGACAACATCAGAAACGTAGTTTTCACATATATATAATGTGCCAATGTGGAAGAGCCGCATTGGCACAATTTTTGTCTTTTCAGAACTAAATTAAAAGAATAAGAATTATGTCAAAAGAAAAGAAAATTAACATAGAAGACGGAAACGTCAAGGAAAATGCTCAAACAGAGAGCGTTGACCAGAACACAAATGATAAAAAAGTAGGAGAAAACCATACAGATAA
Organism: bacterium UBA4637; assembly: GCA_002405875.1. Next base: position 3,616 of record DHMR01000064.1, read on the forward strand.
AGCTGAGGCTAAGGCTGACAAGGAGGCAGAAGACGCTGACAAAAAGGATAGCGACACTGACAAGAAGGCAGAAGAGCCTAAGCTCGACCCTCTGGCAAAAGCACAGAAGGAAGTGGAAGACTTGAAAAAGCTGTTACTCTACAAGACTGCCGAATTCGAGAACTATCGCAAGCGTACCATCAAGGAGAAGGCCGACCTCATCATGAACGGTGGTGAGAAGACCATTTCTGCCATCCTACCTGTTCTGGACGACTTTGAGCGTGCCCTCGCCGACAAAAGCGAAGACCCTAAGGTAATAAAAGAAGGTGTGAAGATGATTTTCAACAAGTTTGTCAAGACGTTGGAAGGTCTTGGCGTGAAGAAGATAGAGACTGCCGACAAGGATTTCGACGTTGATTACCATGAAGCCATCGCCATGGTTCCAGGTATGGGCGACGACAAGAAAGGCAAGGTCATCGACTGCGTACAGACAGGTTACACGCTCAATGACAAAGTTATTCGTCATGCAAAGGTAGCAGTAGGCCAATAAACTATAAAAAAGCAAGGAAAAATGGCAAAGAGAGACTATTACGAGGTGCTAGGCGTAGACAAGTCTGCATCCGAAGATGAAATAAAGAAAGCGTATCGCAAGATTGCTATCAAGTACCATCCTGACCGAAACCCTGGCAACAAAGAGGCAGAGGAGAAATTCAAGGAGGCGGCAGAAGCTTATGATGTTCTCCGAGATCCTCAAAAGCGCCAACAGTATGACCAGTTTGGATTCGATGATCCACAAGGTGGATTTGGCGGATTCGGCGGCGGAGCCAGCATGGACATGAACGACATCTTCTCGATGTTTGGAGACATCTTTGGCGGTCATTCTGGTTTTAGCGGAGGTTTTGGCGGATTTGGTGGCGGATCACAGACCCGCATGTACCAAGGAAGCGACCTAAGAGTAAGAGTAAAGCTGACTCTGCAAGAAGCTGCCACGGGCGTGACCAAGAAATTCAAGATTCGCAAGGACGTAACTTGTCCTTCATGCCATGGTACAGGCTGCGAGGGCGGCGCAAAGCCAGAAACTTGTAGCCAATGCCATGGAACAGGCTACGTGCTAAAGACTGTACGCTCGATGTTCGGCATGATGCAGACACAACAAGCCTGCCCTACTTGTGGAGGCGAAGGTACCATCATCAAGAACAAGTGCAAGGAATGTGGTGGCGACGGAATCGTGAAGGGCGAAGAGGTCGTAGACATCAATATCCCAGCAGGCGTAGACGACGGAATGGTTGTCACTGTCGAGGGCAAGGGTAACCAAGGCAAACACAATGGTTTGTATGGCGACCTACAGGTGCTCATCAGCATAGAAAAGAACGACGATTTCGAACGCCGTGGCAAAGATCTTTATTACAATCTAGTTCTCGATTTTGCCACAGCCACATTGGGTGGCGAAGTAGAAGTGCCAACACTCGATGGCAAGACTAAAATCAAGATAGAGCCTGGCACACAGCCTGGCAAGCAAATACGCCTTAGAGGAAAAGGCATGCCTGCCGTTCAAGGCTACGGATACGGCAAGGGCGACATCATCGTGAATGTCACCGTATTCGTACCAAAGAACTTGAGCAAGGAAGAAAAAGAATTGGTTGTGAAATTCAAGGAATGTGACAACTTCAAAGCCGACAAGGCAGACAAGAAGTCACTTTTCGAGAGTTTCAAGAATCTCTTTAAATAGTTAATATTGTTAGGTAATCGACTTTCCTTTCTTTTACAATGGAAGGAAAGTCGATTGTCTTTATACGTTATTTTCAAACAATCTCAGCAGATGAATTATCAAGAAACAACAAACTATCTGTTCACCAGTACCCCCATGTTCGAAAAAGAGGGAGCTACAGCTTACAAACCGGGGCTCGATACAATGAAACACATGGACGAACACTTTGGACATCCACACACAAAGTATAAGACAATACATGTTGCCGGCACAAATGGCAAAGGCTCATGCTCTCATACAATAGCAGCCATCTTGCAAAGCCAGGGATACAAGGTTGGGCTTTTCACCTCACCCCATTTAGTGGATTTCAGAGAGCGCATTCGCGTGAATGGAGAAATGGTAAGCGAAAAATACGTCGTCGACTTTGTTGAAAAGAACCGCGAGTTTTTTGAGCCATTGCATCCATCGTTCTTTGAGCTCACAACCATGATGGCTCTCCAATATTTTGCAGAGCAACAGGTAGACTTTGCTGTGATAGAGGTAGGTCTGGGCGGCAGATTGGACAGCACTAACATCATCACACCAATCCTCTCAGTAATCACCAACATCAGTTTCGACCACACCCAGTTTCTCGGTAACACCTTGGCAAAGATAGCTGGAGAGAAAGCAGGCATCATCAAGCCCCACACTCCTGTGGTCATCGGAGAATGGAACAATGAGACGCAACCTGTATTCGACAATGTGGCGAAGGAAAATGATTCACCTATTATATATACACAACCTTGCAATTGGGATGTCGACTTCGAACTGAAGGGCAACTATCAGGCGAAAAACAAGAACACTATAGCTGCCGCCATCAAAACGATAGAAAATATCGGTGTCAAGTTAAGCGAAAGTTCAATAAAGAACGGATTTGAGCACGTATGTGAGCTGACAGGCTTAAGGGGAAGATGGGAAAAACTTGGAGAAAACCCTCTGGTGATATGCGACACTGGGCATAATCTAGCCGGATGGGAATACTTGGCACCCCAGATTGACGCAGTAAAATCGCCAGTGAAGCATATCGTATTCGGAATGGTCGACGATAAAGATATAGAACACGTCTTGAAACTGCTGTCAACCATCAACCAAGAGAATCATTTCATTTTCTATTGGACACAGCCAAATACCCATAGAGCCATACCTGTGGAGAAAATACAGGCCAAGGCAAGGGAAATAGGACTGGAAGGAAACTGCTATACAACTGTATCACAAGCATTTAGCGCAGCCAAAAAGGCAGCCAAGAAAGAAGATTTCATATTCATCGGTGGTTCTAGTTATGTAGTAGCCGATTTGCTCTCAAATGCGTTTTAGCTTTTTTTAAACCAAAAAGTTCAAAAAATATTTGTCATACTCATTTTTTTTTAGTTACTTTGCAGTACATTACTTTAAACAATCGAAGTAACTAAAAAAAATGAGTATTATGAATACAGAACCAGTAAATAAGTGTGGTTTGAAAAGAGAAGATTTTCAGACCACTGTGAACGGAAAGAAGACTGACCTCTTCGTGTTGACAAACAAGCAAGGCAACGAAGTAGCTGTTACCAACTTCGGAGGTGCTGTCGTAGCTATCATGATGCCTGACAAGGATGGCAACTACGCCAACCTGATTCAGGGTCACGATAACATCCAAGATGTCATCAATTCGCCAGAGCCATTCTTGAGCGTATTGATAGGCCGTTACGGCAACCGCATCAAGAAGGGTACATTTACTCTTCATGGCAAAGAGTACCACTTGGCTTGCAACGACGGTCCTAACCACTTGCATGGCGGTCCTAACGGATTCCACAGACAAGTATGGGATGCTACTCGCATGAGCGAAAATGCTGTAGTTTTGAAGTACACAAGTCCTTACGGCGAGGAAGGTTTCACGGGCGAGATGACCGTATGGGTGGCTTATACCTTGACCGATGACAACGAGTTTGTCATCAAGTATCAAGCTACCACAAACAAGACAACTATCTGCAACTTGACACACCACGGATTTTTCTCCATTCAGGGTATTGCAAACCCTACCCCAACTATCGACAACATCATCTGTGAGGTGAACGCAGACTATTATTTGCCAATAGACAAGGTGTCTATCCCTACAGGTGAGATTCTGAAAGTAGAGGGCACTCCATTTGATTTCCGCACCCCAAAGCCAATTGGACAGGACATCAATGCTGACAATGAGCAGATCAAGAATGGCCAGGGTTATGACCACAACTATGTGTTGAATAAGAAGGAAGAAGGCGAACTGAGTTTTGCCGCTCGCATCAAAGACCCTGTAAGTGGTCGCACCATGGAGGTTTACACCACCGAGCCAGGCTTGCAGATGTACACAGGCAACTTCTTGGCAGGCATCTCCGGACAACATGGTGCTACATTCCCACGCCGCAGTGCAGTATGCTTCGAGGCTCAGAAGTTCCCAGACACTCCTAACCACCCATACTTCCCTAGCTGCAGATTGAATCCTGGCGAGACCTATCACCAGAAGACCATCTACAAGTTTGGCGTGGAGAAATAAACCAGCAAAGTGCTCTGCTTCCTAAACACTTAAGAAACAGAGCACTTTTGTCGTGTAGTTAAAGTAAATAATTAACATTCAAACAATATCAACTATCAAAAAAGAAAATGGAAAACCAAAACAAAAATGGTAACATCATCGCCATCATCACGATGATGTTTCTCTATGCCATGATTTCGTTTGTGACGAACTTGGCCGCTCCAATCGGAGTAATTTGGAAAAATGTATTTGCCGACAGCGGAAGTGCCAATATGATTGGTATGTTGGGTAACGCCATGAATTTCTTGGCTTATCTCTTCATGGGAATCCCGGCAGGTAAGTTACTAACCAAGATTGGCTATAAGAAGACCGCCCTTACTGGTATTGCCACAGGATTTGTAGGTGTTCTCATCCAGTTCCTTTCTGGTAAGTTTGGCGCAGATATTTCAGGATTTGCCGTTTACCTCTTCGGAGCCTTCATCTCAGGTTTCGCTGTTTGTATCCTCAACACCGTAGTAAACCCTATGTTAAATCTTCTCGGTGGCGGTGGGAACCGTGGTAACCAGCTGAACCTCATTGGTGGTACGCTCAATAGTTTATCAGGAACTTTAACCCCTATGCTTGTAGGTGCGCTCATCGGTACAGTTACAGCCAACACAAAGATGGTAGACGTGAATCTCGTCCTCTACATAGCATTGGCAGTATTTGCAGCCGCATTTATCATCTTGAATTTCATTCCTATTCAAGATCCTGAGATGGGAAAGACTACCGACAAGACTGTGTTCGAGCATTCACCTTGGGCATTCCGCCATTTCAACCTTGGCGTTATAGCCATCTTTGTATACGTAGGTGTTGAGGTAGGTATTCCTGGAACATTGAATTTTTATATTTCAGATACAACAGCCAACGGTGGTGGCTTCATCAACGGTTCAGCATTAGCTAACGCTGCCGCTATTGGTGGATTCGTAGCAGGTACTTACTGGTTGCTCATGCTGGTGGGTCGTCTGCTCTCAAGCTTTATTGCAGACAAGGTATCAAGCCGCACGATGATGATTGTAGCCAATGGTGTAGGCATAATCCTCATTATTCTTGCCATTGTATTGGGAAAAACAACAACCGTAGAGATTCCTGTGTTCACCGGAACATCATTCCAAATGGTAACAGTTCCTATCGCTGCTATGTTCTTGGTACTCTGTGGTCTTTGTACGTCTATCATGTGGTCTTCAATCTTCAACCTCGCAACAGAGGGACTTGGCAAATATACTGCGCAGGCATCAGGCATTTTCATGATGATGGTTGTAGGCGGTGGCATTGGTCCATTGGTGCAAAATTTCATTGCCGACAATGCAGGTTACATGACAAGTTACATTGTTCCTTTGGTCTGCATGGCTTACATGTTCTTCTATGCAATATCAGGTTGCAAGAATATCAACAAAGACATTCCAGTAGACTAACATGAAAAATATATCCCGGGCATGCGATGATTTCCCAGCTCGGGATTTTTTATACTAATAAAAATCTTCAATAAATTAAATAAACAACAAATAAAGCTTAAAAATTATGGATATAGAAAAAGTAAGAAGCCGTTTCATCAAACATTTTGATGGCAAGACAGGTAACATTTACATGTCTCCTGGTCGTATCAACCTCATTGGCGAGCACACCGACTATAATGGTGGATTCGTATTCCCAGGTGCAGTAGATAAAGGTATTATGGCTGAGATTCGCCCTAATGGAACAAATACTGTGATGCTTTACTCCATCGACTTGAAGGACCGCGTAGAGTTCAAGGTAGATGACCCTCAGGGGCCTCGTGCTTCATGGGCTCGATATATTTATGGTATCTGCCAAGAGATGAAGGCTCTCGGCGTAGACGTGAAGGGCTTCAACGCAGCCTTCTATGGTGACGTTCCTCTCGGTGCAGGTATGTCTTCTTCTGCTGCTCTTGAGAGCTGTTTCGCATTCGCCCTCAACGACCTCTTCGGTGACAACAAGGTCTCTAAGTGGGATTTGGTATTGGCTGGTCAGGCAACAGAGCACAAGTACATCGGCGTAAACTGCGGAATCATGGACCAGTTTGCCTCTGTGTTTGGCAAGGAAGGCAAGTTGATGCGCCTCGACTGCAACAGCCGTGAATTTGAGTACTTCCCATTTGAGCCAAAAGGCTACAAACTCTGCTTGGTTAACTCTAAAGTAAAGCACGAGTTAGCGGGTTCTCCTTACAACGATCGTCGCAACTCTTGCGAGAACGTGGTTAAGCACATCGCCGCTAAGCACCCAGAGGCCAAGTTCGAGACACTCCGCGACTGCACATGGGAGCAGTTGGAGGAAGTTCGTGCCGAAGTAGGTGAAGAGGATTACAGCCGCGCTCACTTCGTATTGGGTGAGAAGGACCGTGTATTGGCAGTTTGCGACGCTCTAGAGAAAGGCGACTACGAGACTGTAGGCCAGAAGATGTATGAGACTCACCATGGTTTGAGCAAAGAGTACGAGGTAAGCTGCGAGGAACTCGATTTCTTGAACGATGTTGCCAAGGAAGACGGCGTTACAGGTAGCCGCATTATGGGTGGTGGCTTCGGTGGCTGCACCATCAACTTGGTGAAGGACGACATCTACGACAAGTTTGTGGAGGATGTCAAGGCTAAGTTTAATGCCAAGTATGGTCATGAACCAGAAATCTACCCAGTAGTTATTTCAGAAGGCTCACATAAGGTTTGTTAATTGATACAACCTTACCATAATCATAAATGTATCCCGCAGTGTTAGCTTTTAGCTCGCTGCGGGATTTTTCATTAATAAAAGTGCGGTTTCTTGACAAATAGTGTTAAAAACACACTCTTGAACTAAAAAAGTCATGCAAAAAGCTTGCTATTTCAAAATAATATTGTAATTTTACACCCAAAATTAATAAACAATATAAAACAACCTAAAAATGAGTAACGTAAAGAACCTTATTATGGGAGCCGGTATCGCTGCAGTAGCTACCCTCTCAGCTTGTTCTTCAAGCAGCAATGCAGGTCTTACACAATCAGGCTTGAATCCAGCTGATTTCGATTCAACCGTATTGGGTAAGAAGACTGAGTTAGTAACTCTCAAAAATGCCAATGGCATGGAGGTGTGTCTTACCAACTATGGTGGGCGTGTTGTTTCCATTTCTGTCCCAGACAAGAATGGAAAGCCTACAGATGTCGTTCTTGGCTATGATAACATCCATCAGTATGCCGACACTCTCAATTCCCCATCCGATTACGGCTCCTCTGTAGGACGCTACGCCAATCGAATCAAGGATGCCAAGCTATCACTTGCTGGCTCTGTTTACAATCTGAAAAAGAACGATGGTCCAAACTGCTTACATGGCGGTGGTGCGACAGGCTGGTTGAACCAAGTATATGACATCACAGAGAAGAACGACTCTTCCGTTACATTCACCATCAACGCCAAGGATGGTGAGAATGGTTTCCCAGGCAATGTAACTGCCACCGCAAAATACACAGTGAAGAGCGATAACACACTCGACATCGAGTTTGGCGGCGTCACTGACAAGGAAACCGTCATCAACATGACCAACCATAGCTATTTCAATCTGAATGGCGACCCTTCAAAGGAAGGCTTCGATCAGGTAATGTACATCAACGCCGACAAGTTCACACCATCAGATTCGCTCTATATCCCAACAGGTGAAATCAAGGACGTAGCTGGCACACCGATGGACTTCCGCACACCTACAGAGATAGGCAAGAAGGTGGACTACAACTACGACCAAATCAAGAATGCCACAGGTTACGACCACAACTGGTGCCTGAACACATACAAGAACGGCAAGGGCGACGACAAGACTGTATGCGCCAGCCTCTACTCACCTAAAACTGGCATCCTCCTCGAAGTGTTCACCAACGAGCCAGGCATCCAGGTATACACCGGCAATTTCCAGGGCACAGGCATCGCCTGCAAGCACGGCATCAAGTATCCTAAGCACGTAAGCGTATGCTTCGAGAGCCAGAAGTACCCAGACTCTCCTACCAAGATAGCTGAGGGCGTGAAGGGCTGGACCGATGCTACCTTGAAGCCAGGCGAGAAGTACTACTCTCACCTCGCTTATAAGTTTAGCGTGAAAAAGTAAGGTATACAAGACATAGAAAATCAAATAAAAAAATAAACAATCTTTTAAGAAATTATGAATTGGAATTCAACAGAATTCGTATGGCTTGACTGGGCTGTACTCGCCATTGGTGTAATCGGCGTGATATGGGCTGTATGGCATGCGATTGTGAAAGACAGAAAGGCTCAGAAGGGCGAAGACTCCTCTGCCTACCTCTTCGGCAAAGGTGAGCCTTGGTATGTAATCGGTATGGCTATCTTCGCCGCCAACATTGGTTCTGAGCACCTTGTCGGTTTGGCTGGTACAGGTGCCAAGAGTGGCGTAGGTATGGCCCACTGGGAGATGCAGGGATGGATGATCCTCATCTTGGGTTGGCTGTTCGTACCGTTCTATCAGTTACTCATCAATAAGCTGGGCAAAATCATCACCATGCCAGACTTCCTGAAGTTCCGCTACACACAGCGTACAGGTTCATGGCTCTCCATCATTACCCTCGTGGCTTACATCTTGACCAAGGTGAGCGTTACAGCCCTCACAGGAGGTATCTTCTTCGAGTACCTTTGGGGTTTGAACTTCTGGGTAGGTGCCATAGGCTTGATCATCCTCACCACTATCTTTACTGTGTTCGGCGGAATGAAGGGTGTGATGACGCTTTCCACCATCCAGACCCCTATCCTTGTCATCGGTTCATTCTTAGTACTCTTCCTCGGACTCTCCGCCCTCGGTGGAGGCAGCATCACTGCTGGTTGGACAGACATGATGGACTACTGCGGCAAGTTGAATAACGGCTATGGTACAACCCACATGTTCCACTGGGAGGCAGGTGATTCCATGTATCAGGAGTATCCTGGCTTCGTAGTATTCATCGGTGCCACCATCATTGGTTTCTGGTATTGGTGTACCGACCAGCATATCGTACAGCGTGTGTTGGGTCAGGTTCCTGGCGAGAGCAATGAAGCAGTGATGAAGCGTGCTCGCCGTGGTACTATCGCCGCAGGTTTCTTCAAGGTCCTTCCTTGCTTCATGTTCTTGATTCCTGGTATGATTGCAGCCGCTTTGGCTCAGAAAGGTGCCATCACGATGACCAACACCGACGCAGCTTTCGCCATCATGGTGAAGACAGTGCTCCCAGCAGGTATCAAGGGTATCGTAACCATCGGTTTCATCTGCGCCCTCGTTGCTTCTTTGGCAGCCTTCTTCAACAGCTGCGCCACCCTCTTCACCGAAGACTTCTACAAGCCATTGAAGAAAGGTATGTCTGAGGCACACTACGTACTCGTAGGTCGTATCGCTACTGTCGTAGTCGTTATCCTCGGTTTCGCTTGGTTGCCTATCATGATGAAGATGGATACCCTTTACAACTATCTCCAGGGCATCCAGTCGCTCCTTGCTCCTACGATGGTAGCCGTGTTCGCCATGGGTATCTTCTCCAAGAAGATTACTCCTAAGGCTGGTGAGTACACCATGATCTTCGGATTCCTCATCGGTATGGTTCGCCTCGTTACTAACGTCATCACCGACACAGGTAAGGCAACGATGGATGGAGCCTTCTGGGAGCACACAACCTGGTTCTGGCAGACCAACTGGTTGGTATTCGAGTGCTGGTTGCTCGTGTTCCTCATCATCTTCATGATTGTAGTGAGCTGCTTCACTCCTGCCCCAAGCAAGGAACAAGTAGAAGCCATCACTTTCACCAAGGACTTCAAGAAGTCTATCCGTGATAGTTGGGATTGGTTCGATATAGTAGGCACACTTATCGTAGTTGGCCTTTGCGCTGCATTCTACGCATACTTCTGGTAAACCACAACCTATTTTATAAACCATGGCTGGGGACTGGGCTCTCCGCTTGGACTCCAGCCATTTTTACTATTCGACCGATGACACAATTTTATAATGAATACTCCAAGGTCCTCGTATCAGTAGACTGCATCATATTCGGTTTCGACGGCAACGACCTTCAGGTGTTGATAGGAAAACGACAGATGGACCCTGGACGAGGCGAATGGTCGCTGTATGGTGGTTTCGTAGGCTCAAACGAAAATCTGGAAGACGCCGCCAACAGAGTGATTCTCGACCTCACCGGCATGAAAGGTCTCTATATTCGACAAGTTGGCGCATTCGGCAAGGTAGACCGTGACCCAGGAGAGCGAGTTATCTCCGTGGCTTATTGCGCCCTCATCAATGTCGTAGACTACGACGATCGCCTCCGTGTGGAGCATGGTTTGGAATGGGTAAGCCTCAAAGAACTTCCACATCTCTATTCTGACCACAACACGATGATCAACAATGCGATTTCACAAATACGACGTCGCATCAACCATGAGCCTTTGAGCTTCAAGCTTCTCCCCGACCTTTTCACACTGACACAGTTGCAGCATGTTTTCGAGGCGGTGATGGGAGAAGAAATCGACAAGCGCAATTTCCGTAAGCGCATTAAAGACATAGACTTCATCGAAAAGACTGAGCTTATCGACAAAGTCACTTCTAAACGAGGAGCCGCCCTCTATCGCTTCAATAAGCGAGCTTACGAGGAAGACCCTTCATTTAACTTGAAATAGAAACAACGTAAACTTAAATATATATTATGTTAGAAGAATTAAAGGAAAAAGTGTTCAAGGCAAACCTTGACCTTGTAAAGCATAACCTCGTGCTCTTCACATGGGGCAATGTGAGTGGTATCGACCGTGAGAAAGGTCTCGTTGTCATCAAGCCATCAGGCGTAAGCTACGACACAATGAAAGCTAGCGACATGGTTGTAGTAGACTTGGAAACAGGCAAGGTGGTAGAAGGTGATTTAAACCCTTCTTCTGATACCCCTACCCACTTGGTTTTGTATCGTGCATTCCCAGAGTTGGGGGGTGTGGTTCACACTCACTCAACATATGCCACAGCTTGGGCACAAGCAGGCAAGGACATCCCTAACATCGGTACAACCCATGCCGACTATTTCCACGACAGCATCCCATGCACCGACGACATGACACAGGACATGATGGCTGAATACGAGTACAACACAGGCGTGGTTATTGTAGACCGCTTCAAGAAGGACAACATCAACCCAGTTCACACACCTGGCGTATTGGTAAAGAACCATGGTCCTTTCACCTGGGGCAAAGACCCTGACGAAGCTGTTTATCATGCAGTGGTAGCAGAACAGGTTGCCAAGATGGCGTTCGTATCATTCAGCGTGAACCCTAACACCACAATGAACCCATTGCTCGTGGAGAAACACTTCAGTCGCAAGCATGGTCCTAATGCTTACTATGGACAGAAGAAAAAGCATTAAACCAAGGTGAAATGAAGTAAGCTCTCATTAGGCTAGTTGGATTTCACTATGAGAATCAAGAAAGAAATAAACAATAAATATAAACAACAATAAAAAACAACAACAATCATGATTAAAGCATTTGAGAATTTTGAGATTTGGTTTGTAACAGGAGCACAGCTTCTTTACGGAGGTGAGACAGTTAAGATCGTAGACGGTCACTCTAAGGATATGGTCGATGGTCTCAACAACAGTGGCATCATCCCTATCAAGGTGGTTTACAAAGGCACCGCCAACTCTTCTGCCGAGGTTGAGGCAGTGATGAAGGCAGCCAACAACGACGACAAGTGCGTGGGTATCATCACATGGATGCACACTTTCTCTCCAGCCAAGATGTGGATCAAGGGTTTGCAGGCACTTCAGAAGCCTCTCCTCCACTTCCATACACAATATAATGCGGAACTTCCTTGGAAGGACATCGACATGGACTTCATGAACCTCAACCAGTCAGCTCACGGAGACATCGAGTTTGGTCACATCTGCACTCGTATGCGTGTACCTAGAAAGGTAGTGGTAGGATACTGGAAGAGCGAGGAAGCTCAGAAGCAGATTGCCACATGGGCTCGTGTTGCTGCCGGTGTTGCTGATGCTCACAACGTTCGCTGTTTGATGTTCGGTATGAATATGAACAACGTAGCCGTTACCGATGGCGACCGTGTTGAGTTCGAGCAGCGCTTGGGCTACCACGTTGATTACTACCCAGTATCTTCATTGATGGAGTACTACAAGAAAGTGACCGACGAGGAGGCTGACGCACTCGTAGAGGAATACAAGAAGGAATATACCATCAAGATTGACGAGTCTGGCGAGGAAGTTTACTGGGAGAAGGTAAAGAACTCTGCCAAGGCAGAAATCGCTCTTCGTCGTGTCTTGAAGGACGAGGGTGCCATTGCCTTCACAACCAACTTCGATGACCTCGGTGACGCTGATGTCAACGATCCTAACTTTGTAGGTTTCGACCAGATTCCTGGCTTGGCTTCACAGCGCTTGATGGCTGAGGGATATGGTTTCGGCGCAGAGGGCGACTGGAAGACAGCTTGCCTCTATCGCACACTCTGGGTAATGAACCAGGGCTTGGAGAAAGGTTGCTCATTCTTGGAGGACTACACCCTTAACTTCGCTGAGGACCGCACATCTAGTCTCCAGAGCCACATGTTGGA
>DHMR01000030.1 GCA_002405875.1 bacterium UBA4637
CCGAATCTGTACTGAAAGGAAAGCTAGGCATCAACGCCATTGAATCAAAGAAGTCGCTCTACAACCTCGTGGTAGTGGATAGCGCCGGCATCGAGATGAGCTTCGCCGAGAAGTTGGAGCAGACGGAAGAGGTGGCAGTCTATACCAAGCTGCCACGTGGTTTCTACATCAACACACCGATGGGCAAGTACAATCCCGACTGGGCGGTAGTATTCAAGGAAGGAAGCGTGAAGCACATCTACTTCATAGCCGAGACCAAGGGCAACGACCTGTTTGACTCCGAGCTCAGAACCACGGAGCAAAACAAGATAGAATGTACAAGAAGACACTTCCAAGCGATAAGCGGAGGAAATGTAATGTATGACGTCGTGCAAACGTACGATAGTCTATATAATAAAGTGATGAAATAAGAATAGCCACGACCGAGAGAGACAAATGTCCTTCGGTCGTGGCTTATTCCATAGACTATAATAATGTGCTAAGCAATATACAACCAATAGATGCCAGCAAGTATCGCAAGCACGATAATGCCCACCACAGCCTTAATCATGCAAGTGGCAACTTTCTTGACAATCAAGAAGCCAACAATGAGTACGACCAAGGCGAAAACATAATATCCAAAATCTTCCATTTTATTCTTTTAATTTACTTTTACTAATGCACGAAACGACACTTTTTTCTATGCGTGTTGTTACTTGAAGAGACGACGGAACTCCGCAGGTATCGGAGTCTCGAACTCCATCGGTTGATGTGTCACTGGATGATAGAAGCAGAGCACATAAGCATGGAGACAAAGACGGTGGCAAGGGTCATCGCCATTGCCATACTTGATGTCGCCACACACAGGGTGTCCCATGTCGGCAGTATGCACACGGATTTGGTTCTTGCGCCCCGTCTCCAAGCGGAACTCCACCAATGAATGTTCAGTAGAACGAGCGAGCGTATGAAAGTGAGTAACAGCATACTTACCGCCATTGTCTGTAGGACTACTGTAAGTGATATAAGCCTTATTGTCCTTGAGCCAGTTGGCTATCGTTCCCTCGTCTTCCTCCATCTCTCCGGAGACCACTGCCACGTATCGGCGGTCATACACATTGTGGTGCCAATCATCCTCCAAGGCAAGCTCCGTCTGCTTGTCCTTGGCGTAGATCATCAAGCCCGAAGTGTCACGGTCGAGACGATGCACGACATGCGCCTGACAGTTCTGGCGACTCTTATGAAAATAGTCATCGAGCACCGCCTTGACGTTGAGGGTGGAATGACCGGCCACCATGCTCAAGATGCCAACGTTTTTCTCCACCACGACAAGGTATCTGTCCTCGTAAACAATCTTGACATATCTACTCTTAAACTGCTCGTTGTTTTTCTTCGTCTTGCTGACCGACACTTTCATGCCAGGACGCAAGGCATAGTCGAACTGGGTGACAATCTTGCCATCCACCTTGATGCCCCTACCCTGTAAAGTCTGCTTAATCTTCGTCTTGCTCTCCCCCTTGATGTTGGTGAGCAACCACTCCAAAAGCGGAGCTGGTTTACCGACCGTATAGTGGTCGTAGTCGTGAGGAGCGCCATAGCCTCCTCGATGATTGGCATTTCTCTGCCACTTATTACTTTGATGTGCCATTGATAAAATTCTTATTGTGACGTGCAAAAGTACGTCTTTTTGGCAATACAGCCAAGTATCAGACACTTTTTAACTAAAAATTAAGCAAGTTTCCACAATAAAACATTGACTTTCAAATATTTTTTCGTAACTTTGCAGCCAAAATAAAAAAATACAAGGAATAAGATACAAATAAATGATTACAGTAACAAATCTTGCAATTCAATTCGGAAAAAGAGTGCTTTACAAAGATGTGAACCTCAAGTTCACTCATGGTAACATCTATGGTATTATCGGTGCCAACGGTGCTGGTAAGTCAACATTGCTCCGCGCCATCAGCGGTGACTTGGAGCCTAACAAGGGTAGCGTGGAAATGGGTCCAGGCGAGCGCCTTTCCGTTTTGGAGCAGGACCACTTCAAATACGACGAATATCGAGTAATGGACACTGTTCTCATGGGTCACCAACCTCTCTGGGAGAACATGAAGGAACGTGAGCGTCTCTACGCCAAGCCAGAGATGACCGAGGAAGATGGCAACCGTGCCGCTGACTTGGAGTTGAAGTTCGCCGAGATGAACGGTTGGGAGGCAGAAAGCAACGCCGCTCAACTTCTCCAAAACCTCGGTGTGAAGGAAGAACAGCACGACAAGCTCGTGGGCGAGCTCTCCAACACGGAGAAGGTGCGTGTGATGTTGGCGAAGGCTCTCTTCGGCAATCCAGACAACCTCCTCCTCGATGAGCCTACCAACGACCTCGACCTCGACACCGTAGAGTGGTTGGAGGAATACTTGAGCAACATCGAGCAAACCGTATTGGTCGTATCTCACGACCGTCACTTCCTCGACTCTGTAAGTACGCAGACCGTCGATATCGACTTTGGCAAGGTAACCATGTTTGCCGGCAACTACTCCTTCTGGTACGAGAGTTCCCAGTTGGCTCTCCGCCAGGCTCAAAACCAAAAGATGAAGGCCGAGGAGAAGAAGAAGCAGTTGGAGGAGTTCATCCGTCGATTCTCTGCCAACGTAGCCAAGAGCAAGCAGACCACATCCCGTAAGAAGATGTTGGAGAAGTTGAACGTCGAGGAAATCCGTCCATCCAGCCGTAAGTACCCTGGCATTATCTTCCAGATGGACCGTGAGCCAGGCAACCAGATACTTGAGGTAGAAGGCTTGAAGGCTGTTGACGAGGATGGAACCGTACTCTTCGACAATGTGAACTTCAACATCGAGAAGGGACAGAAGGTGGTATTCCTCTCTCACAACCCAAAGGCGATGACCGCTCTCTTCGAGATCATCAACGGCAACCGCAAGGCTGACGCAGGTGAATACAAATGGGGCGTGACCATCACCACCGCTTACCTCCCACTCGACAATACCGCATTCTTCCAGAGTGACAAGAACTTGGTAGACTGGTTGAGCCAGTATGGTCCAGGCAACGAGGTAGCCATGAAGGGCTACCTAGGTCGTATGCTCTTTAGCGGCGAGGAAGTCTTGAAGAAGGTGAACGTGCTCTCCGGAGGTGAGAAGATGAGATGTATGATTGCCCGTATGCAGTTGCAGAACGCCAACTGTTTGATTCTCGACACTCCAACCAACCACTTGGACTTGGAGAGCATTCAGGCATTCAACAACAACTTGGTGGCATTCAAGGGCAACATCCTCTTCGCCAGCCACGACCACGAGTTCATCAACACCGTGGCAAACCGTATCATCGAGTTGACTCCATCAGGCACCATCGACAAGCTCATGTCTTACGACGAGTACATCTACGACGAGGCCATCAAGGAGCAGAAGGCAAAGATGTATGGTTTGCAGTAAGTCTTGCGAGACAGTTTTTCACAAGCGGAAGAAAGAAACAAGCTTTATACATTATTATATATGTGCCAGCCTTACCCAAAGGTTGGCACACTTTTTGTGATTATGATTTTCAAAAAATTAAAAAGCAAATTTACAACTATGTCTAAAGAGAAAGAAATAAAGATAGAAGACGGAAACGTCAAGGAGCAAGCTCAGAACGAGCAGGTTTCCAACGAGAATAAAAAGAATGCCGAGACCCAAAAGGAGCAAGCTGAAAAGAAAGGCGATGCCGATGAAAAAGCAAAAACTGACAACGCTGCTGACAAAAAGGCGGAGAAAGAAAATACCGCCGACAAAAAGGCAGAGGAGAAAGAGTTGTCGCCTTTAGAAAAAGCACAGAAAGAGGTAGAAGACCTCAAGAAGCAGTTGCTCTATAAAACTGCCGAATTTGAGAACTACCGCAAACGTACCCTCAAGGAGAAAGCCGACTTGATTCTCAACGGTGGCGAGAAGACCATCTCAGCCATCTTGCCAGTACTCGATGACTTCGAGCGTGCCCTCGCCGACAAAAGCGAAGACCCAAAGGCCATCAAGGAAGGCGTACAGATGATCTTCAACAAGTTCAGCAAGGCCTTGGAAGGTTTGGGGGTCAAGAAGATAGAGACCACAGACAAGGACTTCGACACCGATTTCCATGAGGCCATCGCCATGGTACCAGGAATGGGTGACGACAAGAAGGGCAAGGTCATCGACTGCGTTCAGACGGGTTACACGCTCAACGACAAGGTGATTCGCCATGCCAAGGTGGCAGTAGGTCAATAATCAAGGGATTCAACATAGAAAAAACAAGTAAACGACAACGGGCTTTGACGCTCACTCTATAAAATGGCAAAAAGAGATTATTACGAGGTGCTTGGCGTTGACAAGTCAGCATCAGAGGACGAAATAAAAAAGGCGTATCGAAAGATCGCCATCAAGTATCATCCAGACCGCAACCCTGGCAACAAGGAAGCCGAGGAAAAGTTTAAGGAAGCAGCTGAGGCCTATGACGTTTTACGTGACCCTCAGAAGCGCCAGCAATATGACCAGTTCGGATTCGATGGTCCACAAGGTGGATTCGGAGGTTTCGGCGGTGGAGGTGGCATGAACATGGACGATATTTTCTCCATGTTTGGCGACATCTTCGGTGGCCATAGTGGTGGATTCAGCGGCTTCGGCGGTGGTTTTGGCGGTGGCAATGCCCATCAGCAGTATCAAGGAAGCGATTTGCGCGTAAAGGTCAAGCTTACCCTTCAAGAAATCGCAACAGGTGTAACCAAGAAGTTCAAGATTCGCAAGGATGTCACTTGTGACGCTTGCCATGGTACAGGTTGTGAAGGTGGTGCCAAGCCAGAGACCTGTCCAACTTGTCACGGTTCGGGTATGACCATCAAAACCGTTCGTTCCATGTTTGGCATGATGCAAACCCAAGCCCCTTGTCCTGATTGTCATGGTGAAGGCACCATCATCAAGAACAAGTGCAAGGCATGTGGCGGCGAAGGTATTGTCAAAGGCGAGGAAGTCGTGGAAATCAATATTCCTGCCGGTGTAGAAGACGGCATGGTTGTCACCGTTCGCGGCAAAGGTAATGCCGGCAAGCACAATGGCATCAATGGAGATATCCAAGTACTCATCCAAGAAGAAAAGAGCGAGACCTTCGAGCGAAATGGGCAAGACTTATACTACAACCTCGTGCTCGACTTTACAACAGCGACCCTTGGTGGCGAAGTAGAGATACCTACCATCGATGGCAAAACCACCATCAAGATTGAACCAGGTACACAACCAGGCAAACAGATCCGCTTGAGAGGCAAAGGTCTTCCAGCCGTGCAAGGCTATGGATACGGAAAAGGCGACATTATCGTCAACGTGACCGTATTCGTTCCTAAGACTTTGTCGAAAGAGGAAAAAGAGCTCGTATTGAAATTTAAGGAGTGCGAGAACTTCAAGGCAGATAACGCAACGAAGAAATCACTCTTCGAGAGTTTCAAGAACTTATTCAAATAAAGAATCACTAACTTTGAAAGGAGCAACCCTATCTCATAAAAAGAGACAAGGCTGCTCCTTTTATACTTATATATATAATAATGTGTAACCCAGCATGATGAATTATCAAGAAACCATAGAATACCTTTTCAACAGCACCCCTGTGTTCGAGAAAATAGGCGCATCTGCCTACAAACCTGGATTGCAAACAACCCAAGCACTCGACGAGCATTTCGGACATCCACACCATCAATTCAAGACCATCCACATAGCAGGTACCAATGGCAAGGGTTCCTGTTCGCATACCCTCGCCGCCATTCTGCAGTCTGACGGCTACAATGTAGGACTATACACGTCCCCGCACCTAGTAGATTTTAGGGAACGAATCCGAGTAAACGGAAAATGCATCCCAGAGCAATATGTCATCGACTTCGTTGACAAAGAGCGTCAGTTTTTCGAACCCCTCCACCCTTCCTTCTTCGAACTGACGACGGCCTTGGCTTTTAAGTATTTCGCCGAACAAGGAGTAGACATCGCCGTTATCGAAGTAGGTCTAGGCGGAAGACTGGATTGCACGAACATCATCACGCCTCTCCTGTCTATCATCACCAATATCAGTTTGGACCATACCCAGTTTCTGGGCCATACCCTGCCAGAGATAGCAGGAGAAAAAGCAGGCATCATCAAACAAGGCATACCCGTCATTATCGGCGAAGACATACCTGAGACAAGACCTGTATTCGAAGCCAAAGCCCAGGAGCAGAACGCCCCAATCCTCTTCGCACAAGACATGAATCATCAAGAAGTACTGAAAGCTAGCCATTGCACACAGGGCATGGAGTACGAAACCAAGCATTGGGGCACCCTGACAGGCGAACTTCGCGGCGATTACCAAGCCAAGAACATGAACACAATCTTAAACGCAGTCAACTACCTATCCTCCCTTCCCCATCCTGTCATTCGCAACACAGAAAGTATATCTACAGGTATCCTTCACGTTTCCGAACTAACAGGTTTGATGGGAAGGTGGCAAAAGATACAGGACAAGCCATTGGTCATCTGCGACACAGGTCACAATGTAGGAGGATGGCAGTATCTAGCTCCACAAATCAAGAGCCAACCTTGCAAGCAACTTCGCATCGTATTCGGCATGGTAGACGATAAAGATGTAACAACCGTCATGAAAATGCTTCCAAAAGATGCCATTTACTATTGGACGCAAGCCACGACAAAAAGAGCCATTAAAGTCGAGAAAATCGCGAACTTAGGAGCTTCCCTTGGGCTTCATGGAGACATGTATCATTCTGTATGTAAAGCCTTTAAGGCAGCTCTAGCAGATGCATCAGATGAGGATTTCATCTTCGTAGGGGGATCCAGTTACATTGTAGCCGATTTCCTTTCGTAAGATATTTTTTGTTTTTTTAAATCAATTAGTTGGAAAATAATTTGTAAAAATCATTTTTTTTTAGTTACTTTGCAGTAGATAATAACTTAAACGATAAAGTAACTAAAAAAAATGATATTATGAGCGCAGAAGTAGAAAACCTCTGTGGTCTGAAAAGAGAAGATTTTCAGACCACTGTCAATGGAAAGCAAACAGATCTTTTCATTTTGAAAAACAACCAAGGTAACGAGGTAGCAGTAACAAACTACGGTGGTGCCATTGTAGCGATCATGATGCCCGACAAGGACGGCAACTATGCGAACCTTATCCAAGGTCATGATAACATCCAGGATGTCATCAACTCCCCAGAACCATTCTTGAGCGTCCTTATCGGTCGCTACGGCAACCGCATCAAGGAAGGCAAGTTCACACTTCATGGCAAGGAATACCAACTTGCTTGCAATGACGGTCCTAACCATTTACATGGTGGTCCTACAGGCTTCCATACCAAAGTTTGGGATGCCACACGCATGAGCGACAACGCTGTAGTTCTGAAATATACTAGCCCTTATGGTGAGGAAGGTTTCACTGGTGAGTTGGTTGTATGGGTAGCTTACACCTTGACCGATGACAATGAGTTGGTCATCAAGTATCAAGCAACCACCAACAAGATGACTATTGTCAACTTGACCAATCATGGTTTCTTCTCTATTCAGGGCATTGCCAACCCTACCCCAACAATCGACAACATCATTTGTGAGGTAAACGCGGATTACTACTTGCCTATCGACAAGGTATCTATCCCAACAGGCGAGATCTTGAAGGTAGAAGGCACACCATTTGATTTCCGCACTCCAAAACCTATCGGTCAAGACATCGATGCAGACAATGAACAGATCAAGAACGGCCAGGGCTATGACCACAACTTTGTGCTCAACAAGAAAGAGGCTGGCGAGTTGAGCTTTGCAGCTCGCATCAAGGACCCAGTAAGCTGCCGCACGATGGAAGTTTACACCACTGAACCTGGTTTGCAAATGTACACAGGCAACTTCTTGGCAGGCATTTCAGGTCAGCATGGCGCCACATTCCCACGTCGTAGTGCAGTTTGCTTCGAGGCACAAAAATTCCCTGATACTCCAAACCACCCATACTTCCCTAGCTGTACATTGAAGCCAGGTGAGACCTACACACAGAAGACAATCTATAAGTTTGGCGTTGACAAATAATAGAATGCAAGTTTGGTATCGTACAGTCTACGTCTCCAAACTTCACGAAATACAGGAGTGGCAGCTCGAAAACTGTCACTCCTTTTAACGGTCTAAAAACAAAACATAAACAATATCAACTATTAGAAAAAAAAATGGAAAACCAAAAACAAAATGGTAACATTATCGCCATCGTAACGATGATGTTTCTCTACGCAATGATTTCATTCGTAACAAACCTCGCCGCTCCTATCGGAGTCATTTGGAAAAATGTCTTTGCCGATAGTGGTAGTGCCAATATGATAGGTATGTTAGGTAACGCTATGAACTTCCTCGCCTACCTCTTCATGGGTATTCCTGCTGGTAAGCTCTTGACCAAGATTGGCTACAAGAAGACAGCCCTCACAGGTATCGCAACAGGTTTTATTGGAGTCTTCATTCAGTTCCTCTCAGGTAAGTTCGGAGTTGGAGTTTCAGGCTTCTCAGTCTATCTTTTCGGTGCATTCATCTCAGGTTTCGCTGTTTGTATTTTAAATACAGTGGTAAACCCTATGCTTAACTTGCTCGGTGGTGGTGGCAACCGTGGTAACCAATTGAACCTCATTGGTGGAACATTGAACTCCCTATCTGGTACTTTAACCCCAATGCTCGTAGGTGCCCTCATCGGTACTGTAACAGCCAACACACAGATGGTAGATGTCAACTTGGTGCTCTACATTGCACTTGCCGTCTTCGCTGCAGCCTTCATCATCTTGCTCTTCATCCCTATTCAGGATCCTGAGATGGGTAAGACCACAGACAAGACCGTCTTCGAGCATTCTCCATGGGCATTCCGTCACTTCAACCTCGGCGTTATCGCCATATTCGTCTATGTAGGTGTAGAGGTTGGTATCCCTGGAACTTTGAATTTCTACATTTCCGATACCACAGCTAACGGCGGTGGTTTCATCAATGGCACAGCCTTGGCAAATGCAGCAGCCATCGGTGGTTTCGTAGCAGGTACCTATTGGTTACTGATGCTTGTAGGCCGTCTGTTGTCTAGCTTTATCGCAGACAAAGTATCCAGCCGCTCCATGATGATTGTTGCCAATGGCGTAGGCATGGTTTTCATTCTTTTGGCCGTACTACTCGGCAAATCAACAACAGTCGAAATGCCAGTGTTCACAGGTTCTTCTTTCCAAATGGTAACTGTCCCAATTTCAGCCATGTTCTTGGTTCTCTGTGGTCTTTGCACCTCTATCATGTGGCCATCCATCTTTAACCTCGCAACCGAAGGACTTGGCAAATACACAGCACAAGCATCAGGTATTTTCATGATGATGGTAGTAGGTGGAGGCTTGATGCCATTGGTACAGAACTTCATCGCTGACAACGTAAGCTATATGATGAGCTATATCGTTCCTTTGATTTCTATGGCTTATATGTTCTTCTATGCCGTAGCAGGCTGTAAGAATATCAACAAAGACATTCCTGTAGACTAATAAAAACACTCATTCCCAAGAGTTTCCCGCTCTTGGGAATCTTTATAAATCAAATCTTTAATAATAACAATCTAAAAAATAGAAATTATGGATATCGAAAAAGTAAGAAGCCGCTTTATCAAGCATTTTGATGGTAAGACAGGTAACATTTATATGTCTCCTGGACGTATTAACCTCATTGGTGAGCACACAGACTACAATGGTGGTTTTGTATTTCCAGGTGCTGTAGACAAGGGTATCATGGCAGAGATTCGTCCTAACGGCACCAACACTGTCATGCTCTATTCTATCGACTTAAAAGACCGTGTAGAGTTCAAGGTTGACGATCCTCAGGGCCCTCGTGCATCTTGGGCACGCTATATCTACGGCATTTGCCAAGAGATGAAGGCATTGGGTGTGGATGTCAAAGGATTCAATGCTGCATTCTATGGAGATGTGCCTCTCGGTGCCGGCATGTCTTCTTCTGCTGCTTTGGAGAGCTGCTTTGCCTTTGCATTGAATGATCTCTTCGGCGACAACAAGGTTTCTAAGTGGGATCTAGTTTTGGCAGGTCAGGCTACAGAACATAAATATATCGGTGTGAACTGCGGTATCATGGACCAGTTTGCATCTGTATTTGGCAAAGAAGGTAAGTTGATGCGCCTTGATTGCAACAGCCGCGAGTTTGAGTACTTCCCATTCGAACCTAAGGGCTACAAACTCTGCTTGGTCAACTCCAAGGTAAAACATGAGTTGGCTGGCTCTCCATACAATGACCGTCGCAACTCCTGCGAGAATGTTGTCAAGCACATCGCAGCTAAGCACCCAGAGGCTAAGTTCGAGACACTTCGCGACTGTACATGGGAGCAATTGGAAGAGGTTCGTGCTGAAGTTGGCGAAGAGGATTACAGCCGCGCTCACTTCGTTTTGGGAGAGAAAGACCGCGTATTGGCAGTTTGCGACGCTCTTGAGAAGGGCGACTACGAGACCGTAGGTCAGAAGATGTACGAGACCCACTATGGTTTGAGTAAGGAATACGAGGTAAGCTGCGAAGAACTTGACTTCTTGAACGATGTTGCCAAAGAAGACGGTGTTACGGGTAGCCGTATCATGGGCGGTGGCTTTGGTGGCTGCACCATCAACTTGGTAAAGGATGATATCTACGACAACTTCGTGTCAGATGTCAAGGCTAAGTTTGCTGCCAAGTATGGTCACGAGCCAGAAGTTTATCCAGTAGTTATCTCAGAAGGCTCCCACAAGGTGTGCTAAGCCGTATCCAACTTAAGACACATATATCATATAAATATGACACATATAATATAAATAGGTGTCATCTATAGTACAAACTCGCAATAGCTAGGAAACATCCATCCTCTATTGCGAGTTTTTCTTTTCTCTTGCAGACAACTTTTCCACAAGGAAATCGCCCTCCTACTAGCAATTTTTAGCGCATTTTGCACAAATAGTGTTAAAAAGACACTCGAATAGAAAAATAATTAGCCAAAACTGATCAGTTTTCAAAAGAAAGTTGTAATTTTACACCCAAAAGAAATATATAACTAATAATCAACCTAAAAATGAAGAATATAAAAGGTTTATTTTTGGGAGCTGGCTTCATGACAGCCATGCTTTCAGCATGTGGTTCGAGTGAGAACACAAACCTCACTCAGTCTGGTCTCAATCCTGCGGATTTTGATTCTACAGTCCTAGGCAAGAAAACCGAGTTAGTAACTCTTAAGAATGCCAGCGGCATGGAAGTTTGCCTCACCAACTACGGTGGTCGTGTCGTCTCCATCTCCGTTCCCAACAAAGAAGGGAAACCTACCGATGTCGTACTCGGCTATGACAACATCCACCAATATGCCGACACGCTCAACTCTCCATCAGACTACGGTTCGTCGGTAGGTCGTTACGCCAACCGTATCAAAGATGCCAAATTGACTTTGGGAGGTTCTGTCTATCAGTTGAAAGCCAACGACAATGGCAACTGTCTCCATGGCGGTGGTGCCACAGGATGGTTGAACCAAGTATATGACATCACGGAGAAAAATGACTCTTCCGTCACATTTACCATCCATGCAAAAGATGGAGAGAATGGTTTTCCAGGAAATGTAACGGCAACAGCTACCTATACTGTAAAGAGCAATAACACACTCGACATCGTATTCGGTGCGACGACAGACAAGGAGACCGTCATCAACATGACCAACCATAGTTACTTCAACTTGAATGGCGACCCATCTCAAGAAGGATTTAACCAAATCATGTATATCAATGCCGACAAGTTCACCCCATCCGACAAACTTTACATTCCAACAGGTGAAATCAAGGATGTGACAGGTACACCAATGGACTTCCGTACGCCTACAGAAATCGGCAAAAAAGTGGATTACAACTTTGACCAAATCAAGAATGCCACAGGGTACGACCACAACTGGTGCCTGAACACTTACAAGAATGGCAAGGGTGACGACCAAACCGTTTGTGCTAGCCTCTACTCACCGAAGAGTGGCATCTTGCTCGAAGTATATACCAATGAGCCAGGCATCCAAGTTTACACAGGCAACTTCCAAGGCACAGGTATTGCTTGCAAACATGGCATCAAATATCCAAAGCATGTAAGTGTTTGTTTCGAAAGCCAGAAATATCCAGACTCTCCTACCAAGATTGCCCAAGGTGTGAAGGGATGGACCGATGCCACCTTAAAACCTGGCGAGAAGTATTACTCGCATCTCGCATACAAGTTTAGCGTGAAGAAATAACAATCAAAAATAAACAATCTAACAAAGTAAAAAGAAATTATGAATTGGAATTCAACAGAATTCGTATGGCTTGACTGGGCAGTACTCGCCATTGGCGTAATTGGCGTGATATGTGCCGTATGGCATGCGATAGTCAAGGACAGAAAGGCCCAGAAGGGCGAAGACTCCTCAGCTTACCTTTTCGGTAAGGGTGAGCCTTGGTATGTAATTGGTATGGCCATCTTTGCTGCCAACATTGGTTCCGAGCACCTTGTCGGCTTGGCTGGTACTGGAGCCAAGAGTGGTGTCGGTATGGCACACTGGGAGATGCAAGGTTGGATGATTCTCATCTTGGGATGGTTGTTCGTACCTTTCTATCAGTTGCTCATCAACAAATTGGGTAAGATTATCACCATGCCTGACTTTTTGAAGTTCCGCTACACCCAGCGCACAGGCTCATGGCTTTCCATTATCACCCTCGTGGCTTACATCCTCACCAAGGTAAGCGTGACGGCCCTGACTGGTGGTATCTTCTTCGAATATCTTTGGGGCTTGAACTTCTGGGTAGGTGCCATTGGCTTGATTATCCTCACCACCATCTTTACCGTATTCGGCGGCATGAAGGGTGTGATGACACTTTCTACCATTCAGACCCCAATTTTGGTCATTGGTTCATTCTTGGTACTCTTTCTCGGACTTTCCACCCTCGGTGGTGGTAGCATTTCTGCAGGTTGGACCGACATGATGGACTACTGCAGCAAGTTGAACAACGGTTATGGTACCACCCACATGTTCCACTGGGAAGCAGGCGACTCTATGTATCAGGAGTATCCAGGATTCGTGGTATTCCTTGGCGCAACCATCATTGGTTTCTGGTATTGGTGCACCGACCAGCACATCGTTCAGCGTGTACTCGGTCAGGTACCAGGCGAGAAGAATGAAGTAGTCATGAAGCGTGCACGTCGTGGTACGATTGCAGCAGGTTTCTTCAAGGTTCTCCCTTGCTTCATGTTCTTGATTCCAGGTATGATTGCTGCAGCTTTGGCTCAGAAGGGTACCATCACCATGAACAATACCGATGCTGCATTTGCCATCATGGTAAAGAGCGTACTTCCTGCTGGTATCAAGGGTATCGTGACCATCGGTTTCATCTGCGCACTCGTTGCATCTTTGGCAGCCTTCTTTAATAGTTGCGCTACCCTCTTCACCGAGGACTTCTACAAACCGCTCAAGAAAGGAATGTCTGAGGCACACTACGTACTCGTAGGTCGTATAGCAACAGTCGTTGTCGTCATCCTCGGTTTTGCCTGGTTGCCTATCATGATGAAGATGGACACTTTGTACAACTATCTCCAGGGTATCCAGTCACTATTGGCTCCAACGATGGTTGCTGTATTTGCCATGGGTATTTTCTCCAAGAAGATTACCCCTAAGGCTGGTGAATACACCATGATTTTTGGCTTCCTCATCGGTATGGTTCGCCTCGTGACCAACGTTATAACAGACACAGGTAAAGCTACGATGGATGGTGCTTTCTGGCACTATACAGAATGGTTCTGGCAGACCAACTGGCTGGTATTCGAGTGCTGGTTGCTCGTATTCCTCCTCATCTTCATGGTCGTAGTAAGCTGTTTCACTCCTGCCCCAAGCAAGGAACAGGTAGAGGCAATCACCTTCACCAAGGACTTCAAGAAATCCATCCGGGCAAGCTGGGATTGGTTTGATATCGTCGGCACGCTTGTGGTCGTTGGTCTCTGTGCAGCATTCTATGCTTACTTCTGGTAATATATAATAAACCATAAAAGGAAACTTGTATCTCTGGGCATTGCTTAGGGATGCAGTTTTCTCCCATACGCACTAAGAGAAAAGGAACAAAATATCTTCCATCATCAAATAAAAAAGACAATGACACAATTTTATAATGAACATACCAAAGTCTTCGTTTCTGTAGACTGTATCATCTTCGGTTTTAATGGCAATCAATTACAAGTCCTCATCGGAAAACGCCAAATGGATCCAGGTCGTGGAGAATGGTCTCTTTATGGCGGCTTTGTAGGGGCAGAAGAAAGTCTTGAAGATGCTGCCAATCGTGTCATTCTAGAATTAACAGGTATGAAGGGATTATACATTCGTCAAGTGGGTGCATTCGGTCGAATCGATCGTGACCCAGGTGAACGTGTCATCTCCATCGCCTACTGCGCTCTTATCAATGTGAAAGACTATGATGATAAACTTAGAATCCAGCATGGGCTGGAATGGGTAACTCTCAATGAACTTCCACATCTCTATTCCGACCACAACCAAATGATTTGCAATGCCATTTCACAAATACGTCGACGTATCAATACTGAGCCTCTCAGTTTCAAGTTGCTTCCAGACCTCTTTACCTTGACACAACTACAACATGTTTTCGAAGCCGTCATGGGTGAGGAAATAGACAAGCGCAACTTCCGTAAGCGCATCAAGGACATCGATTTCATAGAAAAAACAGAACTCATAGACAAGGTGACTTCCAAGAGAGGCGCAGCCCTCTACCGCTTCAACAAAAAAGCTTATGAGGAAGATCCATCTTTCAACTTAAAATAAAATATACCTATATTAATTAGGTGTATTGTCAAATCAAACAGAAATAACGGAGGTTGATGGCTCCCTAAAGAAAAGAGCCCAAGACCCATTATATATAGAAAATAATCAACTTAAAACATTCAATATTATGTTAGAAGAATTAAAAGAAAAAGTGTTCAAGGCAAACCTTGACCTTGTAAAGCATAACCTCGTGCTCTTCACTTGGGGCAATGTAAGTGCTATCGATCGCGAAAAAGGTCTTGTAGTCATCAAGCCTTCAGGTGTCAGTTACGACACTATGAAAGCAAGCGACATGGTCGTAGTTGACTTGCAAACAGGCAAGGTGGTAGAAGGCGACTTGAATCCTTCCTCCGATACTCCTACCCATTTGGTGCTTTATCGTGCCTTCCCTGAGTTGGGCGGCGTGGTTCACACACACTCCACATACGCTACAGCATGGGCACAGGCTGGCAAGGACATTCCAAATATCGGAACAACTCATGCCGACTACTTCCACGATAGCATTCCTTGCACAGACGACATGACAGAGGACATGATGGCTGAGTATGAGTACAACACAGGTGTTGTCATCGTCGATCGCTTCAAGAAAGACAACATCAACCCTGTTCACACACCAGGAGTTTTGGTCAAGAACCATGGTCCTTTCACTTGGGGCAAGGACGCTGACGAGGCAGTCTACCACGCAGTAGTAGCAGAGCAAGTGGCCAAAATGGCATTTGTTTCTTTTTGCGTGAACCCAAACACCTCCATGAACCCACTTCTCGTAGAGAAGCACTTCAGCCGCAAGCATGGTCCTAATGCATACTATGGCCAGAAGAAAAAGAAGTAATTCTTAAAATTACAACTAGGAATACAACAACAAAATAACTAACAATATAAACAACAACAATCATGATTAAAGCATTTGAAAATTCTGAAATTTGGTTTGTAACTGGTGCACAACTTCTTTACGGAGGTGAAACCGTAAAAATCGTTGACGGACACTCTAAGGATATGGTAGACGGTCTCAACAACAGTGGCATCATCCCTGTGAAAATCGTTTACAAAGGCACAGCTAACTCTTCTGCAGAAGTAGAAGCTGTCATGAAGGCAGCCAACAATGATGACAAGTGTGTAGGTATCATCACATGGATGCACACTTTCTCACCAGCCAAGATGTGGATCAAGGGCTTGCAGGCTCTCCAGAAGCCTCTCCTCCACTTCCACACACAATATAACGCTGAACTTCCATGGAAGGACATCGACATGGACTTCATGAACCTCAACCAGTCAGCTCACGGTGACATTGAGTTCGGTCACATCTGCACTCGTATGCGTATCCCTAGAAAGGTAGTCGTAGGCTATTGGAAGAGCGAGGAAGCTCAGAAGCAGATTGCCACATGGGCACGTGTAGCTGCAGCTGTAGCTGATGCTCACAATGTACGTTGCTTGATGTTCGGTATGAACATGAACAATGTAGCCGTTACCGATGGCGACCGTGTTGAGTTCGAGCAGCGCTTGGGCTACCACGTAGATTACTACCCAGTATCTTCTTTGATGGAGTACTTCAAGAAGGTGACCGACGAGGAGGCTGATGCTCTCGTAGAGGAGTACAAGAAGGAATACACCATCAAGATCGACGAGAGTGGCGAGGAAGTATATTGGGAGAAGGTGAAGAACTCCGCAAAGGCTGAGATTGCTCTTCGTCGTGTATTGAAGGACGAGGGTGCCATCGCATTCACCACCAACTTCGACGACCTCGGCGATGCTGATGTCAACGATCCTAACTTCGTAGGTTTCGACCAGATTCCTGGCTTGGCTTCACAGCGTTTGATGGCTGAGGGATATGGTTTCGGTGCTGAGGGCGACTGGAAGACAGCTTGTCTCTATCGCACACTCTGGGTAATGAACCAGGGCTTGGAGAAAGGTTGCTCATTCTTGGAGGACTACACACTCAACTTCGCAGAAGATCGCACATCCAGTCTTCAGAGCCACATGTTGGAGGTTTGCCCACTCATCGCAAGCGACAAGCCAAAGTTGGAGGTTCACTTCCTCGGTATCGGTATCCGCAAGTCTCAGACCGCTCGTCTTGTGTTCACATCAAAGACTGGCAAGGGTATCAAGGCAACCGTAGTAGACCTCGGCAACCGCTTCCGCCTTATCGCTAGCGAAGTAGAGTGCATCGAACCACAAAAGATGCCTAAGTTGCCAGTAGCTTCAGCCCTCTGGGTACCACAGCCTTCATTCGAAGTAGGCGCTGGTGCATGGATTCTCGCCGGTGGTACACACCACAGTGCATTCTCTTACGACATCACAGCAGATTACTGGGAGGACTTCTGCGAGATGCTGGGTATTGAGTTCGTCAACATCGACAAGAACACTGAGCTCCGCAGCTTCAAGCAGCAGCTCCGCAACAACGAGATTTACTACATGCTCAACAAGGCACTCAAGTAATATTTATAAGTGAAGAACGAAGGGTGAAGAGTGAAGAATTCTCTTGTTGTATCCTAAAATATAATATAAGTGGAGTGAGATTCTTTGCTCTTAGCTCTTCACAATAACCAAAAAATTATGAGTAACGCAAAACAAACAATCGAGACTGGCAAGGCTATCTTAGGCATTGAGTTCGGCTCAACCCGAATCAAAGCCGTCTTGATTGATACAAATAATGCCCCTATCGCACAGGGCAGCCATGAATGGGAGAACCAATTGGTGGATGGCCTTTGGACCTATAGCATCGAAGCTATCTGGGCAGGCCTACAGGATTGTTATGCAGACCTCTGTAAGAATGTGAAGGCAGAATACGGATGTGACATCAAACAATTGGCAGCCATCGGCATCTCTGCCATGATGCACGGCTATATGACATTCGACAAGGGCCAGCAGATTTTGGTACCTTTCCGTACCTGGCGTAACACCAATACAGCCAAGGCTGCAGCAGAGCTATCAGAGCTCTTCCACTTCAATATCCCATTGCGTTGGAGTATCTCCCACGTATACCAAGCCATTCTGAATGGTGAAGAGCATGTAGGCAAGATAGACTACTTGACCACACTCGCAGGTTACATCCACTGGCAGTTGACAGGCAAGAAGGTTTTGGGTGTAGGCGATGCATCCGGCATGCTTCCTATCGACTCCAACACCAACAACTACGATGCTGAGATGGTTGCTAAGTTCGACAAGCTCATTGAGCCTAGGAACCTCGGTTGGAAGATTCTCGACATTCTCCCACAAGTTTTGAATGCAGGCGAGGACGCTGGCATCTTGACTGAAGAAGGTGCCAAGAAACTTGATCCTTCCGGTACTCTTCAGGCAGGCGCACCACTCTGTCCTCCAGAGGGTGATGCTGGTACTGGCATGGTCGCCACCAACGCTGTTCGCCAACGCACAGGTAATGTCAGTGCAGGTACATCTTCTTTCTCCATGATTGTATTGGAGAAGGCCTTGAGTAAACCTTACGAAGTCATCGACATGGTGACAACGCCAGACGGAAGTCCAGTGGCCATGGTACACTGCAACAACTGTACTTCCGACCTCAATGCTTGGGTAAATCTCTTCAAGGAATATCAACAACTACTTGGTGTCAAGGTAGATATGAATGAAGTGTTCGGCAAGCTCTACAACCACGCCTTGGAGGGTGACGCTGACTGCGGTGGCTTGATTGCATACAATTACATTTCTGGTGAACCAGTTACGGGTTTGGCTGAAGGTCGCCCTATGTTTGTTCGTTCAGCAAACGACAAGTTCAATCTCGCCAACTTCATGCGTGCCAACCTCTATGCATCAGTTGCCGTGTTGAAGATAGGCAACGACGTTTTGTTCAAGGATGAGAAAGTACAGGTGGATCGCATCACAGGACATGGCGGTTTGTTTAAGACCAAAGGTGTAGGTCAACGTATCCTTGCAGCAGCCATCAACTCCCCTATCTCCGTCATGGAGACTGCTGGCGAAGGTGGTGCTTGGGGTATTGCCTTGCTTGCTGGCTATCTCGTGAACAACGAGCAGAAGTTGAGTCTTGCCGACTACCTCGACAAGAAGGTATTCGCAGGCAATACAGGAGTAGAGATAGCTCCAACAGCCGAGGACGTTGCAGGGTTCGATGCCTATATCGAAACTTACAAAGCAGGTCTTGCCATCGAACAGGCAGCCGTAGCCAACAAGAAATAAACCTATTTTTCTGTTAAACATAGATTCATTAGAATTAGACAGAAAAAACTGCAAAAAAATATGTTTGTGGGGAAACGCCTCCCACAAACGTATTTTTAAATAAACAAGAAACCTTCCTTTTAATTATAACAAAAAGACAATATGAATAGACTTTTCGCAACCGCCCTACTTTCTACAGCGGTCGCATTCTCGGCTCAAGCTCAGGATGTGACAGGTACAATCCATGCTAACCAAGGGAAACAGAAAATCTACAAGGAAATCTATGGACAATTCGCCGAACATCTCGGAAGCTGTATCTATGGTGGGCTTTGGGTAGGTCCTGACTCCAAGATTCCTAACACCCAAGGATACCGAAACGACGTGCTCCAAGCCTTAAAGGAACTGAAAGTTCCAGTATTGAGATGGCCTGGAGGATGTTTCGCCGATGAGTATCATTGGATGGATGGCATCGGTCCTCGTGAAAAACGCCCTAAGATGCAAAACAACAACTGGGGTGGTACCATCGAGGACAACTCTTTTGGAACCCACGAGTTCTTAAACCTCTGTGAAATGCTGGGTTGCGAACCCTACATCAGTGGTAACGTGGGGTCAGGTACGGTTGAGGAATTGGCAAAGTGGGTGGAGTACATGACCAGTGATGGCGACACCCCAATGGCTAAGCTTCGCCGTCAGAATGGCCGCGACAAAGCTTGGAAGGTGAAGTTCCTGGGTGTCGGCAACGAGAGTTGGGGATGTGGTGGCAACATGCGACCAGAATACTACTCAGACTTATTCCGACGCTACTCCGTATATTGCCGCAATTACGATGGCAACCAACTCTATAAGATTGCTTCTGGAGCAAGTGACTACGACTGGAATTGGACGAAAGTACTGATGGACCGCGTGGGACATCGCGCCAATGGTATCTCCTTACATTATTATACGGTAACAGGATGGAGCGGCAGCAAGGGCTCTGCAACCAAATTCAGCAACGACGATTATTATTGGACCATGGGCAAATGCCTTGGCATCGAGGATGTCATCAAGAAGCATGAAGCCATCATGGACAAGGCCGACCCTAAGAAGCAAATCGGATTGCTCGTCGACGAATGGGGAACTTGGTGGGATGAGGAACCGGGGACCATCAAGGGGCATCTTTATCAACAGAACAGCATGAGAGATGCTTTCGTGGCAGCCCTTTCCTTGAATGTATTCCATCGCCACTGCGACCGTATTCGTATGGCAAACATAGCCCAAGTGGTCAACGTACTCCAGTCCATGATTTTGACGGACACCAAGGGTACCGGGCACATGGTCTTAACACCTACTTATCATGTATTTAATATGTATAAGGACTTCCAAGAGGCAACTTATTTGCCAATGGATGTCAAATGCGACTCCATGGAAGTACGTGGCGACAGCCATGCCAAAGATGGCAGAAAGATACCATTGGTCTCAACCTCAGCAGCCAAGAAAGCTGACGGAACCATCGTCGTATCTCTAGCCAATGTAAGTTTGGACAAGGCACAGGAGGTTGAGTTTACACTGGATGGAGTTACCCCTAAGGCAACGGCAGGTCAGATACTCACTTGCAAGAAGATAAGTGATTTCAATGACTTCGAACACCCTGATGTAGTAAAACCAACTGCTTTCAAGGATGCTAAATTAAAGAAAAGCACCTTAAAAGTAAAGATTCCTGCAAAATCTATTGTGGTTTTGAAAATAAAATAGTATATTTGTCGGTGAATACATAAACAACAGATGTTCACCCGTCAATTCGAACAGAAAGAAATTAAATATAAAAAACATTTTGTGGTTATGAACGACATTAAAGTTATGAATCATGCAGCCGACAACATTCGAATCTTGGCTGCTTCTATGGTAGAAAAGGCAAACTCGGGTCACCCAGGTGGTGCTATGGGTGGTGCAGACTTCATCAATGTTCTCTTCTCTGAGTTCTTGGTATATGATCCATCAGACCCTACTTGGACTGGCCGCGACCGTTTCTTCCTCGACCCAGGTCACATGAGCCCAATGCTCTATTCCGGGCTCTGCTTGCGTGGATTCTTCACATTGGAAGACCTTCAGCAGTTCCGTCAGTGGGGTTCTGTAACTCCTGGACACCCAGAGCTTGACGTAAACCGTGGTATCGAGAACTCATCTGGTCCTCTTGGCCAGGGTCATGCAATCGCAGCAGGTGCTGCTGTAGCCGAGAAGTTCTTGGAGGCTCGCCTTGGCTCAACCATGATGCAGCATAAGATCTACGCATACATTTCTGATGGTGCTGTAGAGGAAGAGATTTCTCAGGGTGTAGGCCGTATCGCAGGTACACTTGGTTTGAACAACCTCATCATGTTCTATGACTCTAACGACATCCAGCTTTCAACAGAATGCGGTGTTGTTATGAAGGAAGATACAGAAATGAAGTACAAGGCTTGGGGCTGGAATGTCATCAAGATCAACGGTAATGACGTAGCCCAGATTCGCGAAGCTTTGACTGCCGCACAGAAAGAAACAGACCGCCCTACTCTCATCATCGGCAAGACCATCATGGGTAAAGGTGCCTTGAAGGCTGATGGCTCTAGCTATGAGGCTAGCATCAAAACTCACGGCGCTCCTCTCGGTGGCGAGGCTTATGTCAACACCATCAAGCATCTCGGTGGCGACCCAACCAATCCATTCGTTATCTTCGACGACGTGAAAGAACTCTATGCAAAGCGTGCCGAGGAGTTGAAGAAGATTGTTGCCGAGCGCAAGGCAGCCGAGGCTGAATGGCGCAAGGCTAACCCAGAGAAAGCCGCTCAGATGGACGAGTGGTTCAGCGGCAAGGCTCCTAAGATCGACTGGAGCAAGGTTGAGCAGAAGGAAGGCTCAGCTACACGTGCAGCTTCCGCAGCATGTCTCGGTGTATTGGCAGAGCAGGTTCCTAACATGATTTGTGCTTCTGCCGACCTCTCCAACTCGGACAAGACGGACGGTTTCTTGAAAAAGACCCATAGTCTCGTTCGTGGAGACTTCTCGGGTGCATTCTTCCAGGCAGGTGTTGCAGAATTGACCATGGCAGACATGTGTATCGGTATGATGCTCCACGGTGGTGTCATTGCAGCCATGGGTACATTCTTCGTATTCTCCGACTACATGAAGCCTGCTGTTCGTTTGGCTGCCTTGATGCAGGTTCCTGTGAAATTCATCTGGACTCACGATGCATTCCGTGTGGGTGAGGACGGACCAACCCACGAGCCAGTTGAGCAGGAAGCACAGATTCGCTTGATGGAGAAATTGAAGAACCATGCCGGCAAGGACAGCGTGCGCGTATTCCGTCCTGCCGATGCTGACGAGACGACCGTTTGCTGGAAACTCGCTATGGAGAACATCGATACTCCTACCGCCTTGATTTTCTCTCGTCAAGGTATCGCTAAATTGCCAGAGGGAACTGATTACGAGCAGGCAGCCAAGGGTGCTTACATCGTAGCAGGTAGCGACGAGAATCCTGATGTAATCTTGGTAGCTAGTGGTTCTGAGGTTTCAACTTTGGAGGCAGGTTGCCCAGCCTTGCGTGCCGACGGCATCAAGGTACGTGTCGTAAGTGCCCCATCCGAGGGCTTGTTCCGTAGCCAAAGCAAGGAATATCAGGAGAGCGTATTGCCAAAGAACGCCAAGATCTTCGGTATGACAGCAGGTTTGCCTGTCACTCTTCAGGGTCTCGTAGGGGCCAATGGTAAAATCTGGGGAATGGAGAGTTTCGGCTTCTCCGCACCTTACAAGGTTCTCGACGAGAAGTTGGGCTACACAGGTGAGAATGTTTACAAGCAAGTAAAGGCATTCTTGGCTGAA
The DNA here is from genome assembly GCA_002405875.1 of bacterium UBA4637. The sequence continues at coordinate 22,759 of DHMR01000030.1, forward strand.
GCATAATTTTCGACGATGATAAAGGGCTCGCCCTGGGGCGAGCCTATTTTTTATTAACCATTTAAAAGTTAACACTATGGAAGTTAAGACAGTAGGTTTGGCATGCGACCACGCAGGTTTCCCAATGAAACAGTTCGTATTGCAGTATTTGGAGAAAAAAGGTTATCCTGTAAAGGATTATGGTACATACAGTGACGAGAGCGTCGATTATCCAGACTTCGCCCATCCATTGGCAGAAGGAATCGAGAGCGGCGAAGTTTATCCAGGTATCGGTATCTGTGGCAGTGGCGAGGGCATGGCCATGACACTCAACAAGCACCAAGGTGTTCGTGCAGGTTTGGCATGGAACAAGGACATCGCTCAGCTCATACGTCAGCACAATGACGCCAACTGTATTGTACTTCCAGGTCGTTTCATCGACAACAAGACAGCCGAAGCTATCTTGGATGAGTTCTTCAGTGCGACCTTCGAAGGCGGCCGTCATGAGCGCCGTGTCAAGAAGATTCCTGTACAGAAGTAAAGGTTTGAAGTTTCATTCTGCAGGAAACATGCGAATAAAACTCATTAGAACGGTAAAAATAAAAGCCTATTGGATGCACCATCGGATGGGCTTTTATTTTTACCGTTTCATTTTTATCAACCCATTTTTTATCGTCTCTTTTTTTGTCGTTTCATTTTTTTAGTGTACCTTTGCAGCACTATTGCTAGGAAACAATATATTACAAATCAAAAATAAAACAAAAATGAAAAAGATTATTCTAGGCATTTCCCTCCTGCTATCTTTGTCATCTTCGGTCATGGCACAAGATACCTCATCATCCTGTTGTAAATCTCAAGCAGCTTCATGTTGCAAGGGTTCCAAGGGCTATTATACTCAATATTATGGCAACAATCCTAAGTTGATAAAAGAAGCAGAGGAATGGGTAGCATCGGGCGCTTGGCAGAACGGATTCACCCAAGCCCGCCCTCATCATAGTGTCAACCTCGTCGACTTCTACCTCCAATACAAAAAAAATCCAGAACAATGGAAAGCTCTCTTTGAGTATCTTGCCAAGACCGACTTGCTGAGCATTCCTGGTGGCAAACATGCTATTCCCGGCACTTCTCTGGTAGTCAGCGTAGAGGACAGCAAGAATGAACCTTTGGAGAAGAGAGGTTCCGAAAGCCACAACCACCACATCGACTTTCAATACGTGGTGAAAGGCGTGGAGCGTTTTGGTATTATCGACCACTATACGAGCAAGCCTAACTGCAAGTATCGCCCAGATGTCATCCATTATGATTACAAGAGATGCCGCACCAAGTTCTACGACAGCACACCGGACGAGTTTTTCATCTTTTTCCCTCGTGACTGGCACATCGCCAAGGTTGCCAACGACACGGATAACCAAAACATCCGTGTCATTGTCATCAAGGTAGATTACAAAGACTGATATAAAATGTGAATCATAAGCTATGATTAAGTAATCAAAGCTTATGATTCATTAAAAGTGGCTAAACTGCCAGAGCACTCTACTCATGCAGCGTAACCTTCTCAGCCGCAATATCCACGATTTTCTTTCGGCGAGCTACACCTATTATATAATGTGCCTCCTTGGAGCTGCAATGGAAAAATTTCTTCACAGCCTTCACGAGGTCTTCCTTCTTGACAGAAGAAACACCTTCGGGATAAGCACTCCGGACAGCTTTTTCGATGTCCGCCATTTTGTACTCTACATGCTTCTTGTGATGGTACAAAGATACGACTAGGAGTACGACCACCACAAAGACAATCAAAATAAATGTAACTAGACTCATGGTATAATTGTTTAAATGTTTGTTTATCTTTTCAGTTTTAATGTCGCAAATATACTACTTTATTTTTAAAAGACAAGTTTTTTCTATCATTTTTTTGCAAAAAACGTCATTTTTTGCAAAAATTCTCATGATTAACTGAAATTGTTCGATGTTTATTTTGTTTTTTCGAAAATATTGTGTACATTTGCCCCCATAACCATCTAAAACCTAGAGAATATGCAAGAAACCGTGAAAAAAGTTTTGAGCGGCGATTTCAATCGCAAAAAGGCGCTGATGTTCCTCATCACTGCCTTGCTCACCATCTTAGTTTGGAACCTCCCCATTGATTGTTTTGGCATAGAAGGTCTTACCGTCGTTCAACGACGCGTCATCGCCATCTTTGTCATGGCGGTCATGCTTTGGCTTACGGAAGCCATTCCGGCTTGGGCCACCTCCGTCGTCATCATCTTCGTACTCCTATTTGGCGTATCCGACTCCGCCTTCAACATCATGCAAGGATCCGAGGGCGAATATGGCAATCTCCTGGAATACCAAGGTATCATGGCCTGTTTTGCCGACCCGACCATCATCCTTTTCCTGGGTGGTTTTGTGATGGCCATCGCCGCCACCAAGAGTGGGCTCGACGTACTCATGGCCAAGACCCTCATAGCTCCATTTGGCAAGAAATCAGAGAATGTGTTGCTAGGTTTCATGCTGATCACGGGCATTTTCTCGATGTTCATCTCCAACACAGCGACAGCTGCCATGATGCTCACCTTCCTAACGCCAGTGTTCAAGGCTTTGCCTGCCAACGGCAAGGGAAGAGTGGCACTGACGATGGCCATCCCAATTGGTGCCAACCTCGGTGGCATGGGAACGCCTATCGGAACACCACCTAACGCCTTCGCCTACAAAGTGCTGACGGCGAAAGACGGTCTCAACCTGGACCTCGGCTTCGGTGACTGGATGATGATCATGATACCGATGGTGCTCATCATGCTGATTTTGGCATGGTTCATCATCCGAAAGATGTTCCCATTCTCCCAAAAGACCATCGAACTGTCTATCGAGGGCGACATCAAGTTCAATTGGCGCACCCTTGTGGTAGCGGGAACCTTCATATTAACCATCCTACTTTGGATTTTCGGAAAAGACTATCTCGGCATCAACGCCAACACCGTAGCCATGCTCCCTATCGCAGTTTTTGCCTTTACGGGAGTTATCACTGCCGACGACCTGAAGGAAATCGACTGGGCGGTCATCTGGATGGTGGCGGGCGGTTTTGCCCTCGGTCTTGCCATGAATGGAACAGGGTTGGCAGAGAATGCCGTCAAGAGCATTCCGTTTGACAGTTTCAACCCATTCGTCATCATGGTTGTGTCAGGACTCGTCTGCTTCGCCTTGAGTAATTTCATATCCAACACGGCAACTGCAGCCCTGTTGATACCAATCCTGACCGTTGTTTGTGCTGGCATGGGCGACTCGCTGAACAGCATTGGTGGCACATCTACTATTATAATAGGTGTAGCCGTAGCAGCCTCATGCGCCATGTCCCTGCCTATCTCCACACCTCCAAATGCCATCGCCTACTCCACTGGACTCATCCAGCAGACCGACATGGCCAAGGCAGGATTCACCATTGGTGTCATCAGCATGATCATTGGATATGCGGTGCTCATCACCTTCTGCAAAATGGGTATACTTTAGAAAACTTCCCACCTAGCATCCCGCAGATTTTCAACTTTGCATTCTTTAATAAAGTATAAATAAGTAAGACTCCACCAATTATTCCTAGGGATAATTTTGTGGAGTCTTTATTTTGTATTACCTTTGCACCCGCAAATCCTAATATACAAGAAAAACAGGAGAAGCACGAAACAAGCAATTCAAAACAAATGAAAAAAATAGTCATTGGCATAGACGTGGGCATTTCCACAACCAAGATTGTCGGCATCGACGAGGACGGTGTAGTCGTTAGTCCCATCCGTATCAAAGCCACCGACCCGATCACCTCACTATATGGTGCATTCGGCAAGTACTTGCACGACAACCAAATCAGCTTGGCAGAAGTAGAACACGTCATGCTCACGGGTGTAGGTTCCGCCTATATCAACGAACCCATCTATGGATTGCCAACCTCGAAGAGTGAGGAATTCATAGCCGATGGATTGGGAGCGAAATACGAAAGCAAGCTCGACCGCATGATTGTGGTCAGCATGGGTACAGGCACCTCGCTGGTGAAATGCGAGGGCAATACCATCCGTCACATAGGTGGCATCGGTATCGGCGGCGGAACGCTTTCCGGACTCAGCCGCATCATGCTCAAGACGGATGATGTCAAGCAAATCGCCAATCTCGCCAAAGACGGAGACGTGTCAAAGATCAACCTCCTCATCGGCGACATCAGCGCCAAACCATTGCCAGGGCTTCCTATGAATGCCGTAGCATCCTTGTTCAGCAACGCCAAAGCCAATGCTTCGCGCGAGGACATAGCCAAGGGGCTCATATGGATGGTATTGCAGTGCATTGGCTCCGCCACCATCCTCTCCTCCCTGGAGTCTGGCATCAAGGACTTCGTACTCATCGGCAACTTGACCCTCCTTCCTCAATGCCGCGAAGTTTTCCCTGCCATGGAAAAGCTTTACAATGTCAGATTCCGCATTCCCAAGTACTCGGAATTCTGCACAGCCATAGGAGCCGCTCTCGATTACAAGAGGAAACTAGAGACAGACAAAAAATAGCTTTCCAAGCGTACCATCCCTGTATACAAATGGATTACCCAAGAAGATGGAGAGCATCTCAGATTTTAACATTTCAAGCTAAATTCAGCGTAAATCACTGATATATAGCCTCTTAATCGTTTTGGAAAACTTTATTTTTACAAAGTTATCCAAAACGATTTTTTATTTATCTGATTATCAGAGACTTGACGTTTTTTAACACGAGAAAAGTTATCCAAAATGCAAAACTTTCAAATAACTTTTGTATCTTTGCAATGTCAAAAACAAGGTAATTAGCACCTCCATTTGACATAAAATGTTAATATAGAACGAATTAAATATCAATCTTAAAAGTAAAGCTAGAAATGATACAAACTGTAGTTAAGCGCGACGGCCGCATCGTTGGTTTCAACGAGCAAAAAATCATGGCAGCAATACGTAAAGCCATGTTACACACAGACAAGGGAGAAGATACGACCTTGATCGAACAAATCACGGACCACATCTCTTTCCGTGGCAAGAGCCAGATGAGCGTAGAAGCCATCCAGGATGCCATCGAGATGGAGCTCATGAAGAGCGCCCGCAAGGACGTGGCCCAAAAGTACATCGCATATCGTAATCAGCGTAATATCGCCCGCAAGGCGAAAACACGCGACGTGTTCATGAGTATCGTCAATGCCAAGAACAATGACATTACCCGTGAAAATGCCAACATGAATGCCGACACTCCTGCCGGCATGATGATGAAATTTGCTTCTGAAACTACAAAACCATTCGTCGACGACTACCTCTTGAGCGAGGATGTACGCGACGCCGTCTTGCACAACTACATTCACATACACGACAAAGATTATTATCCAACCAAGAGTCTTACCTGCGTCCAGCACCCGCTCGACATCATCCTCAAGCATGGATTCACCGCCGGTCATGGTTCCAGCCGTCCTGCCAAGCGCATCGAGACTGCCGCAGTTTTGGCTTGCATCTCCTTGGAAACTTGCCAGAACGAGATGCACGGAGGTCAGGCCATCCCTGCCTTCGACTTCTATTTGGCTCCATACGTAAGAATGTCTTACCAGGAAGAAGTCAAAAACTTGGAGAAACTCACTGGTGAAGACTTGAAGGACCTCTACGATGCTCCATTGGACGACTATCTCGAGAAGTCTCTCGACGGACTTGAGGGCAAGGCTCGCTTAGAGCAACACGCCATCAACAAGACCGTGAACCGTGTACACCAGGCTATGGAGGCTTTCATCCACAACATGAATACCATCCATTCTCGTGGCGGTAACCAGGTGGTTTTCTCTTCCATCAACTATGGTACCGATACGAGCGCAGAAGGTCGTTGCATCATGCGCGAGATCCTGAAGAGTACCTACGAGGGCGTGGGCAATGGCGAGACGGCCATCTTCCCTATCCAGATATGGAAGAAAAAACGTGGTGTCAACTACTTGCCAGAGGATCGCAACTACGACCTCTACCAGTTGGCTTGCAAAGTGACCGCTCGTCGTTTCTTCCCTAACTTCCTCAACCTCGACGCCACCTTCAATCAGAACGAGAAGTGGCGTGCCGACGACCCTGAGCGTTACAAGTGGGAAATCGCAACCATGGGTTGCCGTACTCGTGTGTTCGAGGATCGCTGGGGTGAGAAGACCAGCATCGCTCGCGGTAACTTGAGCTTCACCACCATCAATATCGTCAAGCTTGCCATCGAGTGCATGGGCATCGAGAACAAGCAGCAGCGCATCGACATGTTCTTTGCCAAACTCGACAACATCCTTGACATCACAGCCAAACAGCTCGACGAGCGTTTCCAGTTCCAGAAGACTGCGATGGCCAAGCAATTCCCATTGTTAATGAAGTACTTATGGGTAGGAGCCGACAAGTTGAAACCAGAAGAGACCATCGAGAGCGTCATCAACCATGGCACGCTGGGCATCGGTTTCATCGGTTTGGCAGAATGCTTGAAAGCACTCATCGGTCATCATCATGGTGAAAGCGAGGAGGCACAAGAACTCGGCTTGAAGATTGTGACCTACATGCGCGACCGCGCCAACGAGTACAGCGAGCAATATCACCACAACTACTCTATCTTGGCAACCCCAGCCGAGGGATTGAGCGGTAAGTTCACCAAGAAAGACCGCAAGCAGTTTGGCATCATACCAGGTGTTACCGACCGTGAATATTACACCAACTCCAACCACGTACCTGTATATTACAAGTGCACTGCCTTGCAAAAGGCGAAGATCGAGGCTCCATATCACGACTTGACTCGTGGAGGCCACATCTTCTATGTAGAGATTGATGGTGATGCAACCCACAACCCTTCTGTCATTGCCAGCGTAGTAGACATGATGGACAAGTACAACATGGGGTATGGCTCTGTCAACCACAACCGCAACCGTTGCTTGGACTGTGGCTATGAGAATGCCGACGCCCACCTGGAGGTATGCCCTAAGTGCGGCAGCCACCACATCGACAAGTTGCAGCGCATCACCGGTTACTTGGTAGGAACCACCGACCGTTGGAACAGTGGCAAGTTGGCTGAGTTACGTGATCGCGTCACCCACATCGACACTCCTCACAACAAATAATCGAATGACTTAATATCCCAACATACCAGAAGAGAGAGGCCTTTACCTCTCTCTTCTCATATAACAACAATGACCCAAAATCATGATTAGCGTTTTAAGCGTAGTACACGATACCATGGTGGATGGACCGGGATTCCGGACATCCATCTATTGTGCGGGGTGTCCCAACCATTGCCCGGAATGTCATAACCCGCAGTCGTGGGACATCAACCACGGAACGATGACCTCCACGGAAGAGCTGATGAAAGAAATCATGAGCGATCCCTTCGCCAACGTCACCTTCTCGGGCGGCGATCCGATGTTCCAAGCTGAGGGTTTCGCCGAACTGGCTCGTGCCATCCGGGAACAAAGCGACAAAACCATCTGGTGCTTCACAGGGTATAAATATGAGAACCTGCTCAAGAACCCAGCCCAGTTGGAATTGCTCAAATTGGTAGATGTCTTGGTTGACGGACCGTTTGTCAAGGCACTTGCCGACCCTGACCTATTCTTCAGGGGAAGCAGCAACCAGCGGCTCATCAATGTAAAAAAATCTCTTGCCTCGGGGAAGGTCATAGAACTACACTTGACGGCAGACAATCCAAACCCAATTTTATAAGCACCAAGTCCCTCCCTCGACCCACTTTCATTTTTTCCTCCCGAGGAAAAAATAATTTCCTCCCGATGGAGGGATTTTTATCTGCCGACAGAATAGTTTTTACGTCGGCTTTCTTTTTAGATTTCCACCTCACATTTCGAGTAAATCTTCATCAAAGTCTTTCAATAATGTAAAGATATATTCCCGATTCCAGTCCTGCAGATGAAGTCTTTCCGATCCATAAAGCATCAAATCCAAGTCTATCCGAATCTTCCCTTGCTTCTTCTCCTCGGCACATCGACCGCATTCCCGTTCTACTTGTTTCAGGAGTTGCTCCAAATGCTCTTTCGAAAAAGAAGTATATGCCAAGGCTAGCGCATTGACAAAACGATCTGACACGATACCTATAGGTTGGGTCCACAAATTATGTGAAAAGACAATACCTGGCAACAACCTTTCCAGTTTTTCCTTCGTCTTTTCTATATGGAGTTGGGGTTCATAATTAGACCCCAAAGCTATGATGATTTTCTTTCTCATACGGCAAAGTTACTGCAAAAATCTTGAAATCTAGCAAACATATAAGAATAAAACGTGAAAAAGAATAAATAAATAGCCCAAATCATCTGAAAACGAACATTTTTTTATATTTTTGCAGTATGAATCGATTTAGAAAATACATCCTAGGTCTAACCCTCTTTCTCTGTTCTGCACCGATGGGCGCACAGATGAAATGGAACCAGACCTATCAGACATACGTCAACCAATACAAGGATCTCGCCATCGAGCAGATGCTTCGATACCGCATACCTGCCAGTATCACCCTGGCACAGGGTCTCTTCGAGAGCGCAGCCGGAAGAAGCGACTTGGTCAGACAAGGCAACAACCACTTCGGCATCAAGTGCCATACCTCCTGGACAGGCCCGACACAGTATCATGACGACGACGCTCGCGGCGAATGTTTCCGTGTGTATAGTGATGCCAAGGAAAGTTATGAGGACCATAGCCGTTTCTTGGCACGCCAACCTCGTTACGCCTCTCTTTTCAACCTCGAACAAACAGACTACAAAGGTTGGGCGAGAGGACTTAAACAATGCGGATATGCCACCAATCCCCAGTATGCCAACAAACTGATACAAATCATTGAGCTCTACAAGCTCCATGATTATGACAAGGCGAAGCGATACGACAAGTTCATGGCAGAGCATAGCGGCAACGACCAACCTGTCAACGCCCAAGGTTTGCTCCACCCAATCCACATCTTCAACGACAACTATTACCTCTATGCTCGCGAGGGCGACACCTTCAAGAGCATCAGCAAGGAAGTAGGCATCAGTTGGAAGAAGCTCGCCAAGTACAATGAGCGTGACAAACACGATGTTCTGCACAAGGGAGAAATCGTTTACCTCAAGAAAAAACGAAAGAAGGCTCCTAAGCAGTATAAGAAACGTCCACACATCGTACAATCGGGCGAGAGCATGTACCTGATTTCACAGAAATATGGTATCCGGCTCAAGAACCTTTACAAGATGAACAACTTGCCGTCAGACTATCAAATTTATCCAGGAGCGAGATTGAGAGTGAGATAAAAACAATGATAATGATGAATAAAAATAAGATAAAAGCTATTTTGGGAGCATGGGTATTGCTGATGCTCCCAAACGCCCTTCAAGCACAAGACTTCGATGATTACTTCACCGACAAGACTTTACGGGTAGACTATATTTTTGCAGGCAATGCCAAGCAACAGATGATCGCCGTCGACGAACTAAATGTCATGCCCCGCTGGTATGGAAAGACCAAGCGTCTGAGCGAAGTGCCAGTGGAGGGAAATGGACAAATCATCGTTCGTGACCACCATACCGGCGATGTCATCTACCGCAACTCATTCTCTACCCTCTTTCAGGAATGGCTTAGCTATCCGGAGGCACAAAAGAACACCCAGAGCTTCGAGAATGTCTTTCTGGTGCCGATGCCGAAAGACACAGTCGATATCACCCTCTCCATGTTCAACAACAGAAGAGAAGTCATGACATCCCTCACCCACCAGGTGGCACCATCCGATATTCTCATCCATCACAAAGGTGAGCACCCGACAGCCTATGAAACGATTCAAACTGCAAGTGACACCACCCGCTGCATCCATATCGCTTATGTAGCGGAAGGATATACCGAGGCCGAGATGCCGATTTTCCTCCAGGATGTCAAGGAAGCCAACGAGGCACTCTTTGCCCACGAACCATTCAAGGAGATGCGCGACCGTTTCCAAGTCATCGCCGTCAAATCACCTTCACAGGAAAGCGGAACGAGCGAACCATCCAAAGGTATTTGGAAGAACACGGCACTCCACTCGCATTTCGACACTTTCTACAGCGACCGCTACCTGACTACACTGAACTTGAAGGACCTACACGACTGGTTGGCTGGCACACCCTACGAGCATATCATCGTACTGGTCAACACCGAGAAATATGGTGGCGGTGGAATCCTCAACTCTTATAACCTTTCCATGACCCACAACAAATGGTTTAAGCCAGTGGTGGTCCACGAGTTTGGACATTCCTTCGCCGGACTTGCCGATGAATACGCATACGAGGAAGAACAAATCCCGATGTATCCTCACGACATCGAACCGTGGGAACCAAACATCACCACCCTCGTCGACTTCAAGAGCAAATGGGAGGACATGGTGAAGAAGGGCACAAAGATACCGACCCCTCCATCCAAAGACCCGAAAGTAGCCAAGACGAAAGTGGGAGCCTTCGAGGGAGCTGGCTATAGTACCAAGGGAGTCTATCGTGGAGTACAAGATTGCCGCATGCGCATCAATGATACTCCCGAGTTTTGCCCTGTCTGCAAACGAGCCATCGCCCGACTCGTAGATTTCTATACGAAATAAAAAGGGAACAGTTCCCTATGACCCAAAAGATAGTATAAAACAAAAGAGCATATAAACACAAAAGCCTTTTTCTCCATTTTTACGAAAATGAAGAAAAAGGCTTCATAAACCCCTTGAACTATGATAGAAAGAAAAATCGAAATCGAATACCAGTTTGTTCAACTCTCAGAACTGAGCAAAGAAGAACAAGACCTAGTGGAAAAAGCAAAGGCTGCAACCAGCAATTCGTATGCCAATTACAGCCATTTCAATGTGGGCGCAGCTTGCCTTTTGGAGGATGGGAAAATCATCATTGGAGCCAACCAGGAGAACGCCGCTTTTCCTTCCGGCCTGTGCGCCGAGCGTACGGCAGTCTTCGCTGCCCAGGCCAACCATCCCGAGTTATCCATCAAGACCATCGCCATTGCCGCCAAGAATTCCAACGGTTTTCTGAAAGACCCAATATCTCCTTGCGGGGCTTGCCGACAAGTCATTTTGGAAATTGAAGACCGATACAAACACCCAGTACGGATCTTGCTCTATGGTACGGATGGCATTTATTGCTTCAAGAGCATCAAGGACTTGCTTCCTTTCTCATTCGTTGATGCCAACATGAGATAAGAAAAGCCAAGTTGCAAGAGATTTTCGATGGTGTCTATTTCTTCAAGAGATTTTCGATGACATTTCCGACGACCTTGGGCTTCAAACCATCCAGCATGTGGTTCACCTGCATGATGCGCGCTTGCATGTCGGGCGTATTTCGAGATGCCAAATATCCGTCTCTCGCCTGAAGTAGATTGTTCCAAGCCCCGACCCAATTCTCCGCAAATAAATAGCAAAAGCCCATGCGATAATAGGCATCGGGCTTTTCATTTTCATAACACACCGTCAGCATCGTCTCATAGAGAGGGATCGCCTCAGCATACTTTTGCAAATTGAAATAGCTCTCGGCATCAGCCCAATAATAAAAGGAACGTTCATGCGGAGCGAAATTGCCCAACTGGGGGATAGCCTCATCCAAGTATTTGACGGCATTTTTGTAATCCCAGTCATAATAATAGCACACACCCAGATAAGCCTTGTAACGGGGATTCAGTCGATAATGCTTGTCGAGGTCTTGCATAATCATCAAGCACTCATGGTACTTCTTCGAGACGAAGTAATCCAAAGCCTTGCCCAACTGCTCCGCAGCTTCTTTCTTCTGTTGAGAAACCACTTGATTTTGCTGAGTTGTCTTCTGATTTTGCTGAGTTGCCTTCTGATTTTGCTGAACAGGCTTCTGATTTTGTTGAACAGCCTCAGCTTTCTGCGGCAGAACGGAAGCCATACAGATGACAAGGAATAGCATCATCCGCAAAGAGAACCATTTTTTATTGTTTCTCATTCGAATAGGTAGCATACAGAACCCAACTATTTTTCTTTCTTTTCTTCTCGATACAGGTAGCATCCTGCATCCGCCTTATCTTCCTCTCGCTTCAATCCATTTCTATCGATTGGCAAACTTGTCTTTGGATCAGCAGCCCCAATCGCTGCCGACTTGCCTGACAAGCGGAAATCATAGATGAGATTATCCGTATCTATCTTGACAAAATGCTTCTCTCCATACATGGTGGTATCCTTCACATCTTCATAGATGACATTCGTAAACTTCAAACTGTCGTCCGTATTCATCTTTTCGGTACGAAGCACACAATGGTCGAAGGCAAAGTTGAGCGGTTTGTCATCGACAGGAGTCCAAACGACCTCATCATCCGCATATCCCGTAACCAACGAATTCCTGACTTGGAGATTGTTTACGGGAGCCATGAATCCGATGGCAGAGCCACGTCGGGCATCAAAAGGATAGAACTGAGCGATGGTACAGTTGTTGACATCCACGTCACCACCCCACACATAGAGACTATGGTTGAGGGTATTGGAAATCTGCGTATTGTAGATTTGAACCTTGGCATAATCCACTTTCACACCATACCCTTGGCAGTTGTGGACAGTAGAGTTCTGTATCAGCAACTTTTGGGCACCGACATCGCTCGAATCCACCAACACGCCATCATAGGCGCTATGCAAATCCGTATAAGTAAGCTCATTATCTTTGGAGAAATCCTTGAAATGGATACCTTGCCATTGTCCAGGAGTTCTATCATACGGCAGATAATCGAACATGTGGTCGATGCGGTCGCCACGAAGCACGACAGGTTTCTCAGCTGTTCCCATCGACTTCAACTGACCATACACCTGAATGCCTGCATTCTCATGGAAGTAAAGAGTTGTACCCTCCTTGATAGTCAACATAGCCAAGCTATCCACGGTGATACCACCATAAACGACAATTGGTTTCTGATAGCCAGCCGCAGAAGGTTCTCCTAATATTTTTTCCTCCCCTCTCTTCACTTCATAATCGCGAAGCATGATGGCATCCCAGGACATGGCACGGAGATTCAACTTCTGCTGAACACCGCTCTCCAAGGTGAAAACAAGATTGTCCTGCACCAACTGAGGCTCATCTTGCTGTTGCATCGTGGAAGTCAGCTCCACAAACACACGGATGCTGTCGCCCTTGCGGATTTCCACATCATGAGTTTGATAACCCGAAGTTTGCCCCAGGTAAGTTCCATCGACATTGACACGGAATCCCTCTTGGTTGCCACCTTCCAATCGAATGTTGCTACATCTTAGGCTCTTGCCTGTACGATTATACACCCACATCGTCTGGGTGGGTGTCGGCACATTCGAGAATGTCGTGTCCAATTTCACCGTATCGGTCGAGAATGTCAACAAATCGGATTTTGACACCGAGAAGTCCTCGTCGTCCATACAGGAAGCAAGCCCTAGGACAGGAAACAGCCCCAATAAATAGAGCAAAACTTGATTCTTATTTCTGTTCATGAGAGTTATTTGATTCTTATTAGATTTTATCCATCAGGCTTCGAATCGCCAAGAACGTTTTACCGGTTTCCTTATGACTCTTGACGGCAAGCCATTTCAAGCAGCGATAAGGTATACGCTGATGATTCATCAAGCGTACCGTGTAATAGAACCCGACGGTATTGACAGCTCCCAAGATAAAGACCACCAAGAACTGACCAGTCGGTCCGAAGCCCAAGAGAAATGATATCAACCAGCAAGCCACATTCACCGTATTGATGCAAAGAATGGCAACCGTGGTTCCGATATGAGAGAATCCAATCTCGATAAAAAGATGATGGAGATGGCTCTTGTCGGGATGGAAAGGAGAAACACCCTTCACGATACGACCAAACATTACCCTCAACGTGTCAAACACAGGAACGCTCAACACACTCAGGCAGAAGGCTATCACACCCATCTTAGGATGATGGTCTTGCACAAGGGATGTATTGTCAATCATTCGCATACAGAAGATGCTCATCAGCATGCCCATCATCAGCGTGCCCGCATCGCCTATAAACATCTTGCTTTTTTGGCCGAAGACATTGTGAAAGAAGAAAGGGATGAGGGCACCAGCCGAAAGGGATGCCATGATGGCCATCGTTCCCTCGTAGGAAGAACAGAATACCAAGCCGAAACAAAGGCAGGCAAAGATGCAATACCCACTCGACAAACCATCGACGCCATCTATCAGATTGATGGAATTGATGATGCCGCAACATGCCACCGTACAAAGAGGAAGCGACACGTATACCGGCAACTTATGGATGCCAAACAATCCATGGAAATCATTGATATTCGTCTGGTCCATCTTCACGATGAAGGCTATCATCGCTATCTCCAAGACGAGGCGCAGAACAGGACTCAACCCAATCATATCATCCAACATACCGATATACATCATCATCGTCAATGTAATGATACAGGTAAAGAGAGCGTATGTATTGAAGAACGTCGATGTCACACCTGCTCCCATCACAACGCCAAAGAACACAGCCAAGCCACCCATGACAGGTATGGGTTGCCGTTGCAACTTACGTGCGTCAGGTACATCCACCATATTTCTGCTCTTCGCCATCTTGACGATAAAAGGATGGATGAAAGTTGTAATGATCATGGCAATCAAGAATGGCAAAATGATGCCAAAAAGCCATAATTTAGGGGTCATGTATTCAAACATGCCATCCGTTGATTCCCGTAATGTCTCTAATATGTTCATGTCTTTTACTTATTTACTCGTCTTTTACTTTTGCGATTATATTACTACAAGTCTTTTACTCGGCACACATTTTATCCCAGTTGGCTTCTCGAATATTTGAAGAAGCAATAGACAGCCTCTCTCGGGAACACCTTCCCTACCCGCCAGTATACCGGAAGTTGCCCAAAAGCCGTATGAATCTTCTTGATCCATTTGTTGGTGTCATTCGACAGTTGCTCCGCCTTTTGCAAGGCACCAAAATTACCTGTCTTAAATACGGAATCCATCAGCTTGCCAGCCTTGGCATCCCACACCTTATTATATAAAGGCATCTCATCTTGCGGGAATCCCAACAACACGACCGCCATGGCCCCAAATGCTTGCCAAAACTTCGTCAGCCCCAGCATTTTCAAGTCAGATTCCAAAAGCTGGACATCTATCTCGTCGGCATGAGCATGCACGAACATCATCCAGTCGGAAATCTGTCGCAAGCCCACGCCGCCCGTCATAAAGTGGTTGAGCATGTGGGCAAAGATGAAGATGGCATCAAACTGGACAGATGGCAAGACAAGTCCATTGACGGAACGAATATTTTCCGCCTGACCACCACTAGGAGCATGAGTTTTCAGCCGCATGTCGTTCCAAGCACGCAAGTTGCGAGTCACTTTCTTACAGATGCTAAATCCATACTGACCGTGCAACTCGATGACAAATCCCATGGCCGTGAACTCCGCATGGGAGCCACGATTGTTGATGTCCGAAGATGTCGAAATTCTCTTCATCAGTTCACAACCTCTCAGAAACTGCTCCTCATCATCAATCAGCAAATCGATGTCCCCACTCTGCCGATGCAAAGGATGCGGATAGCAAAGAGCCACCCCTTGTCCCTTGAGCAACAAAGATTCGACACCCTTTTCTTTCAATTTCCCCATCAAGACAGGGGCAAAATCATTCATCTTCTTGTTGGCTTTCTCGATTTCACCAGTTTGAGAGATGGCGTTGAAGTAAACGACCTTGGAAGGACGCAAATCCAGTGGTAACTTCGTCAAGGCATCCGTCACGATGCCGATGGAAGCCTGTTGGTTGGCGATTTCCATAATCTCCGTCCAATCCAAATGTTCCCGACGGCACATCTCCTCCAAGGATTTCAAATGCTTCTCTCCCCAAAGTCCTACCTTTATCAGCTGCAGGAAAGCCAATTGCTCGTTCTTCATCACAGTATCAATTATTAAAGTTCATTTGTTCTTATTTCAAAGGATTATGCTCACTCCTGTACCACTCCACGAGTTTGCCAATGCCTTCATGAAGAGACACGTGAGGCTTGTATCCCACTTCTGTCTCCAACTTCGTTGTATCAGCGTATGTCTGATATACATCACCCGGCTGCATCGGCATGAAATTCTTCTGGGCTACCTTGCCCACAGCGTGTTCCACCTCATTGATGAAATCCATCAACTTGACAGGGCTACTACAACCGATGTTGTAGATGGTGAAAGGTACCTGGTTCGGGCAAGTCTCAGCCTCCGGCTCCTTGTCGATGACCAGGAGAGTACCATTCACGATGTCATCGATATAAGTGAAGTCACGGCTGAGGTTACCATTGTTGAACACATTGATAGGCTCGTCATTCATAATCAAGCGAGTGAACTTGAACGGAGCCATGTCTGGACGTCCCCAAGGACCATAGACCGTAAAGTACCGGAGCCCAGTCGCCTTCAGTCCATAAAGTTTGCAGTAAGCATGCGCCATCAGTTCATTGGCACGTTTGCTAGCCGCATACAGACTGACTGGTGTACCCACATGATCTTCCTCGGAGAAAGGCACTTTCGAATTCATGCCATATACACTTGATGAAGAAGCAAATATCAGGTATTTCACCTGATAGTTGCGGCAACATTCGAGAATATTCATGAATCCCACCATGTTGGAGTTCATATAGCTGTAAGGGTTTTGGATGGAATAACGCACACCAGCCTGAGCCGCCAAGTTCATCACCTTGTCAAACTTCTCCTCATTGAAAAGATTCTCCATGGCAGCACGGTCGTCGATGGCCATGCGCATAAACTTAAAGTTAGGAAATTTCTGGCTATGATAGTACACACCGAAAGGAAGGTCGGAATAAGGCACCTGTTTGCCCCTGCCATCCATCTTCTGCCCGATGCCCAGCAACTCGCAGAGTCGTCCATACTTCAAGCGCACATCATAATACTCGTTGATATTGTCAATACCAATCACCTCATCACCACGCTCAGCCAACATCATGGCCGTCTTGCTGCCGATAAATCCTGCAGCACCTGTCACCAATATTTTCATCTTTTACAGCTATTATTTTCTTAACATTTTCTTATATACCAATCCTCTCACCCAGTTAGGCATGATACGGATAGTAAAGCGGATAGCAACATTCTCCACCAAACGAGGCAAGGATATAAATCCCATACGGAAGATATTCCATTGAGTGACCGCCTCATCACAAGCATACTTCCACCCACCTCGGCGTACAAAGGTCCGAGGGTCGTATCGGAACCAAAGCAAACTCTCTTGCAAATTATACACCAGACATCCGTTCATCAACATCTTAATCCAAAGAAAGTAATCCTCGGGAAAATATTTCGTCTGATAGCCGCCAACCTTCAGCACCTCCTGCTTGCGATACATCACGGTAGGATGGTTGACTGGGCAACGCTTCTTAGCATATTCCAGTACATCGCTAGGCATTTCCGGCAGTTTACGGATGGAAGTAACATGCTCCTTATCTGTAACGAATTCATCTATCCAAGAACTGACCATACCATATTCAGGATGCTCCGCCATAACCTTCAACTGTTTTTCCATGCGATTCGGTTTGGCAATATCATCCGTGTCCATACGAGCGACAATCTCATTCTTACACTGGAGGATGCCATCGTTCAAGGCATATCCCAAACCTCGATTTTCATCAAATCTCACGACATGAAGTTCAGGATGTTTCTCTTCATAGTCCTTCACCACTCGTTCCAAGTCATCACCGAGCTTACCATCTTCCACCAAAACGACATCATTGCTTCTCACGGTTTGAGTAAAGATGGAGTCCAGCGCTTCCTTCAGATGTTTAGGATTTTCCTTATAGTAGAGAGAAATGAGAATAGAATAATTAGTCATCACTATTTTTTCAATTGTTGAATCAATCGCTCCCATTTACCAACGATGGAATCTATCCGGAAAACAGAGGACATTTTCAGACAACGCTCAGCAAATGTTCTTTGCAAGTTTTCATCCCCTAGTAAGCAATCGAAAGCCCGGGCTAAACCGTCCACATCACCTAAGTCGACAAGCAAGCCGTTCTCTCCATTCCTAATCAGTTCATCCGTGCCAGATACCTTGGTAGAGATGACTGGTGTACCCAGACACATAGCCTCAATCATGGCATTGCTCATGCCCTCATAATTGCTGGACAGGCAAAACACCTTGGAACGTTTCACCTCATCAAGAATCCGTGTTGTCGTACCAGGAAGTTCCACTCTTCCCTGGAGTTCTAGTTCTGCTATCAACTTTTCCAAGTCTGGTCGAAGATAGCCTTCACCATAAATGACCAATTTGTATGAAGGATACTTATCTTTCACTTGGTTGAAAGCACGGATAAGCATCTGCTGGTTTTTCTGTGGATAGAGTCTTCCCACCGAGATGATTCTATCTTCTCGTTCCACCTCTGGCATATCATACACACGCTCATTAACAGGGTTGTAAATGATATACGTTTTTTTGCGAACGATAGCATTATAAAAGTTTTTGATGGCTTGGGTCTGAACGACATGCGCAGTAGCGGTAGGCAGCAATATCCAGCGGAGGAACTTGCGCAGAGGCCCGAGTGTCGTAGGATCTTTTCTTTCCGAAGAAATCACAGGCACCACTTGACTTTTGGGTCCCTTGCTTACCTTCATGCCCAATAGAGACATCAGCACAAACTCGTACACGGCTTCCATGAATGCGATGACGCAATCTGGTTTCTCTTGCTTGATGTGTTTTCTAAACCAGACCAAGCGTTTAAGAAGACTATGTCCCGCAACATTTTCAGCATGAATGAGTTTCACTCCCTCATCCATCTTATAATAGTCCACCTTCAAGTTGGTAAGACAAATCATCTCCACCTCATTGCCTTTGCGATAAAACTCATTGGCAAGAAGTGAAATCACTCGTTCGGCACCTCCCGAAGTCAAAGTGGAAGTTACAAATGTTAGCTTCATAAAGGAACGTACATATATAAGAAATCTGTTCTCCCATGCCTTATGCATCAAAGAACAGATAATCATAATTATTTCAATTTTTCAATTTCTTCTTGCGTCAAGCCAGATGCCTGCATTATCGTTTCGATAGAAACACCGAGGGACAAAAGATTCAAAGCCATCTTGACTTTTGCCTTTTTTTCACCTTGTGTCAAGCCTTCAGCCAGACCTTCTGCGCGACCTTCCGCACGACCCTCTTGCAATCCATCATCATAGCCGGTTTTGATAACACTACGCTGATAGCGCAAATTTTCCATGTGGCGAACATAATCCTTCTTCTCAGCAACCGACAGTTTGTCCAAATCCAAACATTTGCGAGCAACCGATAAACCTGGTGCTTTCGCCTTATCACTAATTTCACCAGTTTTCAAGAAATCTATCCATTCATCCAAATTACTAACAGCCAGCTTGTCAAACTTATCTACGCAAAGCAAATAGTATTCTGGGAAAATCTCACTAGCCTCACGCTCCGTTTTCTTACCTTTCTCTATCTTGTCTCCAAAGAACACCTCACTCTGACGATTGGAAAGTTTCAAGATGTCACGAGGATCGTGCAAGCCTTTGAAAACAGTTTTGCCATGATAAACATAATCCTTTGCTTGTCCCAACGTGAAATATACTATATTGATAGAATACACCTTCCTAACTTTATCATAATCATCTCCCAAGTCGATGTAGTCGGTTATCACCTTAGAGACACCATAAAGGATACGATGGAAATAAGTCAACTCGTGAGTATTCTGAATTTCAAAGATAGTCAACTCCCCCTTCTCATTTTCAGCGAGAATATCAACACGGTTGAACTTGTCGTTTTCGCTGTATTGATTAGACTCGCTATCCAAGAAACGCTTGATGGTAAACTTTTCGTTCAGAAGAGAATACATCAACCCCTCCAACACGGCAT
Organism: bacterium UBA4637; assembly: GCA_002405875.1. The sequence goes on from DHMR01000030.1 coordinate 42,569, forward strand.
AATTTGCCTTGTTGCGAAGCAATCGCTTCATAGCCCAGTCAAAACGTATATAATTTGCCATAATTAAAACTTTTTAATACCCAACAAAGTTAATCTTTTATTCCTTACCTTGCAAACTTTTTCTGAGATTTTAACACTCCTTACGCCCCCACTTTGCAAACTTTTCAGAAAAATGTCTGTTTCATAAAGGAAATATATTTAAATGATACTTATTCACACCTCATCCATCCGGTACAATTTCCACCCATCAAACTGTATGATGATGCAATGCAACTGGGTGCCTTGGCGCAATGCCTCAACCCTTGGCGCCTCGGAATATACCTTGATTTGCTTCGTGGCTTCCTCCCATTGCTGGGCTATCAGTCCCTCATGCACTTTTTTCGTCATCCCCTTCTCAATCTTCGGAATCAGCTTCAACTCCAAGATGTAGCTGTGCTTCGTAGGATAATGCGTCAAGTCGGGCAAGAGGAAGAAGTCACAATAGCCATGGTTCAATTCTAACTCTGGTGCCGTATAGTAGTAATTGTTGAGGTTGAGGTAAGCCATGAAGAAACCTTGCAGGTTGCGCTCTGCCTCGATGCCATCACGAACAGAGGAGACATTGGCATAACTATCAGCCAAGAAGGTCAAGCCTTCTCGCCACTTGCCATCATATGCCATGTCATAATAGTAATCCGTGAGCTTGTTCACACTCAGCGTTGCCTTCTCCTCGAACATCTCCTTCAGATAACCATAATATTGCTTGCGAACATTATTGTTCGGAATGCCCAATATCAATTTATCGCCACGAGTGCCCTTGATGGTGAGCATGCCATAATAGAACAACAAACTTGGGAATATCTCCGGGTCAGTAATCTTACTGGCAGGGAATGTTTCCTCTATACGAGTAATAATCTCACCTGTCTCGGCAATCCGCTCGATGACTCCCTTTCTATCACCATCCAACTTATCCAACTGGATAAGCTTACGCATTTTGTTGTAGTCAGTCTTCGTGTTCGGGTCTATCATCTCCTTAGGTGCCTCGCCCCTATTCATATAGTTGCGAAGATAATAGAGCACCATGTCGCAGTTGAAAACACGGCTTTGAGTTTCCAATGCTTCCTCTGCAAAGCAATAATTGTCGTACCAAGGTTTCATATCCTTGATGATGGCCTCAATGTCTGCATCCGAACGAATCAAGCCATTATCTTTGTAATAGGTAAAGATAGCCCGTACATCCTCTGTGGAGAAGCCCAGCATCTGGTTGAACTCCCCCTTGGTGGAAATATGCCAGCCGATATTGAAGCCGCTGGTTACATCATCCAAAGTCACAGGACTGACACCCGTAATGAAGATACGCTCAAAGTTGCCCTTGAACTTCTTGAAGATGTCACGATAGAAACCTTCGGCATGGGTTATTGCCCAATACACCTTCTCACCTTGCTCATTCAGAACGGTGTTGGTAAAGTTGTCGTATTCGTCGATGATGAGATAGAGAGAATATTTGTGGTATTTCGCCTCGTTTATGATAATGGCTAACTTACCTACGGCATCTTCCGTTTCCCTCACTTTCTTGATGGT
>DHMR01000045.1 GCA_002405875.1 bacterium UBA4637
CAAGAAGCCTTGCATCCCTTGGCGCAGAGACCGCAACCGATGCACTTGTCTTCGTCGATATGAACCTTGAATAATGAGAAGCGAGCGAAGAAACTCAGCACGGTGCCCACAGGACAGATGGTGTTGCAGTAGGTTCTGCCATTTCTCCAAGCCAAGATGATCAGCACGATGAAAGTAACCAAGGCAATGATGAAGGTAGGCAGACTCCTAATCCATACCTCTCGGCTATAGAAAGCATAGCTGTCCATGCGCTCGGCGGCGAAAGCCAAGGCGTTGTTGCCCAAGAGATAAATAGGTTGGAAGAGATTCTGTGCGATGCGCCCATAACTGCTATAAGGAGCCAACAAGGCGGCAAGTGAGCCAACACCAGCCACCAAAGCCACGATGAAAACCACGAGCACGCCATATCTCAGCCAACTCTTGGCTGGCGAATAGCTGAAGCGACGGTGTTTGCGCTTCTTGTTTCTCAATCCACTGAACCATGAGATGGCATCCTGCATCACGCCCAGCGGACAGATGATGGAGCAGTAGATGCGCCCAAGCAACAGGGTGACGACAATCCAAGCGATGACCGCCCCGACATGGAGTGCCAGCACGGCAGGCAAGAACTGAATGGTAGCCATCCAGGAGAGCCAAGCGTGCAGCGTCCCCGTAAAGTCGAGGAAGAGCAGTGTGATCAACCCGAAGAACAGGATGGCGAGCGTTAATCTTATCTTTCTAAGCATAATCTTGTATAAAGCTATTCTATTTTTTAATCGTTATAATTCGATAATGTTTATTGTTCGGTTGCAAAATTATATTTTTTTCTTGAAATAAGCCTTATAAATGTTACGGAAAAAAGTATAAAAAATACAGAAGGAAACATTTTCTATTAAGTAAAAGTTCCGTTCCGTGTCACAGAATGGCCGTTCCGAGACACGGAATGTACGTTCCGAGACACGGAATGTACGTTCCATGACACGGAACGGAATTTTCTATTAATAAAAAAGTTCTTTCTCTTAACTTTGAGAAAAATCTCCCCTTAACAAGCAGAATAAATCATTTGTTCCACAACCGATAGTCCTGCACTTCATTGCCGCTATCCTCTATGGAATCGCCATTGGCATTCTCGATAGAGCCATTGCCTTTCACCATTTGTTGACGATGATAATAGGTGAAGGCTATCACGAAGACCAGCAGGGCTGCTATAAGAGCGAGGATGATACTTGCCTTCTTTTCTTTGGAGGCATGGACAGGCAGATTCCTTATCTCTTGAATACTCTTGGGACGAGTATTGATGTCACGATTGGCGCAGCATTCTGCCAATTTCTCCAACAAGTGATCATGGGTAGCCTCAGCCATGTCGGCTATCACCTTGCCCAATGAATAGATGTCGGCTTGCGGGTCAGACTTAGCTCCTGGTAATAGCTGCTCGGGAGCTATATAGCCCGTAGTGCCAGCTGGTAATTTGAGGATGGTGAAGGAGTCGCTGTCGGAAAGTCCAAAGTCGATGAGTTTTACGTTCTGTCCATTGTGGGTCACCATAATGTTGGAAGGTTTCAAGTCACGATGTATCATCTGCTTATTGTGCATATACTCCAACGCATCCATCAACTGTTCTGTGATTTTACATGCCAACCCAGCAGTGAGCATCTGTTTATCAAGGAGAGCTTGCAAGGTATCGCCATCTATATATTCCATCACGATAGTAGTGCCAAGATTGGGAATTTCTTCCAAACCGATAGTACGGCAGATGTTTGGATGTTCCAATTGCAATCCTATCTCAAACTCCTTGGCCAATGCCTGGCGATAAATTGGCGTGTAGAGAAAATCCGTCTTGAGACACTTCAACATATACCGCTTACCATACCGGGTAGCCGTAAAGAGACGGGTATGACCCGACAGCGAGACATAGCACTGACTGAGATTGCCAAACTCATTCTCTACAGGCATGGGATTGTCCGTTGTCATCTCTTGTGTAATGTCTTCAGTATAACCAGATGTTGATTTCATAGTTGTCTTTGATTTATCCTAATCACTTTTTGATAATGTTGATGATGGTGAGTCCGCCATTTCTTCCTGCCACAAAAGATGCTGTTCGCTCTCCCCCACGCTCGATGTATGGCAGATAAAGAGGCTGCTCCTTGATGAAACAACCTGTGACAAAACGGTCGCCCACCAGCAACTTACTATTTTCAGACTTTTCAACTTCGTAGGTACTATCGCCCAGATAGTATAGCTCCAAATATCGATTAGGACTCCAACCAATAGCGATGTGCTGTCCCTGGTGCAAGTCGCCACTCACGAGTTGGTTGGCCTTGAAAAAGGAAGAGTTGTACTTCGTACTGGTCTTTAGCCACTGAATAAATGCCATATAGTTTTGATGGTCCAAATATTGAGCAAGCACATCGAGTGTTGCCATACGTGGTTTATGATCATCATTCACATATCCATAAAGGCGCTTGAAAGTAGAGGCTGATATACTATGTCCTGTCACCTTTTCCAGATGGAGCGAGAACTCCTCAAAATCGGTGGTAGTAGCCAATATTTTTCCATATTTCTGCTCTACGAGCGTTTTCAATTCTTCAATTTCTGGTGTTGTCATATTATATGATTAATTTATCAATTTTCTACTATATGCATAAAGGCCTTCCATTGCTGATGGTTTTGATATTTTGCCTTCAAACCTGCGGGTACATGCAACGTACAGGTTGTGACGAAGCTTGTGCCTGAGCGGAAACTGAACGCATGTTCCTGGCACGTTGGCGGGATGATGGCATCGACATAGAGGTCGGTGAGCGGGCACTGGTCGAATGCATAGTTGGCTATCAGATTGGTACCAGCACCTAAATATACTGTTTTCAAGTGCTTACAGTCTTGAAAGGTACCTGTTGGTATCATTTGGAGAGTGGCGGGAAGTTTCACCTCTTCCACCCAGCTGCCCATGAACGCTCCTTGTCCTATTTCCTTCAGATTGTCGGGAAAGTGAAACTTGGTGATGTGACACTCCTTAAAAGCATAGTTACCGATACCGGTAATCGTGTTAGGCAAATTGTAATCGCCCTTTTTCCCCATTGGAAACCATACGATTTGAGAAGCATCAGCATTGAGCAATACGCCATCTTGACTACGATAGTTGGCATTGGCATTAGAAACCTTGATGCTCTTCAAAGCCGTACAGCCTTTTGAGGGTGTCAAACTGACAACGGAAGCTGGGATTTCTAGCTCTTCGAGCGCAGTACAGCCGGCAAAGGCATCTTGTTCTATCGTGTTAACATCGGCCGGTAGCGAGATATGGGTAAGAAGGTCGCAACCAGCGAAGAGACCAGTCACTACATGATTTTCTACAGCTTGGTGATGATAGGGGCCTACTACTCCACCATCGACCAGATGTACATCCGTCATATCAATATTCGACAGTTTGCCCGGAGTAGTGACATTGTCATCATCACGTCCCATCATCCGCCTCAGGCAGCTCAAGTCGTTGCCATTCAGCGTGCCAGCTATTGAAAGTTGGGTATATTCATAAAGATTACTGCCCATCAATGCAGACAATTCACCAGCCTCAGCCAACAAGATGGCATCGCTGGTACTATAGCTGATAGCATCGCCAACTGTTTCCCCCACCGCACTTTGGGCAAAGGGCTTGATTTGATAGGTCACGTTGCGCTGCAAGTTGCCAATACGCAACTTTCGAGTACCCGTCTTGCCATCGAAACCGTCTATCGTGACCTTAGTATTCTCTTCTGGCGCGGAAGCAAGCGAGAGATAACATCCAGCTTCTGTCATCTGCTCTCCCCCATCGTCGCTAATGTCAAAGTTCACGATGAGACTCATCGGACCATGGCTCAAGATGCTCAGGTTACCAACGGTAGGCGGCACATTGGGCAGAGTAGTAAAAGTCATGGTGTTGCTGGTAGTAATGGTTCTGCCATTAGTGCCTTGCAACATATAATAATAGGTGGTGCCCGCCTTCAAGCCTTGCAAATTGAGAGCAACTTTTCCTTGTTCTACATGTAGGGCATCCGAGGATTGCCCCAAACTGGCAGAGGTGCCATAACTAAAGTTGAGTTGTGGCATATCGGTATCACCCTCCACTATGGCGGTACCATGCAACGTGGCTGTCGTACGCGTAATGTCGGTGGCTGCCAATGTGGAGAGATGTGGCTCCAGATAGGTAGGCTTATCGCTACTGCAGGCTGCAAAAATCAGCAAAGCCGCAAGATATAGTGTATGATTCCGATACTTCATATTTTTTGTACTACGATACTAGGTATCATTCTAAAGTTTGATTCCAAATCCAAGGCATCCTTGCCATTGTTTACCCGCAATGGTGATAGCGGAAGCAGAGATGCTTAGTTTACCAAAGGTGGCGAGCATACCTAGCTCGGCCGCAACACCTTTGTGGGTGAGGCCATCATTGAGAACATAACCTCCACCTTCGCTTTGGCTCTGCTGCCAAGCCGTGGCTGAACGTCCATAGCCTACACCCTCAAAAAGATTAAGGTTCGGCGACAACCGATGGATGGCACCTACTGTCATCGTGAGATTACTATGTCGAGTGTCGCCTGTATAGTATGGCTTCGTTCCCTGATTGTCTATGTTACCTTGCTTGTCACAATGTCCGATAGTGGAACCGGTGGTGCATAAGTCGCCACTGGCATGAACAAATAAGCCATGGCGGCGCATCAAGGCAAAGAAAATGCCATAGGATGGACTGTCTTCGTGCAGGGCAATGGTGGCAAGCGTATAGAAGCGTAGTGGCATCTTTAGACGAGTTTTCTGGATAGTCACGGTATCCACCACTGTCTTGACCTGTGTAATGGTGTCGTGTATCTCTGTAACTTCGGGTTTGGGGAGGTTGAGTTTTAACTCATAAGTCATGCGGCTCTCCAACGGTTTTCCCAGTCTATAATCGCGCAGTACGCCCCATTCTGGATGTTTCAAGGTGAGCGTTTTAGTTCCCTTAGGCAGATAGAGCCATATCTCCCCCACCTCGTCCTTACGCTTCACAACACCTAATGGCGAAGAGAAGGCAAAGTCTTGGGGTGCCTCCACCTTGATAAGGGCGCAAGCCTCGTTGTTCAAGTCACGCACGGGGTGGATAAATGCACTTACGTCGTTGGGTAGCAGACGGAAACTTTCCACCGAGAACTCCTGTGCCTGAATAGAGACAGCATGCACGATGAAGGCCCAAAACAGAAGAAAGAGCTTCCTGTTCCTTGTTCTTATTTTCTCACTCCTAACTATCATTGTTGTTATTCTAAGTTAAAGTCTTGTATACTAATCACGTCATTGCCATCAGCCACGCTTTTTGCCGGCTGCCAAGTGCGCACATGAATGAGCGGCATGGAGCGATCACGGAAATCCCAAAGCAAAAAGAGGTAGCCATCATCGCTGTAACGATCGCTCTTGTATTGCTGGCGCAGGGTGACACCATAAATGCCGTCCATCGTAGGATGGCGCATGATACGAAATCCTGTGAACTTGACATCAATCTTCTTATTGGCAGCAAATACCTTAGCAAGACGAGCAATATAGTCGCGCTTCGAATGAATGGCATATGTCACCTTGGGCTCTGCCTGTAGCTTGTCATCATTGGCAATGGACTTCACCACGTTACCAACGATGATGAGAGCCTTGTCACTAAACACCTGTCTAAGAAAGTCGATATCCTTGGTGGTATAGGCGGTGCGCAGGTGCTCGCAATAGTTGAGTATCATGTGGCGACGCTTGGCATCGTTCTCCGATAGTTTTCCTTGCAAGATTTTGGAAGCCTCCCGATAGAAAGGATTGCTATGAGCCATCGTTTGCAGGTCTACAGTCGAAATATTTCTACCTTTTCTCCTCGACATCACTGCTCCATCAGCAGCTTCTGAGTTTTTATTGTTTACCGTATTATAGCCGGTACTACCTGTTTGCTCAACTGATTGAAACTGTGTAGATGTTTGCGTCCGTACCTGAGAGTTTTCTTCAGGCACTATGACTTTTCCATCGTTGAAAAAAGTAACCAAACCTGTTCGATCGATATAACCTTCCCTACCCGAATTCTGTTCACGGAATCGCAATTGCCCATTGCGATAGCGAGTATCTAGCAAACAATGGCGCAAAGGGATGGCAAACAGCTCGTTGCCGTCGGCATCCTCTACTACATATCGTTTGTTGCCAGAGCCTTCTATGAGCTCCACCAGTTCCAGTCCTTCGTTCACTCCATATCGGGTCTCCTGGTTCTTCCCATTATTAACGGCAGAGGGCAGCAGCCACAAAGCTGCCGCCCATCCTCCGAGAAGGAGTACGAGAAGGGATAAGATATATACCGTCTTCTTCATCTATTATAAGAGAGATTTTTTCTTCTTTTATACATTAATTTATTTACCATCACTACCCCAGCCTTGAATTTCTCCACCGATGTCTATCTTCACCTGATCTGGATTGTCGGAGATGATGAGATTGACGAGATGCTCTACCCCAGGTTTAAACTGGAACTTGCTCTCAAAGAGATAGCTTACGCCTTTCATCACCACCTCAATGAGTGGCATGCGGTTCTCGATGCGTTGTGGCACGATGATTGCCGAATAGCTAGTCTCGCCGTCTTGGTGGGCCGTGATGGTCTGTCGGGTACCTTTCACATAACGTGTTGCCACTCCAGCCTGCAGATCGATGGTAGCAGTAGGCACGGTGTTATGGATGTAGACTTCTGCCGTGGTAGGCATGTCACCCTCGAAATCCTCGCCTTTCACCAACCGAATCGTGAGTTTGCTCATGATGTGCTTGAAGGTGAGATTAACCGGTGCCGCCGATGCCGTGACGTTTTGGGTTTTGGCATAGAGCAAGTCGCTTGCCTCGTAACCGCCGAGAGCCTCAGCGGTTTTTGTGGCACTTTGGTCTAGAGACACGCTGAAAGGTTGGTCTTCTATCGATTCCACACTCTTTATGTATGGATAGTAGGCATAGGCATTATAAGTGCCTTCGTCCCAATAGAGGGTTCGAGCTGCTGCCCAATTGGTGCCATCATAGGTCAAAGCCTCGTTGTTTACGAGGTTGCCTCCCAACTCTAACGAAGCATCTGCCGGTGCTACATAGAGACCTATCTTGTCGTTTTGCTCAAAGGCTGTGGCAGTGGCGCGTGTCTGTCCTGGATGGCTCACCTTGAAGGTCATCGGGGTAGACTTAGCATCCTGCGGCTGAGGAGTCAGGTTCGACTCCTCGCTACAAGAAACCATTCCTAATATAGCCAACGCAAAAACTGCACATCTTATTATATGTTTCTTCATATTTTCACTTCATTTAATGGTCTATACTATGATTTTTCACATTCTTCATCGCTTAACGATGTTTTCTCACCTTCGCCATCTTCAACGGACTCCCCTTATGGATGACAGGAGCGTGTTGATAAGTTCCTGCGTTGCGTTGGTCGCCATTGCCACCGAAGGCACGGCTCTCCACGACACCCGCATCACGCTTATCGTTCTTTACGAAGTCCTCGAAAGAGAAGGTTTCGCCAGCATATTGCTTGATGCGCTTCACGATACTCTCACGGCTGATGGTGCTATAGTAAGGAATATTGTTGTTCATACAAGAGTTTGGCTCTGAGCGGAACACGCCTCGATTGTGCATGTAGCCACCCTCATAGATATCTACGATGTCGCTGTAACGGTCGTCGTAGATGAGATGGCTCCAGCCTACACTGTGCATCTTACCTGTGAGCTCCATGTTGTCGTACCAACCAAGGCTCTTGGCAAAATTGAATTCATCAACGTGTCCACAGCAAGTACAATCACAGAAGTCGATGAAGGCATTGTGATAAATATACTCATCACCGAGCTTACCGAATCCATGACCGCCAGCCTCATGCTGAATCACTCCTCGTGTATCGAGCGGATAACCATAGGTGCTCTGAGGGCAGAAGGCGATGGCAGAACCGTCATACCACATTTGGCAAATACCACCATAGTCAGTAGAGTTAGGCACAATGATAATCAATGTCTGGTTCAAGTTGCTCTTGTTGACTGTAGGAGCTCCTAAAGCATAGTCGAATACCTCATCATAGTCAGCTTTCAAACCTACACCACCCGTATATGTTGTATTGAATCGGTTGTACTTGATCGTATTTACCGTTCCTACTCCACTTTCAGTTGATAGAGGAATAGCAGTGTATACATTGAAGTAATCACGATAAGTCTTGTAAGGTTCGATGCCAAAGAAGTATTCCACTTCTTGCTTGATATTCTTCATGTAGTCATCACTTGCAATATCCTTGGCGTTATAGCCGTCACCGAGCAATACGATGTTGATGCCACCATTGTTGCCCTTGGTAGCCTTCTGTAAGGTAATCCATTCGTCTTCACCATATTCATAACCATATTGGGTAACGCTACACTCGTGGGTATAATCCTTATCCTTCAGACGGAACACCACCTTGCCCTCACGGTTGTCGGCATTCTTAGCCATGCCCTTGATGGTCAAGGTAACTTCTGTTTTCTTGCTACCGCTGGCAGGAGAAACCTCACACCAATCAGGCTTGCTTGCTACTTCCCAATCGCCTTCGGCATTGATGGTCAAGGTCTGCTTGTGCTCTGTGCTTAAGGCGCAGGCTACGGAAGGACGGCAAACGAGCTCGTGATGAGCGGCAATGCGCTTGAAGTCGCACCAACCGCTAGCTGCTTGGTATTGGGAGATAGCTGATTCTGGAACTTCGAGGGTAAAATTATCCTTGGCTACGCCATCGAAAGCATTATTTAGAACATTTGCAGGCATCTCACTCTTACACACAATGCTATTGATTCCATAACATCCTTCAAATGCACTATTTTGAATGGTTTCTATGCTCTCAGGAAATTCCAATCCTTCTATGCTACGACAATTATAGAAGGCTTGTTCGCCAATACTTTGCATACCTTCAGGGAATACAATGGTTCCCATTAAACGCCAACAAGCACCATCTCCATCTGAATCTCCAAAGACTTTACGTCCAATACTTCTTAAAGAAGAAGGTAACTTGAGTTCACCTGAAAAATCACAGCCTGCAAAAGCATAGTTCTGTAAAACGACAAGATTTTTTGGTAAATTTATCTCTCCTCTAAAATGGGTTCCTCTAAAGGCATATTCTCCAATGGCCGTGACGCCATCATGTAGAGTAAGTGTTCCGTTCATTCCTCCACAATATTCAAATGCATTATTTGGAATTTTATGTAGACTTTGAGGTATATTTAGACTGCCACTCAGATTTTTACATCCTCTAAATGCATAGTCACCTAAAACCGAAAGTTTTTCAGGAAGACGCAATTCACCATATAAACCTTCACATCCTTGAAAAGCATCGCCTTTAATGCATTCTAGATTAGAAGGCAAAATCAGTTCACTATTGAATCCACATTGAGAAAAAGTTCCTCCATACCACCATCTGTCATCTTTGCGTCCTATGTATTTTAATGTAGATGGAAAAGAAATAGAACCTGTCATAGCACGACAGTTAACAAAAGCACCAACCTCAATTTCTGTAACACCTTCAGGAATGATTAATGAACCTGTTAGGTTTTGGCATTCGCCGAAAGCTGCAATACCAATCTTTGTCAACTTATCTGGTAAGACCAAGAGATTCAATGATTTCTTTCCATACATTGCTAAACATGGTATTTGGTAATCTTCGTATTCTATGTCTCCTCCGTTACCAGCATCTAAATACCCCATGCTTTTTTTGATGAATACTTCTTTTAGATTCAGTGCAGATAAAACATCCATAGAATCTCTCATAAAATAGAAATCCTTGGCATTTATTTCACCAGTAATCTTCAGATTCTTAATCTTGGTATAGTCCTTATTAGCTGCAGCAATGGCTTCTTTCAGATGTCCAGCTGTCGAATTGATAACCACATACTCCTTCGCCGTAGCATCATGGCTCACGAGGTCGTTCTCCCAAGGGGTGATGCTCTCGCTAATCAATGTCAGCTTATAAGCTCCAGTTGCGGTGTTCTTATCCACCTTAATGCTGAAGTTCATCATCTTGCCAGCCACATAGGTAAGTGCCTCGTTCTTCGTGAACTTATAAGGCACACCACCGATGGTGATGCTGAACAGGGTGGTACCAGCAGGTACAGTCTGAGGAACGACGATGGTGCGCCATTCGTCGTTTACACGACTAGGAATGGTCATCGTGCTCTCCACGCTGCCCGCTGTCTTGATTTCGCCGGTAGACAGGTCGATGCTTGCCTTGCGAGCCACGTTGGCTGTCAAGACAATCTTCTCGGTGTTTTCCCATTCACCGTCAGCAAAGCCAGAACCCTTGACCAAGGTTACTCTGGCATTAGACATGCGGTGAGCCATTGGCAGACGAATCACGTTGGTGGTAGGAGCCACATTGGCCACTTTACCCCAAAGGAAATCACTTGCCTCATAGCCCCCCATCTCGCCATCTGCAGATGCCTTGCTCTGATCTTTCTGCACCTCAAACTGATAGTCTTCGATGCTTTCCGGGTTGGCAAAAGGATAGTAACCATACACGTCGATGGCGGTATGCTTGTCTTTCCAATAAAGGTCGTAAGCCGAGTTCCATTTATAGTTGGACTCGTCGAAAGTGTGGCGTACATTGTCACCACGGTTGCCGCTCACCTTGAGTGTACCCGGAACATTGCCATCATAGTCAACGATGTAGACGCCCATCACATCACCATTGCAGAAACCATTGTCGTTGACACGGGTTACCGCCAATTGGTCGATTTCACCAGATAACTGGATGCGGTTGCTATCGTGTTGCGCACTCTTATCACCAAAGAGATCGTCGCTACATCCTGTGAGCACCAAAGCTACCAGGGCAACCATATATAATAAGGTATGTTTGAATGTCTTCATATTACTTTTCTTTTAAGATGAAACCTCTTGAGAATGCGAACTTCCTACCCAAGGACTATTCTGCCGTACCTCCATAGTCCTTGCCGTCATCTTCCCATTTGGTGATATTCACATTCACACCATTGCTGGTCTTGCTCACAGTGACGGTGAACTTGAGACTTTTGCCCGCCTCGAAATTGATGTCTTCTGTAGTAGAGAGGTTATAACTCCTATCATCCACATTCACGGTGATGAGATTGCCCTTGCCAGCAGTTTGAGGCATGATAAGAGCCTTATAAATACCATCTTCCTTCATCGGAGTGATGGTGGCTGCTTCGCCTGTTGCCGTGGCGGCAGCTGTGGCGAGATTGACAGAGCCTTGTATCTTCAAGCCATTCACCGCCACGCTCACCTTTGCAGCAGCGAGAGTGGCCTCCGTGAATCCATTGCCAGGAGCCACAGTGATTTTCATCTGGCTCATCACATGCTTGGCATCAATCTTGACGGCACTCTCTGTCGGAGGTACATCTGAAGCCTTACCTATCAGCAGGTCACCTGCCTTATAGTTTGCCTCACTGCTTTGATCGGCATTCACCTTCCACGCCATCGCTTCCACGCTTCCAATGTTGGAGGAGTATGGATAATACAGGTAGAAATCGGCATGGGTTTTATTGTCGCTCCAGTAGGTTTGAGTGGCAGGAACCCATGTGCCATTGTACGTATACTTCATGTTGTCAACATGATTGCCAGAGACCTTGAGTGCGGCAGCCGAGCCATCCGCATTGTGGTTGACCACAAACAAGCCGATGTTGTCTCCTGCTTCAAAGTTTGTATCAGTGGCACGACTGAGCACCATTGTACTGATATTGATTGGTAACTTAGCCTCCGGTTGGGAAGGCTGACTTGGCGTAGGAGGATTGACAGGGTCGTCACTGCCTCCTCCACCGGAGCATGCGCCAAAGGCTAACAGGGCACATACCGCTAGGACTAGATGTTTGTTGTAGACCATACGCTTTTAATTAAGATGGTTTAAAATACATTTACTTGTTGCAAAGATATGAAAAAATTAGATACCAAACAAGTTCATAATGGTTCATTAGTGAAAAAAGATGCTAAGAAAGTGGTTTTTGGTGCTAGATTTCGCAAAAAAATATGTATTTTTGCGCCAAGAAAGGCGAAAAAACGTAATTAATCAACAACAAAAGGAGATATTCAATATGAAAAGAACAGGAATGATTATAGCCATTCTAGGCATTACGCTCTCTGCGATAGCACAAGTAGACTCCACCAAGATGATGAAAGATAGCGTGAGCGACGAGGCTATCCGTCTGCGCAGTAAGGAAAAGGTGGTGCGCCAAAAGGAGAAGGTACAACAGTTCATCAACAAGACCTCAGACAATGTTGCCGACACCGCAGAGGGCATCGGCAAAAAGGTGTCGAAGGCATTCAAACGCACCAAGAAGAAAATTCAAGGTGCGGTAGATGCCCTCAAGGAAAACTAAGAGATAATTCTCTCAACATCCTTCAGTGTACGATTGAACGGACCATTGTGCTCCAGCTTAATCGTACACATGGCGGCTGCAAACTTGCCAGCCTCGGTAGGTGTGGCGCCTTGCAATCGCTTATACAGATAACCAGCCGAATATGTATCACCACAACCAGTAGCATCTACCACCTCATGAGGCGCATAAGCAGGTATCTGATAAAACACGTCATCCACATAGATCAGTGAGCCTTCGCTGCCCAAGGTGATGATTACTTCTTTCACCCCCCAAGCATGAATTAACTTGGCTGCCTCCACGGGGTCTTTCAAGCCCGTAATGGTTTCCATCTCTATCTCATTCACCTTCAGATAATAAGTATACTTCAAGACATTGAGCTTATCCTTCCAGTCTATTGGGTAGACTTTCTCGTCTCTCACTTCACGAAGATATCCTTGCACGTCGATACTTACACGCCCTTTGGTTGAAAGATACGCCACGACCTCTGGTGAGAAATCGTCGCTCAACAAACTGCCTAGATGAAACACCTTAGCCTCAACATTCTTCAGCTGTTCTACAGTAAATGGATCGGCCTTCGCCAGCACACGCTGCTTGCGATCATTCATGTTGTCACCATAAATATTTTCAAAAAACACAGTATTGCGCGAAGGATAGAGCACTACATCGATGCCTGCCTGCAGCATCTTCTCCACAGGTTCTTTCTCGGTTGGATCCATGGCTGTGACCAAAGAGAAAGTCACATCCTTGGGAAGTTGGTTTATGGCATAGGCAAAGTAGAAAGAGGTGCCTCCTGCCATGTATACAATACGAGTTGGGGTCACTATCTTATCTTTAGTGATGTGCCCTATACAACAAATATCTTTCATCATTATTCATTTAAAACGGGTGCAAAGGTACATAAAAACTTTGAAGATTCTTTTATTTTTCCCTTTTTATTTTGTTTTATCCGCAAATTGCTGTACCTTTGCACACGAATATAAACAAATAGGACATTTTATCTAGAACAGATACAATAAAACAACATTATGTGGTTTGATAATTTAATCAACGTGCATTCGGCGGTGCAAGGCATCGTCATTCTTTCATTGATTTGTACCTTGGGTCTTGCCCTTGGCAAGATTCACGTCAAAGGAATTTCCCTTGGCATAGCCTTCGTATTCTTTGTGGGTATCCTAGCAGGACACTTCGGACTCACCATCGATCACAACATGTTAGAATTTGCCGAAAGTTTCGGTCTCACCATGTTTGTGTATGTATTGGGGCTGTATGTGGGTCCAAACTTTTTCGGTTCCATGCGGCATGAGGGCATCTCGCTCAACCTATGGAGCCTGGCAGTCATCGTGGTGGGCACACTTTTCTCGCTCGGTCTTTGTGCCGTGTTACCTGTGAGCTTACCCGACATGGTAGGTATCCTGTGCGGAGCCACTACCAACACGCCAGCACTAGGTGCCGCCCAGCAAGCCCTGCAACAGTTGGGGCTCCCTAGCGGTGGGGCTGCATTAGGATGTGCCGTCACCTATCCTCTGGGAGTTGTGGGTGTCATCTTGGCGATGATGCTGCTACGCAAACTGTTTGTAAAGCCCGAAGACTTGAAAATAAGGCAAAACGACGAAGACGATCATACTTCCATAGGTCAATACATCATCGTCAACCCTGCACTCAATGGCAACACCATCGCAGAAATCTCGATGATGACTCACCGTAAGTTTATCATTTCACGTGTATGGCGTGGCGAACAAGTGATTGTGCCACAAGCCGACACGGTATTGCACACCAATGACAATGTACTTGTAGTAACCAACAAAGACGAAGTGTCGGCGATGCAAATTCTCTTCGGCAAGAAGGTTGACAAGGATTGGAACCGTGACAAGGTAGATTGGAATGCCATTGATGCCAAGGTGGAGAGTCGCATCATCGTGGTGACACGACATGGTCTAAACGGCAAACGGCTCGGAAGCCTCCAGATGCGCAATACATACGGTGTAAACGTGAGCCGTGTGCTACGTGGCGACATTCGCTTGCTTGCCACCGACGATCTTCGTATCCAATACGGCGACCGATTCACTGTGGTAGGAGATCCTGCAAGTATCGACCATGTAGAGCAATTTTTGGGCAATGCTGTAAAGACATTGAACGAGCCAAACCTGGGTGCCATCTTCTTGGGCATCATCCTCGGTCTTGCCATCGGAACCGTCCCCTTGAATATTCCAGGCATGACAGCACCAGTACGACTTGGTATCGCCGGTGGTCCTATTGTGATGGGTATTCTAATTGGTGCCCTTGGTCCTCGCGTGCATTTCATCTCCTATATGACACGAAGCGCAGGCTTAATGCTTCGAGAATTGGGATTGGCGCTCTATCTAGGCTGTCTGGGGTTGGATGCCGGCGGACAGTTCTTTGAGACAGTAGTTCGTCCGGAAGGTTTGATGTGGGTAGGCATCGGATTCCTCATCACTGTAGTGCCCGTAGTTGTTGTTGGTTTGATTATTCTGAAGACCAAGAAATACGATTTCGGTAGCATCTGCGGCATTCTCTGTGGCAGTATGGCAAACCCTATGGCATTGACTTATGCCAACGAAACTTTGGATGGAGACACTCCTAGTGTCAGCTATGCCACGGTCTATCCACTTGGCATGTTTATTCGAGTGGTCATCGCCCAGGTTATCGTAATGTTCTTCGTATAGAAATATAAAAATCGCATATATCAAGAAAGGCTGGCTTCTGCTAGAAGTCAGCCTTTCTTGATATAGTAAGTTTCTTTCCGGTCAAGGGATGATAGAAAGTAATCTCCTCAGCATGGAGATGGAGGCGGGCAGCCTTCTCATTGCCATAGAGTGGGTCGCCAAGAATGGGGGCATCCAAACCTTCTTGATGCGCACAATGAACGCGAAGCTGATGGGTTCGGCCTGTTTTGGGATAGAGGGCAAGGCGCAGATGTGTATCGTCCATTCGCTCTAATATCTCATATTCGGTAATGGCTTCCTTGCCTTGTTCGCGTTGCACGATTTGGCGAGGGCGGTCTAGGTAATCGGGCATCAAAGGGAGAGAAAGAATCGCTCTATTTTTTTCTCTGTTATTTTCCGCAGTTTCTGTCATTTTTCTTTCTACGTTGAAATCTGCCATCAATTTATCACAAGCTTCTTTGCTGCCACAACCGATGATGGCGATGTATTTCTTCTGAACTTGATGGGTCAAGAAAGCTCGTTGCAATCGATGATAAGCGAACTCGGTCTTGGCGATAATCATGAGTCCACTGGTCGCCATATCAAGCCGATGGACAATGAGTGGGCCTGTCGCCATGGGATATTTTTTCCGCATCAGGGTATATACAGATGGAAGATTGGCATCCTTGCCCGGTACAGCCAACAAGCCTTCCGGTTTGTAAATTACAGCTAGCTCTTGGTCTTCGAAAAGCATTTCCACCTTATTATATATAGAGACATCATTGTCGGCAGGCATTACTGTCGTTGGAACTGCAAAGATGTGAGCGGGCAGCATCCAGTGTAGTATCGGCTTGCACTTACCATTGCAAGCTGGATAAAACTGGAGATGATGGCGAATCTCTTCCTTTGGGCTTTCGCCCCACCAAAACATTGCCATCTGCACAGGTTTGTAACCATATCGGTAAGCATATTGCAACAGTTTGGGTTCACAGCATTCGCCACTGCCAGCTGGTGGAACCATCTTCATGGCGACTCTTTTTGAAATGATAGATGCCTGTGGGGCGTCTTGAAGCGCAGCGTCTCGGAATATATCCAGCAAGTCTTTACTTTTCCCTTGGTAGTTGAGCATACGGAACTGCGAGAAGAGCCATTGCTGCAAGGCATCAGATAGCGTCTTTCGCAATTGTTTCAGTCTTTGCAGATTTTCTTGATAATCAGCAAATTCCATTTCTAAAGGAGTCTCCTCTGCAAGGGACTTCTTGAGACGGCGAAGTTCTGCCTTCATAAATTGGCTTTCCCTTGTCATTGCTTGCTTTTCTTCTGGAGTTAAAGCTTTGTGTTTTGGATCAAAGATTGCTTCTTCTCGACGAGCATCTCGTTTCGATTTAGCTATCTTTATTTTTTCTTGGTAAGAAATGATAACTTTCTTTCGCTCTTCTTGAAGGGAAGCTATTAATTTCTTCGCCTGTTTCATGCGCTCATCACCCTCCATTTGCTTGATGCTTTGGTTAATATGGGTAATTTCTGCCTCATGAATTTTAAAGTAGCCATCAGGCTGTAAATAGTCGAAAACAGCAGGCACAAAATCTTCCCAATCGCTTCGTCCACCTATCTGCCCACTATAAGCAACAAAATAACCTATCTGTGAGTCCTTTTCCACAATAAGAATGCCAAACATCTTACCTCGATCAATCTCATTTCTCCAATCGTTTCGCTTTTCGAGATAAAGCTGTAGCTCTTTGCATACAGCGATACAGAGAGGATGAAGCTCATAATTGAGAGGGTTGTTCATCTCCTTAGGTAATCCTATTTTCAACAGAAAATCTTGAGGGACAGGATGTAATATCATATATAAATATTTAATTTTGGTCCAAAATATACATCTTCACTCCTATCTTCTCGAATTTCTCCTGTAGTTCGAGAAGTTTCTCCTTTTCCTCGGGCGAAGAAGGAGCCACGTCGATGCGCTCCACATCCTGGGTGATGTCGATGTCGCCATGGTATTGTAGCTCGAAGAAGTCGAAGATAGGGGGAACATCTTTCGCCACCTCTTCGATTAAAGGAAAGTTATTGATGGTGAGTTT